>NC_014364.1:310264-620529 GCF_000143985.1 Sediminispirochaeta smaragdinae DSM 11293 | reverse complement strand
GATCGGGACGGAAGCCCGCGAATGCGCTGGATGACCCCGGCGATTTTGAAAGATCGCGCCGGCGCCATCTATGCGGTTACCTCACTCGACTTCGACAAAAGACGCCAGCTGGAGGCGAACGCCTCGGTTCAGTGGATGTTTCAAACCAGGGGACTCGATCGTATCGCCTATGCCGATGGGAAAGCAAACCTGATCGAAAATGCCTCAATGCGAGCCGAAGTCCTCGAAGAGATCGGTAGCAAACTTGGTGTTTTCTGGAAGCTGAACGCGGATGCAGGAAGCTTAGTCGTTGTCGAGACCATCATAGAGCGGGGGCGCAGCTTCCTGCCCATGACGGGAGAATCGAGAATCGTCGATTTTAGTTAAGAGGTCATTATGACAGACACAAAACAAAAAACAGCGCTCTATAAAAAGATGCTGCTTATTCGCAGATTTGAGGAAAAGGCCGCTCAGATGTACGGTCTGCGAAAGATCGGAGGTTTCTGCCATCTCTACATTGGCCAGGAGGCTGTCGCAACCGGAGCCATCGGAGCTCTTGATCTAAAAAGTGATTATATCGTGGCCGCCTACCGCGATCATGGCCACGCCTTGGCATCGGGTATGGATCCAAAGGCAGTGATGGCGGAACTCTACGGAAAGGTTACCGGTTGCAGCAAGGGAAAGGGTGGTTCCATGCACATGTTCGACATCGAGAAACATATGTTTGGCGGAAATGGAATCGTCGGCAGCCAAATTCCAGTAGCCACAGGGGTCGGGCTAAAGATTCGTTACCGGGAAGAGGACGGAGTTGTTCTCTGTTTTTTCGGAGACGGCGCCATCCATCAGGGAGCATTCCATGAGAGCCTCAACCTTGCAAAGATATACGGCCTGCCGGTTGTCTATATCTGCGAAAACAATCAGTACGGTATGGGCACCGATTTTAGACGTGTTTCGGCAGTCGACGACTTTTCGGTCATGGCCTCAAGTTACGGCATCGAGGGGCGTCAGATCGATGGGATGGATGTGATTACGGTCCATGAAAATGTAAAAGAGCTTGTGGAGAAAGCACGAAAGGAGCATATGCCCTCCCTCTTGGAGATAAAGACCTACCGTTACAAGGGCCATTCCATGAGCGATCCGGCAAAGTATCGAACACGGGAGGAGCTCGAGGACTACAAAGAACGCGATCCCATTCTGATTCTCAAAAAGGGGCTTCTGGAGGATGGAGTTCAGGCCTCCGATCTCGAGGCATGGGACAAAGAGGCAAAGAAACTCAGCGAAGAGGCTGCAAGCTTTGCGGAAGAAAGCCCGGAGCCGGAAATAGAAGCGCTTTACAGCGACATACTGGCCTAAGAGAAGGGAGGACACTGTGGCGAAAATAGCATTTCGTGAAGCAATACGACAGGCAATAGAAGAGGAGATGAGGAGGGACGATTCGGTACTGCTTATGGGTGAAGAGGTGGCCCAATATAATGGGGCCTACAAGGTAACCCAGGGCTTGCTGGAGACATTCGGACCCAAGCGGGTTATCGATACCCCCATTGCCGAAGAGGGTTTTACCGGTATGGGAATAGGTGCAGCAATGGCTGGCCTGCGCCCCATTGTCGAGTGGATGACCTTCAACTTTTCCCTCATGGCCATCGATCAGGTGATCAGCAATGCGGCGAAAACCCGTTACATGTCAGGGGGGCAGTTCAAGATCCCCATGGTGATACGGGGGCCTAACGGGCCGGCCGAGTTTCTGGCAAGCCAGCACAGCCAGGCACTCCAATCCTTTTATGCCCATATCCCCGGACTGAAGGTTGTTGCACCATCGACTCCCTACGATGCCAAAGGGCTTTTGAAAAGTGCCATACGTGACGATAACCCCGTGATCTTTCTCGAGGCGGAGTTGATGTATTCCTGGGAGGGAGAGGTTCCCGCAGAGGAGTATCTCATCGACCTCGATAAAGCCGACGTAAAAAGGGCGGGAAAGGATGTGACTCTTATCGCCCATTCGAAACCGGTACGCATGGTGCTGCAGGCGGCAGAGAAACTCGCAGAAGAGGGAATAGAGGCAGAGGTGATCGACCTGCGAAGCCTACGCCCCATCGATACCGAAACCATCTATGAATCGGTGCGGAAAACAAACCGCTGTGTGGTCGTAGACGAGGCTTGGCCTGTAGCATCGGTGGGCAGTCACATCGGTTTTCTTGTGGGGCGGGACTGTTTCGATTATCTCGATGCGCCGGTCCAACTGGTCAGCGGAGAGGATGTGCCCATGCCCTACAACCATAGGCTGGAACTCGCAGCGCAACCTTCGGTCGAGAAGGTGGTTCGCGCCGCGAAGTCTGTATTGTATGTCGATTGAAAAATCGATGAGGAAGGAGACCCCATGGCCGAAGCGATATTAATGATATCCCTCTCTCCAACTATGGAGAAGGGGACCATAGCAGGTTGGCAGAAGTCGGTTGGTGATTCCATAGCCACAGGAGATCTCATCTGTGAGGTGGAAACCGACAAGGCCACCATGGATTACGAGTCAACTCAGGAAGGAACACTTCTTTCGATTCTTGTCGATCAAGGGGGCAGCGCAAAGGTTGGTGATCCCATAGCGATCGTCGGCAAGGAAGGCGAGGATATTGCAGAACTCGAAGCAAAGCTGAAGAAACAACTTGCCTCCTCGGAAGGAGACGAAAAGGCCACTCCCCCAAATGGTACATCGTCCCCTACTCAAACAAAGGCGAACCAAGCCGCAGTGGCAGCTTCACCACCGGCACAGGGCGGATCACATGTAGGGCCGGCAGGGAGTGAGGACGGCAGGCTGAAGGCAAGTCCCCTGGCGCGGCGTCTTGCACAAGAGGCGGGAATAAGCCTTGACGCCCTCACCGGCAGCGGTCCCGGAGGAAGGATCGTAAAGAAGGATATCGAAACGGCAAAGACGACAGGGACCTACGCCCCTTCCCCTGTACAGAGCAGGGTACCGGGGCGCATGCAGGATAGGGTCGAGCCGGTAAGCGGGAAACGGGCCATCATTGCCAAGCGGTTAAGTGAATCGATGAGACAGGCCCCCCACTACTACCTGGATATCGATGTGGAAGCCTCCCGTCTGGCACGCTTGCGGGATTCTCTCAATCGTCCGAGGCAAAAGCGAGGAGAAGAAAAACTCTCTTTCAACGCCTTTCTCATAAAGCTCGTGGCCGAAGCGATTACCAGGAACCAAAACATCAATGCATCCTGGGAAGGCGATTCGATACGCTACTACGGTTCTGTTGATATCGGGCTGGCGGTGGCGCAAAAAGAGGGCCTCATTACACCGGTGGTGCGCAACTGCGAAGCAAAGGGAATTGCAGCCATCGATGAAGAATTGAAAGAGCTTATCCCCCGGGCACAGGCAGGACGGCTTACTCCCGAAGAGTATGAGGGAGCAAGCTTTTCCATAACGAACCTCGGCAGCTGGGGAATATCCCGTTTTACCGCGGTTATCAATCCCCCGGCATCGGCAATTCTCGCCGTCGGTGCACTTCGACAGGCCCCGGTGCCGGACGAAGAGCTCGGGTTTCGTTTTGTGGACACCATGACCCTCACCCTCGGTTGTGATCACCGGGTGATAGACGGAGCCGTCGGTGCCGCTTTTATGGCGGATTTGAAATCAATGATGGAAGAGCCGGGCATGGTCCTGTTATAATCTCGGACGGGGCCATTTCCCCAAGGAGTAGATATGAGTGATAATTATGATCTGATCGTCATTGGCTCGGGACCGGCCGGATATGTTGGAGCCATTCGCGCCACCCAACTTGGCCTATCCTGCGCCGTTATCGAAAAGGGCGATGTGGGTGGCGTATGTCTAAACATAGGATGTATTCCATCCAAGGCCCTGATTCGACAGGCAGAAATCTTTCGAAATGCCGATGAACTCGAAGGCCTCGGTGTAACCGTGGATAAAAGCGGCTTCGATTACCAAAAGGCGTGGAAGAAGTCGAGGAAGGCAAGTACAAGCCTCTCAAAGGGGGTTAAATTTCTTCTGAAAAAGAACAAGGTAGAGCTGATAGAGGGACGGGCCACGCTGGAAGGCGGGGGCGTAGTTCTGGTCGACGGTGAAAAACGGTATACGGCGAAGAACATCCTCCTTGCCACGGGAAGCCGGCCAAGAGAACTTCCCCCCTTCCCCTTCGACGGAAAGAGGATCCTTTCAAGCGACCAAGCCTTGATGATGGAAACTCTTCCATCGAGCCTTGCCATTTTAGGAGCAGGGGCCATCGGTTGCGAGTTCGCCCACATCATGGCCAGTTTCGGTGTTGAGGTAACCCTGATCGAGGCGATGGGGAAGATCCTTCCAACCGAAGACCCCGACACCACCGACATCCTTGCCAGGAGCTTCAAAAAGCGGAAGATTAAAATGTTGGTTGGCGCCAAGGCCTCAGGAGTAGAGACTTCCGAAAAGGGGGTTTCGCTGAGTGTCGAGAGCGGAGGAAAGCAGGAAACGGTGCAGGCTGATCAGCTCCTCGTGGTTGTCGGCCGCTCGCCCAATACCGAAGAGCTTGGTCTTGAGAAGGCGGGAGTTGGCACCGATGAGAAGGGCTTTGTGCGCGTCGCAGACCATTATAAGGCGGCGGAAGGGGTCTATGCCGTAGGCGACATGGTCGGAGGAATACTCCTTGCTCACGCAGCAAGCAAAGAGGCCGAGCTTGTCGTCGAGCACATTGCAGGAAAGGATGTCCCGGCAGCAATCGACCCAACCCTTATTCCCACAGCGGTCTATACCGAACCGGAGATCGCCGGCTTCGGAATGAGCGAGACCGAAGCGAAAGAGGCCGGACACAACGCCAAAAGTGTACAGTTTCCCTATCGAGGAGCCGGAAAATCAGTGGCAATCGAACGTCCGGATGGCTTCGTAAAGATCTTGTACGATGAAAAGAGCCGGGAGATCCTCGGCGGAAGAATAGTGGGTGACCATGCAACCGAGCTGATCCACGAATTGTTGCTTGCACGATCGGCGGAGCTCTTGCCCGAAGATATTGCAAACACAGTGCATGCCCACCCAACCCTCTCCGAAGCGGTTATGGAGGCCGCACGGGGGGTTGAGGGGTGGACCATCCACGCTTAGAACAGCGATTTTATATAAGGAGTAAATGATGGAAAAGCGTCAAGTGACGAAAATGGGCGGAAATAGTATCACCCTTCTGGGACCGGAACCTTCTGTCGGAAATAAGGCCCCCGATTTTACTGTCCTCGATACCGACCTGATGCCTAAGAGCCTGGAAGACTATAAGGGTACATATAAGCTCATTAGTGTCGTCCCGTCTCTGGATACCGGGGTCTGCGACAGGCAGACCAGGAAATTCAACGAGATAGCCTCCTCGCTCGGTGACGATGTGGTGATTCTTACCATCAGCATGGACCTGCCCTTCGCACAGAAGCGTTGGTGCGGAGCAGCCGGCGTCGACCGGGTCGTGACCCTTTCGGATCACAAGGATGCGGACTTCGGCACGGCCTACGGTGTGCTTATCGAGGAGCTGAGGCTCCTCAACCGTTCCATTTTTATTGTGGATAAGGATGATACCATCCGTTATATCGAACTTGTAAAAGAAAACCACGATCATCCCGATTATGACGCGGCGGTCGCAGCGTTGAAAAAGATCCGCGGATAACGCGATTGTGTCGATCATCCCCTTCGGCTATACTGAGGGGGATGACCGCTTTCCATACCCTCTTTGCTCCTTCGGCAAAGCATTGCAGCGACATTGTCGCCGACGAAGCCTCCCTTGCCGGAGGGGAGGTTCTTGCCATTCTCCCCGGAGGTGTCTCCTTTCGGGGAAATCTTGAAACCATGTACCGCTTTTGTCTCAATGCGCGGGTTGCTTCCTCGTTGATCTTGAGTCTTGGTCGATTTGCCGTCGAAGAGGCTAAAGACCTCTATCGAGCCGCAAACAGTATCGACTGGCCCTCCCTGTTTCCGGTTCGGGCAAGCTTTGCCGTTGATGCGGCGGGAAAACGGGATAGGGCTGTGGAGCATACAGGCTATGCCGCACGGGTGGTAAAGGACGCTATCGCCGACAGATTTCGTGACGCCTGCGGCGCCCGCCCCAGTGTGGACACCGCCCACCCGGATATCACCATCAACCTTTTCATAGAGCGAAAAGCGGTCAGTATCGGAATCGACCTTGCAGGAGAGGCCCTGCACCGGCGCGGTTACCGAAAAGAGCGAGGAGAGGCCGTCCTTCGGGAGACCGTGGCAGCGGCGGCTCTGGTGAGGGCGGACTGGAAGAGCATGGCTAGCGAAGGGAAGCCCTTTGTCGATCCCTTCTGTGGAAGTGGAACCCTTCTCATTGAAGCGGCTTTGGCAGCCGGAGATATAGCGCCAGGGCTCTTTCGCAGGCAATTCGGATTCGAAAGCTGGAAGGGCCATGATCCTCAGCTCTGGGAAAGGATGAGAAAAGAAGCGGAGGAGTTCCGCCGCAAGGGACTGAAACGGATTCCCGTCATCAAAGGCTACGATATTGATCCGGCGGCTGTCGCCGCTGCAGCAAAGAATATTGCCGCAGCCGGGCTTCGGGAAGGAATTGAGGTAAAGGTCGCAGATGCCAGGTTCCTTGAACCCGGAGCGTTGCGGGAGCCGGGCCTACTGCTCTGCGATCCCCCGTACGGAAAGCGAAGCGACCTGAGAGGTAAGGCATTGGAGGGGCTCTATCGCAGTTTCGGAGAAAACCTGAAACTCCATTTCGGGGGATGGAAGATCGGAGTCGTCGCCGGAGACGAAGCAAGGAACTATCACATTGGTCTGAAGCCGGAAAAGGTCAACACCCTTTTCAACGGACCGGTGGAATGCAGTCTGGGGCTCTATCAGATCCGGGAACGGGAACAAAGCCCGGGTGGCGGGATGGCGGCAAACCGTTTGAAGAAGAATATGAAACGGCTGAAACGGTGGCTCCTCGACGAGGGGATAACCTGTTTCCGTCTCTACGATGCCGACATGCCCGAGTACGCCGCTGCCATAGACCTCTACGAGAGTGTTGACAACGACCGATGGATACACCTCCAGGAATACGTTCCGCCGGCTTCCATCGATCCGGCAGCAGCGGCCAGAAGGCTCGGCGAGCTGGTGGATGCGACATCCGACGCCCTTGGGATAGCCCGGAGTCATATCGTCGTAAAGAGAAGAAGACGGCAGCGCGGCACGAATCAGTACGCGAAGGTTTCCGAAACGGGACGTGAGCTTGAGGTCTTTGAAAACGGCCTTCGCTTTCTGGTCAACCTTCACGACTACCTCGATACAGGCATCTTCCTCGACCATCGCCCCCTGCGACGAAGCATCATGGAAACGGCCCAGGATAAGCGTTTCTTAAACCTTTTTTGTTATACGGGAACGGTATCGGTTCATGCCGCGGCAGGGAGTGCGGCACGTACGACGAGTGTCGATAATTCCAACACCTACCTCAACTGGGCAGGGCGGAACATGGCCCTTAACGGCTTTCAGACGCAGTTCGGCGATAAGAAGGCAAAGCACCGGCTGATAAAAGCGGACTGCCTGACATGGCTTGAAACTGCGGCGAAACGAGAGCACGGGGCCTACGATCTCATCTTTCTCGATCCGCCCACCTTCTCAAATTCGAAAAATATGGACGACACCTTCGATGTTCAGCGTGATCATCCGAAGCTCATCGAATGGTGCATGGAACTGCTCGCCCCAGGCGGCCTGCTGCTCTTTTCGACAAACAGAAAAGGGTTCGTCCTTGAGGTAAAGGATCAGGATGCTCGAGAAATTACCGACGAGACCATCGATCCCGACTTTCACACCAGGAAGGCACCACACTTCTGCTGGGCCTTCCGGAAATAAGCATATGGAGATTAAGCTCATGCAAACAAATATTGAAGAACAGAGCCAGCAGAAACTGGCGGTACTCATTGATGCCGATAATACGCAAGGCTCCATCGTGGAAGGCCTTTTGGCCGAGGTGGCCAAATACGGCATCGCCAGCGTAAAACGAATCTATGGCGACTGGACAAGCCCCAATCTGCGAAGCTGGAAGGAGGTGCTCCTCGAGCATTCGATCATACCGATCCAGCAGTTTGGTTATACCAGCGGGAAGAATGCCACCGACAGCGCAATGATCATAGACGCCATGGACCTTCTCTATACCGAACGATTCGACGGCTTTTGCATCGTATCGAGCGACAGCGACTTTACCCGCCTTGCGGCAAGAATCAGGGAAGAAGGGCTGACGGTATACGGTTTCGGAGAAAAAAAGACACCCAGGGCCTTTGTGTCCGCTTGTGACAAATTCATTTACACGGAAATTCTTCGGGAAGATGCGGAAGAGGTCCATTCCACAAAGAAAAGCGGGGGAGAGCTCAAAAGGGATTCCAAATTGGTCAATCTGCTGAGAACCGCAGTGGAAGATTCCGCGGACGACTCGGGTTGGGCCTACCTCGGCAACGTGGGTCAGAATATCGCCAAGAAAATGCCCGACTTCGATTCCAGAAACTACGGGTTCAAGAAGTTGGGAGAATTGATGGAGGCGACGACCCTTTTCGAGAAGGACACACGAACCATCAAGAACGCCCCGGGAGAGCTCCTCTACTTTCGAGACAAACGTAAAAAGAACTGATCAACAAAATAAAAAGAGGCATACCGGATAACGTGATAATCCGGCAGCCTCTTCTCTTGTTTTCACATTCCAATGTACATGCTTAATGTGTCTCCTTCTCTCTCTCCAGAGGGACCGTCTCGGTTTGGTCCTGCCTGTTCCAGTGCAGAAGCCCATACACGATGCAGCCCACCGTAGAAAAGAAAATCAACGCATGAGCCACGGACATTGCCGTGTCGGTCGGATTGATCATAGGAGACTCCTTTTTCTCAATATCCTTACATCCTTAACTGTTATAGTATCATAAAATGTATCGGCATGAAAATCAATAATCATAAATTTCCCGTTGTTGTTTATAGGGAACATCACGTGTACACTCATGGTCATGAAAGCATGGCAGCTCGACCGCGATTTTTCCCTTGGAACAATGAGAATGCAAGTAACCGAGTCTGGAGAACTCTTTTCTCTCAGGTTTGTCGACCGGAACTCCCCAATGACGGAGGAACAGAGGCCACCTCGGCAGGCATCTCCGTATCCACCGTTACCCGAAGAGGCAGAACGGGTGCTCTCCTCTACCATAGACCAACTGAGAGAATATTTTGCCGGTAAACGAAGCGGTTTTGATCTTGCCTATCATCATACGGGCGGCCCCTTTGCGGAAAAGGTATATAGCGAAGTATCTCGTATTCCCCCGGGAGAAACGAGAACGTATCGCCAAATCGCAGAAGCCATCGGAAAACCCACAGCAGCCCGAGCCGTGGCCGGAGCTTTAGCTGCCAATACACTGCTGATCATCATCCCCTGCCACAGGGGTGTACCATCGAGTGGAGGAGTGGGAAACTATCGGGACGGGACAAGGAAAAAAGGAGAGCTTATCGCATTAGAGAAACGGCTATATGGAACAAGCTGCGAATAGTTTGTGCGCAAATTGTGCGTTTTCTGTAGATTTACCCACCGTTTATCCACAGGGGTTGTAGATAGTCATAGATAAGAGGGAAGCTTTCTTTTATTTTTTCTTTACATAAAATTGCATCAATTGGATAAAATAGTAGATCTTCTTATAGAGACCGGTAAGAGTTACCTTTACATCATGTTCGAAGGCCCCCTCAACCTCCTTCCAGTTGAGGATAAGTTCGTGGGGTTTCTTCTCATAGTCTTCCAATACCAATTTCAGGCTTTTTCCGACCATGATAAGGTTGCTTGCGGTCTCATTTATCATCCGCAGCGCCTCATCATTGATATCCTTCAGCATTTTTCGCAAGATAACGATGCTGTTTTTGTCCCTGTCACCCTTATGAAGAAAGGCCTTTAGCTTGACTCCGGAGCCGCCTTCTTCCGAGAGTCCCTCGTCGAAGACAATCAAATCCTCGGAAACCTGCATGATCGCATGAAAGGCCTCCGAGAGTTGCTGACTGGAGAGATTTGTCGACCATTTGCCCCTTATCAACAAGATATCCACAACCGTTTTAATATCACGCTTATAGAAGTCAAGGAGAAAGGCTTTCAAATAGTTGAGAGGACGAACGTAGATATAGCCCCCAAGCATCTTCTTGGAAAAGGCCATATTGTTCTTCTCGGTATAGTATTTCATGCGGCTGATCGCCGTTGTCCCGAAAATAGTATTCAGAAGGGTATCGATTTTTTTGTTTTGCCGTTCAATGAGAATCTTCTGAATCGTCATCTCGGTACCGGTCTTGATTTTGTTCAGATACTCCTCAACGATATGCTCATCGTGGTAATAGCTCTTTGGTTGATAATAGGGGTCCTGGTCGATGAGCTGAACGATCAGAGTAAGGATCGAACTGCGTTGAACATCAAGAAGGTTTTTTATCACCTTACGAAAATCGTCACGATTTATGACTTCGGTCTGTTTATACGAGGCGAGAATATCAAACAAGGCATTCCAGTTCTGGTCCTTATTGAATTGAAGCATGATCTCCAGAAAATCCTTAAGATCATCGCTGATATAGCTGCCGTTGATTGTCTCGAATTTAGGATGATACACAAAATCCCGTTCGGGAAGAGCGGAATCGAACTTCTTAAGAAAGAAATAGTAGTCGAAATTGATCAGCTGGAAAAAGAGAAGCAGGAGATTGTAGCGATTGTTGATCTCTTTGATTTTGTCGCCGTTAAAGGCCGAAAAGAAGGTAACAAGCTTGTCCTTCAATTCAGAGGCAAGGACCTTTGTGTCCTTGCTCTCGGCAGCCTTCCTAATCGCCGCCTCATCAACGGTCTCAAGAATTTTCAGCTGTTCACCGGTCAGGGTACTTTCGATAAGAATGGTTTTCAAAACCCCCGATGAATGGGCATTCTGCAAAAGCACTTGAGCGGGGGCAATAACCTTATACATGTCGTAAAAAAGCTTCGCAAGGCCAGGCAGAGCTTCGGCCCCCTTGGTCTTCAGATACTTGTACTTCTGGTGTTTTACTTGTTTTTCAATCTCTTTCAGTAAGCGCCGTTTTTCTCGTTCCGGATCGGAAGCCCCGAGAAAAATAGAAAGAATACGATCAATCAAACCGGAAAGCCCACCGGAAGAGGAGCCCGGATCACCGGTTGCCCAGAACTGTCCCCGCATAAGGCTAACTGTAGGCCAAAACAGGGGGGCTGTCAATCCGGCGCGTTTCTCTTACATTCGGCAAATCGTTTTCCCTGGTAACTATTCCGTTTTTCAAGCTCTTCATCCAGGAGGCGATAGAAATGGGCTTTGGAAGCAAAATCGACGGGAGCAAGGAGCCGGGCCTTGGGCGTGTCACAGGTTACCCGTTGAATGACAGTCGTCTCGGGTAGGAGCTCCAGGGCGTCGGCCACCAGGCGGAGGTGGTGTGAGGTATCGGGTACCTCCAGTCGGCCTTCCCGCCACCATTGCGCAAACCGTGTTCCTTCGGCAATGTGCAGATTGTGAATTTTCACCCCGTCGGGCCGTAGGCGAGCCAGGCGACGAACACTCTCTTCCATCATTGCGTCGTCTTCCCCGGGAAGCCCGAATATCAGATGAACGGAACATTTCAGCCCCCCGGCCTTGGCCGTTTTATAGGCCCGTTCAAAGGCAGTGGTGTCGTGTCCCCGGCCGATATGTCGAAGGGTCTGATCGTGATAACTCTGCAATCCCAACTCCAGCCACACATCCATATCGAGGGAGGAAGCATAAGAGGAAAGCAGCTTCACCACCTCTTCGTCCACACAATCGGGACGGGTACCGACGATGAGCTCCCGAAAAGATGCGAGGGAGAGAAGATAATCATAGATATGCTTGAGTCTCGGCACCGGTGCCCAGGTTCCGGAAAAGGCCTGTACGTAGAGAATAAAGGAGTGCACTCCGTAGCGATTCGAGAGGAAAGCCCCTCCTTCATCGATCTGCTTCTTCATCCATGTTTGCCAATAAGGATCATCGGGGTCCGGCCCTGATGCGGAACGCAAGCAGGAGTGTGGCTCATTAGTTTCCTGATAGGCGGCCCGAGAACCAGCTTCGTCACAATAAAAGCAGCCCCCTCTGCCGTCCGGAGTTCTGTTGGGGCATCCGAATCCCGCATCAATACCGATCCTGTAGACGGCTTCTTTATACCGATCCTTCAGATAGGAACTATAGCGATAAAATCTTTTGATCACCGATTCATTATCACAGGAGAGTCGGCAATTGACAAGGCGTCCGCCTCCACGTAGAGTTGCCTTCATGGGATTCTCGGGAAACGTACATAAACATCTTATCATCATGCTGACCCTTGTGTTTCTGCTTTTGGCCTCGGCAATATTCTTTCTCTGGTATAAGAACCCCAATCGGTTCCCAACTACGGCGATACTTTGGACAAACCGCCCCGAATTCGCCGCCTATGCCGAGCTCTTTAACGCATCGCAGGAACTCTACCAAATCGAGGTGGTCTACAAAAACGAGCCTGCACGGGAAATTGAAGAAGGGAAGATCGATACCAATATGCAGGAACTAGTTCCCGATCTGGTTGCCGGTGCTTATCTCAACAACGAAAAAACCATACAGCGGTTCTCCTCTCTTGCATCCCTTTTTGCAACGGAGAAAAGGAATGCGGAGAGGCGAACAAACCTCCCGCTTCTGGACCGATCCCTTTTCTACCAAGACCTTCTTTCGCGTGGGGAAAATTCGGTAGGGCAGCAAATACTGCTCCCGGTGAGTTTCGATCTTCCCGCCCTCGCGTTTTTGAAAAGTTCGAGAAGCGGCAATCAGCAATTCAGTCTCAATTTGGAAAGCATCCAGGAAGAAAGTGCCGCATATAACGTCATCAAAGACGGCCGATTCAACCGCATGGGATTCTCCCCGCGATGGGATCCTGAAGTGCTGTATGAGAAAACCGCTCTCTTCCAGACCAATTTTACAGAAGCAGAAAAAACGGGACAGGTGACGTGGAATCAGGAGGCCCTGGATCAGGCGATCGCCTTTATCAGAGAATGGATCACTACCGTCAACCAGGGGTTGGAACTGGAACAGCAATTCATCGACACCTTTCTTTACGATCCGCCGATTAAGCTGTTGTCCGACGGTCGAATCCTTTTTACCTATTCGACCCTGCAAAATTTCTTCCACCTGGCCCCGGAAAAACGAAGTGCCCTTGATTTCCGGTGGATGGCCAAGAACGACCTTATACCGGTCAACGACGATATACTTTTCATTGGAATTCCCAACGCCGCAGTGGCCCGGCCGGCTGCAGGTGCCTTTCTTCTCTGGTTTTTTCAAAGTGATACGCAGAAAAAACTCCTTGAATCCAGCCAGTTTAAGCGAATGAGGACCTTCGGCATCGCCGACGGCTTCTCCTCATTGTCATCTATTAATGAAGAGATCATTCCCCAGTACTTTCCTTCTCTGGTGGGGCACATTCCCCCCGAAAATTATCTCAGTTTTCCCCTACCCCTTCCTTCCAGGTGGAACGCCATGAGGAAAGATGTCATCATTCCCTGGCTTCTGGAAAAGGCTTCGGCCGACGATCCCGACCAAATCCCCGATCTTTCCGAACGGTTGGAGACCTGGTATCGACAAAAGCCGTTACAATGAGTAAAGGGGAAACTTTCATTGACAGCTCGCTAAAAGCATAATACTCTGTTACCCATAAGATAATTTGGAGGTATTCTATGGCTACAGTACAGCTGAAGGGTATCGGCAAGGTCTACGAAGGCGGTGTCAGGGCCGTCGACAATGCCAATATCGACATTCAAGACAGGGAATTTGTCGTTCTCGTCGGACCATCCGGTTGCGGAAAATCAACAACGCTCCGCATGATCGCCGGTTTGGAGGACATTACCGAAGGTGAACTCTACATCGATGGGAAGCAGGTAAACGATGTGCCGCCGAAAGATCGGGACATCGCAATGGTATTTCAGAACTATGCTCTTTATCCCCATATGAGTGTATATGACAACATGGCATTCGGTCTCAAAATCAGGAAATTCGATAAGGCCGAGATCGAAAAACGTGTTAGGGAAGCGGCCAGAATCCTCGATATCGAGGAACTGCTAGACAGGAAGCCGAAGGCCCTCTCCGGTGGTCAGCGTCAGCGTGTCGCTGTCGGACGTGCAATCGTCCGTCAGCCTAAGGTTTTCCTTTTCGACGAGCCTCTTTCCAACCTCGATGCCAAGTTGAGGGTTCAGATGAGGGCGGAAATTTCGGGCCTCCACCACAGGCTAAAGGCAACGATGATCTATGTTACCCACGACCAGGTGGAAGCAATGACCATGGCCGATAAAATCGTCGTCATGAAAAATGGTATCATTCAGCAGATTGGAAACCCGCTGACCCTTTACAACAAACCCGCCAACAGGTTTGTCGCAGGCTTCATCGGATCACCTCCCATGAACTTCATGACCGTTAAGATTGTGGAAGAAGGCAAGAAATTGCTGATGGAAGAGGCTGATTTCAAGGCTGAGATCAAAGGTCTCTATGCCGATCTGCTCAGAGAAAAGGGATATGTTGGAAAAGAGGTTGTTTTCGGAATCAGACCGGAAGACCTTGCCTACGAAACAGAGGAAAAAGCCGGCATAACGATCAAGGGTGAAATTGGTGTCATTGAACCCCTTGGCGCCGAAACTCAAGTGTGGGTCAACACTCAGAAGCATCAGCTGATTGCAAAACTTGATCCGGACATTGCAGTAAAGGTTGGTCAGCAAATCTTTTTTACCCCCAATTATGAAAAAGCCAACTTTTTTGATCTTGAAACCGAAAACACCATCAGAAAGGAAGAATAGAGAAAAACTTTCTGAAATCAGAGATAAAACGGCCGTCACGAACAACCGCGACGGCCGTTTTTCTTGCACACGCGTAAGAGCTTAACTATACTAAAGGCAATGGAACAGAGTATCGAAACATCTCCTACGGATATCGCGGCACAGATAGACGGAGTGATCAAAAATACCGAGATCATATTCGACGGTATTGCCGGAATCTTTCCGAAGCTTTCTTCTGAGCTGGAAAAGGGAAGAAATACCTCGGAGCTACAGGTAGAAAGCCTCAAAACCAAGACGGCGACTTTTCGCAATACGGCCTCGGCATCATCTCTTCTGGCAAAAACAAAAGCGGTACTTCGTGAGGCTTCGGATTCTTTCAATACCCTTCATCTACGGGACGATCAGCTGCTGGAGAGCCTCCGCAAAGAGATCGAGGTGGTCAGGGAGCTGGACTATCGAATTTCGGATATTCGGGAAAGTTCGGAGTCGATGGAGCTGATTAGTTTAAATGCGATGACCGTTGCAATCAAAGCAGGAAAGGCAGGAGGAGCCTTCAGCTTCATCACTGAAGAGCTTAAACGCATTTCAGCTCGTTCAATCGTATATACCGAAGAGCTTACCGCCGAGGGCAAGGAGATAGACGAAGCATTTTCAAACTTCCTTTCCGCAATGGAAAAGGTCGAAGAGGTGCAAACAAAGCTGCTACAGGATTTCGGCAGCTTTGTCGATACGGGTTTTCAGAAGGCGGGAAATGCTACGGATGGGGCAATCGATTTTCTCAAGGATATTATCGAAGAATCGAAAACCATATGGGACCCCCTTACCACCATCATGCAGCAGGTCCAACATCAGGACATCATCCGTCAGTCTCTCGATCATGTTGTTCTTGCCCTCAGGGAGTTGAAAATAGAAGAAGAGCCTATCGGACAAGAGACCATTGAGGAACTTTTGGACGAGTTGGTCTTTCTCCGAACCATTCCGCGTCTCTGTTCCGATCTTATTAATGATGTATCCGAGCAGATTCGCCAAAGTTATAATCTTTTCAAGGGAGAGACGGAAAGGATAGGCGGAGTCATGTCCTCCATTGAACAAAAAGTGCGGGATTATCGCCACGGGGCTTCTCTCTCTTCCTACTTCAACGAAGCGGAAGCATCCATAGTAAAAATCCGCAAGAGTGTTACATCCTCTCTTGATATGAAGGTGGAAATCACCTCGCGAAGTGAAAATCTCATGCAAAAAGTCGAGGCTCTTCAGCAGAGTTTTATCGATTTTTCCGAGCTTGTAGGACAATTCCAGAATGTCAATGTGGCGTCAAAAATAGAAGTAGCGAAACAGCAGGCTCTCGAATCGATGGAAGCGACCGTCGAAGAGATGTCTAATCTCACCCATTTTATCGACTCGACCGTTGAAAATGCACTTCAAAGCATCCATAAATTCTTTAAACGGACCCAGGAGTCACTTCTTTTCTATCGGGAAATGTATAAAAGTGAGGCAAGTTTCGCCGATAATTTCCAGCATGACATGGCATTTATCGCTGAAGATGCCAACTCAACGGTTCATGGAATCGAAGCAGTTATAGAAAATTTCTCGGCCTTCGGTAGTGGGTTCATCCAAACATACCAGGAAACAGAAGAGCTGCTTGAAAAGCTTTCGGAATGTAGACAGGAGCTGGCACAAAGCACCAATTTGCTTGGCGAAATTGAGGAACTTTTTGATAAGCAATTCCAAAAAGAACTGGCACGAAATGGGCTTACGGACTGGAACATTCGAAGCGAACGTTTTCAGAACATCATCAAGCGATTCACCATCCTCGAACATAAGAAAGTAGCCGGTAAGATCGGAGGTTTTGAAGTTGAAGAGGGAAGCGCCGGCGGAGAGATTACCTTTTTTTAAGGGAGCACTTTGTGCATCTGCTTCATAACCATAGCTTAGGAAAGGATGTTGCCTTTCTGCATCCCGGCGACTTCCATGCAACAGGCGAATCGATCCTAATCTCTACGGTCCTTGGTTCCTGTGTTTCGGTCGTGCTCTGGGATCTCCGAAAGCAGCAGGCAGGAATGAACCATTTTATGCTTCCGGGTGAGCCGAAAAGGGTTTTCTATCTCGATGAGAACGGTAAATACGGCATGAACGCCATGGAGCTTTTGATCAATGCGTTGATGAAAATGGGTTCGGAGAAGAATCAACTGGTCGCCAAGGTTTTCGGCGGTGCCATGGTGCTTGCCACGACCAGAAGCGAAGCCCTATCCATCAGTAGGGCCAATATCGATTTTGCCTTTAATTACCTTGAATTGGAGAAGATACGAATCATCAGTTCCGATGTGGGAGGGAATCAGGCGAGAAAAATCATTCTGGATCCGATGACGGGAAAAGTACTTTTGAAGAGGCTTCCGCATGTACGAGATACGGAAATCAGAAGCGAAGAGAGTGGCTATCTCGATCGGCTCAAACAGCAGGAAAAGAACGGAGCGGTGGTCTCCTTTTTCCAAGAGAGTAAAAACGAGGTGAAGCAATGACAGGAATAGGAACAGGACGTAAA
Source organism: Sediminispirochaeta smaragdinae DSM 11293 (assembly GCF_000143985.1). Taxonomy (GTDB): domain Bacteria; phylum Spirochaetota; class Spirochaetia; order DSM-16054; family Sediminispirochaetaceae; genus Sediminispirochaeta; species Sediminispirochaeta smaragdinae. The sequence continues at coordinate 603,261 of NC_014364.1, read as the reverse complement.
ATTTTTTACTTTTTCCCGGAAGGGATCTTTCACCAACGTCTTGTCGAAGCTGCGATTGTTGCGGAATACGAAATTTATACGCTTTCGAAGGGACGGGAGGGTATCCGCCTGATTACCGGATATCCAAACTCTCTTGTGTTTATCCACGAAGATACCGTCCTTACCGAGGAATTTTCTGCTTTGGAGCAGGAAGCACGTCGACAACAAACGATGCTTCACCAGCAGCAGATTGAAATTTTTCTTCTCAACCCTCATACGAAACACCATTCTCCTGCGCAATTCGATAGGATCGCACTCTCCGAAACACCAGCAAAGGCGGTCTCTGCCTTTCTCACCTTTCTCGAAGAAAGCGGAGCAAAAGGCCAACGCAGATACGTTCGTTTTGGAACAAATAGCCAGTCAATTTCCCCCTTGCGCATTACTTCCGGGGGAAACATATACACAGGAACGATTTCCGACATCAGTGCGGCAGGAGTCTCCTTTGTCCTGGAAGAAGGAAGGCTCCTGCCTGCCGGCGCCAGGATCGACTCCTTTACCATGGAAATCGGAGAAGCCATCGAGGGATTGAAGGGGACGATTACCCTAAGAAGAAAGCTTCCGGATGGTACGATTCTTCTCGTCGCAATGTTTGACTCCCCCGATCACGCAACCAATATGCAGCTGCACCGCTATATTCATGCTTCTCTCCAACGTCAGCTTCTTAAACGTTTAAAATCCATGTAATCCTCCCCTTTTTCTGACGGATCTACTCTGAATTGAGTATATTAGCAGTATGAACGAAGTTAAACGAAATGAAAAATCACCAAAGGAGCGTGCCCTCGACCGAAAGCTTCTTGCCATGACGGAAGGGAAGGCAAAAGAAACGTTACAACTGCTTATCGAGGATGAGGAAATCCATGCCATGCAGGAATACGCAAATACAGTTTCGATTCGAAGGCTCCACTTTAACGACCACGGTCCGGTCCACATGCGTAAAGTAGCTTTAAATGCCTTAACCATGATGAACCTGCTTAAGGAAGCGAATGTAAAGCTTTCCCTCGAAGAGGATGAGGTCGGAAGCTTTGAAGAGAGCAGCGTGGGGGTACTGCTGGCGGCCTTTCTCCATGATGTCGGTATGACCATCGGACGACAGGACCACGAGCATTCCTCGATGATCATTGCTGCGCCGTATATCGATGCCATCACCCAAAAGCTCTACCCAAACGATCCGGTGCGAAGGGTGATAACCAAGTCGGTTGCCCTTGAGGGGATCGTCGGACACATGGCCCAGCAAAAGATTCACTCAAAAGAAGCTGGTATTATCCTCATAGCCGACGGATGCGATATGGAAAAGGGTCGGGCGAGAATCCCCATGAGCATGAACACCGAAAGCCATGTGGGGGACATTCACAAATACAGCGCCTCGGCCATCGAAAAGGTAAAAATTAAAAAGGGAGAAGAAAAGCCGATCAGAATTGCAGTAGAGATGAGCGCTTCGGTCGGTTTCTTTCAGATTGAAGAGGTCCTTTTCAGCAAGATCAATTCCAGCCCCGTCAAAGATCAGATCGAACTCATTGCCAACGTTATCGGCAGGGACGTCAAGCGCTATCTGTAAGCCTTCCAGGGGCTCAGCGCTTCACGCCCTGCACACACAACTGCCACCATTAAACAGCAGCTTCGACCAAAGCCCGGAGAGCTTCCCTATAGCGATCGGCATCGACACCGATTAAAAGGCTTATCTCCGAACCACCGTAGTTGATAAAACGCACATTGATATTCGCCTTCTGCAAAGCAAGGAAATAGGAGGCTGCAATGCCTGCCTTTTCCAGGATGCCTTCGCCGACCACACCAAGGAGGGCGAGAGAAGGCCTGAACGCCACCTCATCGGGGTCAAGATTTGCCCTGATTGCCTCAAGCACCGCATTGTCGTTCTCTACGTAGGCCTCGGGGATAAGGAAGCTAAGGCTATCGAAACCCTTGGACTCAAATTCAGGGACAATACCCCGCTCCTGAAGGAGCGTAAGAAGCTCCTGTCGAAAGCCAGGGTAGCGGTCAAGCATCAGTTTCTCAACATAGAGGTTTCGATAGGACTTTTTGCCGGAGACTCCGACAACGGCCCGTTTCGCCGTATCCCGGGAAGGAAGGATCATGGTACCGGGGGCCTGGGGATCATTGGTATTGCGAACATTGATGGGAACACCGACGCTGCGTACCGGAGCGATCGCCTCTTCGTGAAAGACCGAGGCTCCGATACTTGCAAGCTCGCGAACCTCCCGATAGGTGATCTCCGTGATGGTAGGAGGCGTATCAACGATCCTCGGATCGGCCATGAGAATCCCCGAAACATCGGTCCAGTTCTCGTAGCGCTTTGCATCCACCGCACGGGCGGCAATGGCGCCGGAGATGTCCGAACCGCCCCTGCTGAAGGTTTTCACCTTACCGTCGGAAGTCGATCCGAAGAAACCGGGTATGACATAGCGACCGGGCCCCTTCATTGCCTCGGCAACCATTGGATAGGTGGCATCATCAACCCTGCCGTCGGCGGTCAGCCGCACCACCTCTTCAGGATCGACAAAGGTGGCATCCAGGACGCCTGCCATCATCAACCCCGAAAGATACTCTCCCCGGCTTGCCGCATAATCGGCACTTGCTCCGGAGCTTATCTTCTCTTCGATCTCATCGAGACGGGAGGCCATGTCGGAAACAACCGAAAGCTCCTTGCAGATAGCAAGAATTCGCTCCCGTATTACGGAAAAATAGGGGGCAATCGCCTTTCCATCGGAAGCGGCCTTATGGCAGGAATAGAGCAGATCGGTGATTTTCTCATCATCTTTGCTGCGCTTTCCCGGGGCAGACACGACCACAACCCGCCGGTCTCGATCAAGATCGATAATCGATTTAACCTTTCTCATCTGAGCGGCATCCGCCATGGATGTTCCGCCGAATTTACACACAATCATATTCTGCATATGTATACAATCACCCTTCCTTTGTAAAGAGCCTCTCGGGAAAGTTCACCAATTTCTCGCAGCCGGAATCGGTAACCAAGAAGGGTTCCGAGCATTCGAAGCCGTAGGTATCCAGCCAGATACCGGGCATAAAGTGGATGGTCATCCCCGGCTCAAGAACACTCTTGTCTCCCGGGCGAAGGCTTACGGTATGCTCGCCCCAATCAGGGACGTAGGCAAGGCCGAAAGAATAACCGACCCTGCTCGGCTTTTCCACCCCGGTACCTGCCAGGCAGCCCCGCCAGTAGGCCTCTACCTCTTCGGCGGTAACACCGGGGGCGATAAACTCCAGGGTCTTCCTGAGCCCTGCAACCACCACATCCGCAACCTTTTTCAGGTCGTCCGGGACCTTTCCAAGGTAAACGGTCCGGGAAAGGGGGGCATGGTAGTGGCAACGGGCCGATCCCAACTCAAGGAGCACCACATCACCGGTTTGATAGGAACGTTCAGGGTGAAAGGTGAGATGGGCCGTGCTTGTCCGCTGACCAGAGGGAATAATGGGAAAGATGGCGGGGCTGTCTCCCCCGTAGCCGTCGACCCCGGCGATCTGGGCCGCAGACACCGCTGCGGCAACCTCGCGCTCGGCAACACCGGGTTCGATCATCTTGACCGCAAGGTCCATTGCCTTTTCGGTGATTTTGGCGGCCTGCCTGATCATCGTCACCTCGACATCGCTTTTTACACTTTTAACCCACGCCACAAGGCTTGTTGCATCGGCAAAGCGTGCGGAAGGAAGGTGTTCGGTAAGCTCTCTGTACATCCTGGCGCTGAACCAGTAGCCGTCCATCTCCACCCCGATCCGTCGCCTGTCCCAGCCCTCTTCGGCAATTTTGTTCGCAACATAGCGCATGGTGTGGGTGTAGCGACTTTGCACATAGTAGTCGGGATAGCCGAGAATGCTCTCTTCCGAAAGCCAGGTGGTAAGCCGCGCACCATTGGAATCCTGTGCCCTGCCGAACCAAAAAGGTTCATCCCGATCAAGTGCGATAATAAGTCCCTGATGGACATAAAAACTCCAGCCGTCGTATCCGGTAAGATAGTTCATGTTTGCCGGATCCACAACAATCAGGACTTCCATCCCCTGCCGGTCCATGGAAGCCTTGACCGCCCTGAGTCTACGGTGATATTCCTCTTCGGAGAAACGCAGTTCACGCTCCAACATCAGCGGCCCCCAATCTTTAAACCCTTATCGGCGGCTTTTACCCGTGCCAGGGCCTCGAGGGCTATGGCAGTGTCCTGAATGCCGACGCCGGTGAGGTCACATACCGTTATCTGCTTGTCGTTGTCTCTTCCCTTTTTGACACCGTTCACCAGCTCTCCGAGTTCGATCACCGAAGTCTCATCGCTTATGCTTCCGGCAGCCCTGGCACTGCGCAGCTCTCCGAGGCGAAAGCACTGACTTTTTAGATCGCAGGCAACGATATCGGCCTTTGCAAAAACATCTGCCTCTATTTCCTGTTTCTCCTCGGTGTCGCTTCCCATGGCAGTGATGTGGAGCCCAGGATGGAGCCAGGAAGCTCGAATAAAGGGGGAACGTGCCGGAGTTGTTGTGGTGACGGACTGGCAATTGCGCACGACCTCTTCGGCGTCTTCTGCCTTGATGACCTCCACGCCCAGTTCCCTGGACATATCTTCAACATAGGCATCGCGAATCTCATCGGAATCGGGGCTCCAGGTGAAAATACGTTTAAAGGGGCGCATGTGATAAAGGCCGCGCATCTGGAAACGGGCTTGGGTACCGGCACCGATAACTCCGGCATTCTCTACCACGGAGGGGGCAAGATACTTGGCGGCAATCGCCCCGGCCGCACCGGTGCGCACCTGGGTGAGGTAGCCGTTATCCAAAAGTACTGCCTCCAGAAAACCGGTCACGGCACTGAGCACCAGCATCTGGCCGCTGGCAGAGGGAAGACCGAGCTTACCGTTTTCGAAGAATCCCGAGGCGACCTTTATGGCAAGACTGTCCAAGCCCTTGATGAAAGCGCTTTTTACATCAACCTCTCCGGTCCGTTCGGGAACGGGAATCATCATGATGGGGGGGACCGTCGCATTTCCCTTCTGCAATTCGCCGAATGCATGCTCGACGGCCTCGATGATACTTCCGTCAAGCCTCACGCTCTCGACAAGTTCATCCTCATTAACAATGTATATCTCAGCTTTCTGCATCTGCCTCTCTCCTTACTACTTCGATATAGCGGTCCAGCTCTACGCTGCTTCCGCTTACCACCAGCCCCACGCTTCCGCCGGAGGCGGAAACCTTACCGGCGAGGATCGCAGCGATCCCTACGGCCGCCGCACCCTCTATGACTAGGGAGTGCTTCTTCAAGGCATAATAGAGCCCCTTCCTGATCTCTTCCTCGCCTACCACAATATGGTCGTCGACATAGCGGGAAATCAGGGGCAGGGTATAATGGTTTTCCGCACCGATTCCTCCCAAAAGGGAATCGGCAAGGGTGTCTTTCTCTTCCACGGCTACCGGGTGGCCGGCTTTCAGACTCTCCAGCATGGCTGGAGACCGCTCAATGGAGACACCGACCACTTTAATCGCAGGATTGACGGATTTGGCGCAGAGGGCCACGCCTGCCAAAAGGCCGCCACCGGAAAGGGGTACCAGCAGCACATCGAGGTCCGGCCGCTCTTCCAGCATCTCAAGGGCGATGGTTCCCTGCCCCGCCACGATGGCTGGGTCGTCAAATGGAACAACAGGAACAAGCCCCTTCTCCTTCCTCATTCGCTCGTAGGCGGCCTCAGCCTCATCCTGACTCTGTCCCTCGATGTGAACCGTCGCCCCAAAACTACGAATCAACTCGGCACGATAGGAGGGAACATGTTCGGAAAGGCAGACGGTGGCGGGAATACCACTTTTCCCCGCTACAAAGGCAACGGCCTTGCCATGATTTCCGGTGGAAAAGGTAACAACCCCCCGTTGCCTTTCTTCTTCAGAGAGGCCGAGGATCTTGTTCGCAGCGCCCCTGACCTTGAAGGCCCCGGTATTTTGCAGGGATTCCAACTTCAGATAGACGGCTGCAGCCCCTGCCTCTTCCGCCAAAGCGGGAGAGGCGATAAAGGGGGTTCGGATCGCATAGCCTTTGATTCTGTTGCGGGCCGTATAGACGTCCCGCAGATTCGGCATAGTATTCATACAAAAACACCCTGCAACGCGGGCCTATTTCAGGAAGATTTCCACAGGATATTCGTAAAGGCTCTCATATCCTGTTTCCGTAATACGAATGCTTGCATCCACCTCAAAGCCTACATCGTCGTACCAAATGCCGGGAATGAGATGAAGAGCCATGTTTGGCTTGACCACCGTCTTGTCCCCGGGACGAAGACTGATGGTCTGTTCTCCCCAGTCCGGCGGATAGTTGAGTCCGATGGAGTATCCGAGACGGGCCTCTTTCACCACCGTGGAGTGGCTGATGGCCCGGCGCCATTCCGCCTCGACCTCCTCACCGGTTACCCCAGGTTTGATGAAATCCAGGGTGGCCTTCAATCCATCGATGACGGTTCGGGCGGTATCCTGCATCAGTTTCGGAGGGTTCTTTCCGAGGAAAATAGTCCGGGCGATGGGGGCATGGTAGTGCTTGTAAACACCGGACAGCTCCAACAGTACCGCTTCATCTGCGGTATAACGCTTTCCCGACCAGGTAAGATGGGGCGTCTTGGTAGCCTCCCCTGCCATCATAAGGGGAACGATGGCGGGATAATCCCCTGCATACTCTTCGGTCCCGCTGTACTGGGCCGCGGCAATGGCTGCTGCGGCATCACACTCTCTCGATCCGACATTGATATTGGCAACGGCGGCATCCATCACCTTGATCGCGACCTTTCCGGCAGCCCGCATAAATTCAAGCTCTGCCTCGGATTTGATGATTCTGACCCAGTTCACCAGGGTATTCGCATCGACAAAGGTGGCGTCAGGCAGGCTTTTTTCCAGTTCAACATAGTTTCGGTGGGTAAAATAGAACTGGTCCATCTCAACACCGATCCGCTTTTTGTCCCAACCCTTTTCCTTGATGACATCGGCAATGAAGTGCATCGGATGTTTGACCGTGGACTGTACGTAGTCATCGGCATACTGCCTGATGCAATCATCGGGCAGATAGGTGGTAATGCGGGCACCATTGGCGTCCATCCCACGGCCGAGCCACATGGGTTCTTTCTGATCAAGGGAAACCAGCACACACTGATGAACGTAAAAACTCCATCCGTCGTAACCTGTTAGATAATTCATGTTGGCTGGCTGGCTGATAAACAGCAGGTCGATCCCCCGCTCGTTCATCGCAGCTTTGGTTCTTTCTATTCTTTGTTCATACTCTTCTTTAGTAAATGCAGCCATACTATTCCTCCTATGGTTTTTAAGCGAAGAGACTATGTTTCGGCAGCGGCGCCGGGAATTGCAAACAGTTTAGAGATAACCGGAATAGGATCGGGGAACGACCGCGTCGTAAAGCTGGCGAATCATGGTAAGATAGTCGAACACCGGCAGGCCAGTCGACTCTCTCACGGCGGCGGCATAGGGGGGCAGAAGACTACATTCAAGTAAGATCAAACCAATATCGGTATGGCTGCGAGTCATCGCTTTTGCAACGGCAACAACCTCGGCTTTGATCCGCTCGGAATCAAGCTCCCCCTCTTCTCGAAACACCGCTGAGACAAAATGGTCCGCCTTTTCCAGCCCTGCTATCACAAGATCAGGTCCGGGAACAATTCCGGCAGCCCCGAGTACCTGATCATCGAGACTTTCCGAATTTGCCGTGATAATCCCGATTTTCTCCCCCTTTCCCAACATCGTTCGCATGAATGCAATCTGGGAAAGAGAAGACATGCAGACAGGAACCGATACAGCAGCTTTGATGGCATTCTGATAGAGGGCCATAAAACCACAGTCACCGGTAATGGCCCGGACCCCGTTGCCCTCAAGATCCAACGCGGCCCGGACAAGAGCATCGACCAGGCTCATATCATGGGCAAAGATGCGCTCTACCGTAAAACCGGGAACCCTTTGAAAACGAACCGGAAAATTATAGCTGGTGGCGTTTGCCACATCACCGGGAATAAAGGGTACGTAATTTTCCAAAAGGATGATACCGATGGCCTCGCCATAACTCACCTGATCCGGTTTTCCACGATAGAGCATCGCTCGCTCCCCCTCTCCCTAGTTGATAAGTGCCGAATTCGGCAGGAAGGTCGCCAGCTCGGGGAAAATGATGATGAGAATCGTCGCCAGAATCAGCATCAAAATAAAGGGTGGCGTGCTGCGTATAACCTCCCAATAGGGCCGCCTGAATATTAACTGGGCGGTAAAAATATCACAGCCGAAGGGGGGCGTTGCCGAACCGATGGCAGCCTGCAGGGTTACCAGGGTACCGAGAAAAACAGGATCGATTCCCAGACTTGTCACATAGGGCTGAAAAATGGGACTCAGTACGTAGATCGCAACAATGGGATCCACAAACATGCAGGCGACAAAATAGGAGATAACGACAATCGCTATTACCTTCAACTGGGTCGGATCGGCGCCGATGATGGCAGGCATAATTTGCTGGGGAAGCCGCAAAAAGCTGATAAACCAGCTAAAGGCCTGTCCCGCCCCAACAAGGATAAAAACAACCCCGGTAATGACGCCCGTATCAAGGAAGGCGTTGACCAGTTTCTTCCAGGTAAGCGTTCGATACACAAGACCTTCGAGAAGAAGGGCATAGGCAACGGCCGCTGCGGCAGCCTCGGTGGGGCTGAATATTCCGGCATAAATTCCACCAACGATAATCAGCGGAAAGCCAACAACAAGAATACCATCTTTGATCGCTTTCTTGCGCTCCTTCCAGCTTGCCTTGGGCAGTACTCCTACGTGCTTTATCTTCGAATACGCATAGGAATAGATCGAGAACATAAGAAAGATCAAAATTCCAGGAATGATACCGGCAAGAAAGAGCTTCCCGATTGAGGTGTTGGTTACCACGCCATACACAATAAAGCCGATACTCGGTGGAATAAGGAGTGCAATATCACTCGAATTAATGATCAAGGCGAGGGTAAAGGAGCTATTGTAGCCAGCCTTCAGGAGCATCGGCCTCATGGTCCCGCCGATTGCCGATACCGTAGCCTGAGTCGAACCGGAAACCGCACCAAAAAGCGTACAGCTTGCATTGGTCGTTATCGGTAAACCTCCCGGAATATGACCGACAAAACTTTTAACCATATTGATGAGTCGGGGAGCAGCCTCTCCCGACGTAATGATATTGGCACCGAGAATGAACATCGGTACGCAGACCAGTGCAGGCGGGGTCATTCCGTTGATGACCTGCTGAACCAGCACGGTAAAATTAAAGGACGGATATGCAGTGCCTATATACAGCAGCAAGGATCCGAGGATAACCACCATAAAAGGAAACCCCAGGAGCAGCATGCTGATCATACTCACCCATAAAAGTGTCATCTATTTCTCCTTTCGCCGGACTAATAGCCGACCGTTCCCTCTTCCTCGTATTCACTCTGCTGTTCCGGGGAGAGCCATACTTCCTTTTCCGTAATGTTCTTGATAATGGTCCTAATATAGTGAATTCCCGCAGAGGCAAAACCGATGGGGACAATAATCATAAAGGTCCAGTAGGGAACCTGAAGGGCCGATGTCAACTGCCCCAGAATCCGCATTTGATTCATGTACTGGAAGCCGTACCACGCCATAATCAAAAGCACCACAGCATTTACTGCGGAAATAATAAAGATAAAAATCTTTTCCAGTTTGGGCGGCATAAGGTCGAGGAAGGCGCCCATACGAATATGACGCCCCTTTCTCGCCGCATAACTAACACCGACAAAGGAGATAAGAATAATGAGAAACTTTGAAACCTCATCGGCATAGTAAATGCTCTGGAAAAAGGTTCGCGCAACGACATTGGCAATCAACAGGATCGCCAGGGCTGCTATTCCAATGGAAAGAATCCCAACTTCGAACCAGTCGATCACCAATCCAATGATTTTCCCAACGCTCTTGGTATTTTTTTTCAGCCTTTCTTTCGTCTTTATATCCTGTTCCTGATTCATACGCTTTTCTTCTCCGGTAATACAATGTGTGGTGCGAAAAGATTCGCACCACACCGCCTCCACACCTGGAATTATTCAACTCCGAGGGCAGACTTTGCATTTTCGATATCCCGAAGAAGGATTTTGAGGGCCTCAACGGCACCATCTCCGGCAATACCAGGATATTTATCGTTCCACACACTCTCCGCCATGCTCTTTGCCTTGGAGATCTCTTCCTTGTCCCATTCGGTCCAGACAATGTCGGGTTTCTCTTCTTCGATCTTCTTTCGGTCGCTGGCATTTCGGTTATCGATCCACTCGGCAGCATTGATGATGTTCTCCAAGAAGAACGTCTTCATCATTTTCTGCATATCCTCGGGCAACTGATCGTAGAACTGCATGTTGACCGTGGGGATGCCGAGAAAGGGTTCGGCCCACATCTGGGTAAAGTAGTTGGTTACCTCATAGAACTTCATGCTGTAATCGGCAAAGAGAGGATTGACCTGGGCATCAATCAGCCCGGTCTGGAGTCCGCTGTAAACCTCGCCGTAGCTCATGGGGGTCGGGCTCATGCCGTAGGCACGGTAGTCTTCAACAAGAAGTTTGGAACCCATGACCCTGGTCTTCATACCCTGAAGATCATCGAGGGTAACGGCCTTTGGCTTGGCGGTAATCCACTGCCACCCTTCGTAGACAATACCGAGGGGAACAAGTCCGTTCTTTCGAAAGGCCTTATCGAGGAAGGGCATAATCTCTCCATTTTCCACAACCCATTCCAGGACTTCCGGCATTCGCTCCTTGGGCCAGAGGTAATGAAGGCTTAAAACCTGAACCTCGGGAACAAAGGCGCTGATCCATGCAAAATCGGTAAAGACGAACTCGACAACACCAATCTGAGCCAGCTCATTGATATCTCTGGTATCACCAAGGGTTCCGTAGGGATATACCTCGAGATCGAACTGTCCATCGGTCTGTTCTCTCATATAATCGGCAAAATTATTTGCCCATACCGTCATAAAATCGCCTTCGATCTCCTCGGAAGCGAGCTTAGCCTTGATAACCTTACCGGAAGCGCCACCAGCCGCTTCCTGACCGCCCTGTGCAAAAAGACCACCAAAGGTGATAAGGGTAATCATCAACACAGAGATAAGAACTCTTTTCTTCATCTAATACCTCCTACAGTATTCATGTAACAGTACGTACGCTCTTATGCGGACCATCTCCGCAATAGTGTCTTTCCATCTACCTCCTTCACGTTGTATTGCCGAAATAGGCAAAAACGCTTCGCACAAAAAGTTCCACCCCGGTGGTCATGGTATCCTCATCGATATTGAACCGGGGGTTGTGATGCGGATAGGTGCTTTTTTTCGACGGATTGCCTGTCCCCAGAAAAACGAAGGCGGCAGGAACCCGCGAGGCATAGGCGGAAAAATCCTCCCCTGCCATTGAAGCATGGCCGACAACCCTATCGGCCCCCACGATCTGGGAAGCTGTCTTGTGCACAAGTTCGACCATACCCCGATCGTTGACAACCGCCGAATTTTCCCGTTCCACATGAACCTCGCAACTGCAGCCGTGTACGGCGCAAACCGCTTCGGCAAGCCGCTTTAGTCTGGCAGGAGGATCCTCTTCGCTGCCGGAGCCGCCGGCATAGAGATAGCGCATGGATCCTTCGAGGGTTACAGTATCGGGAATGATATTGTTTTTTGTGCCTCCCTCGATTTTTCCGAACATAATCACCGTAGGCTTCATGAGACTGATTTCACGGGTCTGAATTCGTTGAGCGTCCATCACAAGGGCTGAGGCCGCGATAACAGGGTCGACGGCACTTTCGGGATAACCGGTATGGCCTCCGCGTCCCTGGATAACGATTTTGAAGACGTCCATGCTTGCCATAACGGCACCGCTCTGGATGCCGATCTGACCACTGGGAAGGGGAGTCCAGATGTGTATTCCCAACGCCGCGTTTACATCCGGATTCTTCATAAGCCCCTGCTCCACCAGCTTTTCGGCACCAGCGATCTCTTCGTTTGGCTGAAAGACAAGCTTCACGGTTCCAGGAATGCGGTTCCGGTATTCTGTCAGAACCTTTGCCGCAATCAGAAGCATAGCCGTGTGGGCATCATGACCGCAGGCATGCATCACACCATCGTTGACCGATGTGTAGGGCAGATCGTTTTCCTCCCTGATAGGAAGAGCATCGATATCCGCCCGCAACATCAGCACAGGACCGGGGCTGCTACCCTCGATGAGAGCAACGACCCCCGTATCCGCTATCCTTTTGGGGGAAAGGCCAAGCCCTTTCAGAAACGTTTCCACCTTTTCAGCGGTACGATACTCCTGAAAACCGAGCTCGGGATGCATGTGAAAATCACGCCGAAGAGCGATAAGCTCCTCTTTCAACTCGGCAATTCGGGCCTTGAACTCCATGTTCCCCCTCCTGTTTAGAGAATATTCTGCTCAAGCAGGGACTCGGCAACCTGAACAGCATTCAGGGCGGCCCCTTTTCTAACATTATTGGAAACAACCCACATGTTCAGGCCGTTGGCGATGCTCTCATCCTTGCGGATGCGGCCAACCATGGTGAGGTCTTCATCATTTGAAAAGAGAGGCATCGGATAACCGTTCTTCGCCGGTTCATCCACAACCTTTATCCCCGGAGCGGTAGCAAGCAGGCCCCTGGCCTTTTCCGGGCTTAGAGGCCGTTCGGTTTCGATATTCACCGATTCGCTGTGACCGTACCAGACAGGAACACGAACACAGGTTGCCGACACCTTGATGGAGTCGTCTCCCATGATCTTGCAGGTTTCGAAGATCATCTTGTTCTCTTCCTTGGTATTTCCCCCTTCCTGGAAAACATCGATGTGGGGAATACAGTTGAAGGCAATCTGGTACTGGAACTTGCCGGTTGTCTGAACCTTTCCGGTCTCAAGATAGCTCTTTGCCTCATTCGTAAGGGAATCGGTACCGGCCTTTCCGGCCCCGCTCACCGCCTGGTAGGTCGATACGACAACACGTTTTATCTTTGCATAATCGTGGAGGGGTTTCAGAGCCACCACCATCTGAATGGTGGAGCAGTTTGGATTTGCGATGATCCCATTATGCCATTTCAGATCGGCCGGGTTTACTTCGGGAACGACCAAAGGACACTTGGGATCCATCCGCCATGCCGATGAATTGTCCACAACAACGGCGCCCCGCTCTGCAGCCTTTGGCGCAAGCTCGAGGCTTGCATCCCCACCGGCGGAAAAGATGGCGATATCTATGCCCTCGAAATTTTCACCCTTAGCTTCCTGTACCTTCCAGTTCTTTCCGCGAAAAGAGACCTCTTTGCCGGCGTTGGCTGCAATATCGAGGGGACGAAGCTCGGCAACAGGGAAGTTTCTTCGCTCAAGGGTTCTGATCATTTCTCCGCCGACCATACCCATGGCTCCTACGACGGCTACATTGTATTGTGCTTTCTTTGCCAAATAATCACCCCTCCTTTGCTTCTTTTTCGATATCCCGAATGACATCGGAGATAATGTCTATGGCAGTCATGGCAAGTTTTTCGGTTATGATAAGCGGAGGGAGAAGGCGGGCAACGTTATTGTAGTGACCGCCAATCTCAATCATGACGCCACGACGATGGGCATAGGTCCTCACCTTTTTTGCAAAATCGGGGGCGGGTTCCTTGGTCTTCTTATCCTTTACCATCTCAATGGCCATCATGAGACCGATTCCCCGCGCTTCGCCAACGATGGAACAATCGGCTTCAAGCTTTTTCAGTTTAACCATGCATTTCTTGCCAAGTTCGGTTGCATGTTCACACACCTTATTGTCGAGCATCCAGTTCAAACCTGCGGCACCGGCAGCAAAAGCAATCATATTTCCCCGGAAGGTTCCGATGGTCTTTCCCGTCGGCCAGGTGTTCAGTTTCTCTTTATAGGCAATGGCACTGATGGGGAAGCCCATACCGCCAAGAGCCTTGCTCATGGTGATGATATCGGGAACGATATCGAAGTGCTGGAAGGCAAACATCTTACCGGTACGGCCGAGGCCTGCCTGGATCTCATCACAAATCAGCAATACATCATGCTTATCGCAGATCTCCCGAACCCGCTTCATGAAACGGGTGGTGGGAATGATGGTTCCTCCCTCACCCTGGACCGATTCAAGGATGACGGCGGCCGGTTTAGAATAACCGGAGTGGCTGTCGCTCAATACGCGCTCAAGGGTCTCTGCAGCCTGAAGATCGACATTCTCATCGGGGCAGCCGAATGGATTCCGGTAGGTATAGGGGAAGGGAATAAAGCGGACCCCCGGTGTCAGGGGACCCAGCCCCTCTCTGTGGCCCTCATCGGAGGTAAGGGCCAAGGCGGTTCCGGTCATACCGTGATAGGCCCCCTCAAAGGCGATGACCTCATAGCGGCCGGTATTGTAGCGTGCCAATTTAATAGCTTGCTCCACGGCATCGCTTCCGGTAGGACCGCCGAAGAAAACCCTTGTAAGCTCATCGGGAAGAATCTTCATCAGGGTTTCGACCATCTTCTGCCGTGTGGGCGTAGGGATGTCGAGACTGTGGGTAACCTGATCTATCTGTTCGTGGGCAACCTTCAGAATCTCGGGATGGCTGCTTCCGAGGGCCATAACCCCTGCGCCGCCAAACATATCGATAAAGACATTATCGTCAACGTCCACAAGGGTCGCACCCTTGCCCAGCTTCAGGGCCATGGGCATTCCCTTGGAGTAGGAAACCGCGGAACTCTCGTGTTCGCTCTGATACTTCAGAATCGCTTGAGACTTTGGCCCCGGGGGCGTCACCTTTATATCCGGGGCATGCTTCAACGAAAGCGGTTCGAAAATTTTGTCATCTTCCATCATCTTTCTCCTTAACAGAAAATCCTATCAACCATGAGCAGGGAAAGCGCTACGCCTAATTTTCTCTGCCCAGTTCTTCGCTAATTAATTGTGCTGTTTTTTTGAGGGGGCCGATCCAAGCAGAAAGCCGATCTTCCGTCAAACGCATTGAAGGACCGGAAATCGCTATGGAAGCGACCATTTGACCACGGTAATCGACAATGGGAGAAGCCATGCTGTTGAGGTCGTCGCTGAACTCCTGAAGCTCAAGGGCATAGCCTCTGGCCGAGGCAAGACGAGAAGCCTCGATAAAGGCTTCGGGCGTCACAAGCGTGCGCTCCGTACGCTTTTCAAAGGTGAGAGAGGAAAGCATCCGCTGTTTGATATCTTCTTCCATGGCTGCGAAAAAGAGCTTGCCGCTTGCGCAGGTGTTAAGCGGATAGGTGTAGGTAACATCGGGGTTGAGGGTGAGGTGATTCGAGCTCTTCACCTCTTCGATGGCAATAACCGTATCCTCGCAAAGAACCGTGAGGTAGATATTCTCCCCCACCTCTTTCATGAGGGCCGTCATCATCGGTTTTGCCACATCACGTAAATTCCGGCTTAAAGGAACCGTGCTTCCCAGCTTAAAAAGCTTAAAGGAGAGCATATACCCCTCATCCTCCCGGATAACGTAGCCGATTTTCATCAGCGTCGTCAGAAGCCGGTAGACATTCGCCCGTGTAAGCCCCAAAGCACGCACCATTTGAGCCGGCTGAACGGGCTGGGAATAACCTATGTATTCCAACAGCCGAAAAGCCTTAATCACCGTAGTTGCAGGTGCGTAGCTTTTTGTATCAATATTTGAACTCATGTTTATATTGTGCAACACGGTCATAGTGTAAAGCCACTCCTTTTATCTGTCAAGAATAAGAATCACTCATTTAGGGTAAATTGAAGGGAAGCTCCCGCTTAACGGGTCATGTGTCTCGATACTTCGTCGGCTATTGCTGTCAGGGAGGTTACGACCGCTTCAATAGCGGCACGATCAAAATGATCGACAGGCGCAGAAATGCTGATGGCGGAAACGATCTTTCCCTCGCTGCCGAATACAGGAGCGGCAACGCAGTTGAGCTCATTGGTCATCTCCTGGAAGTCACAACCGAAGCCCTCTTCCCGGATCAGGTTCAGAGCCTCTCGAAGACGATCTCGATCGGTAATGGTGTGCTCGGTATGGCGGATAAGATCAAGAGAGGAGATCAGCCGTTCACGTTCAGCCTCTGGCTGAAAGGCAAGAAGCACCTTTCCAAGACTGGTACAGTAAAGCGGCTGGCAGGTGCCGATCGGCCGTTCAAGCATGAGGTAGGCGTTGGCGTCAACCTTGTCGATAAACAGAACAGAAGCCTCATGGAGAATACCGTGGTTTACGGTTTGTCCGGTATCCTGGCTAAGGCGTAGCATTGCAGGGCGGGCGGGGTCGATCAGATTTCTGGTATGAGGAACCGTATTACCTAGCTCAAAGAGCCTGAAGGTGAGAACACATCTGCCGTCGCTTCTCTTTTCAACAAAGCCGAGGTTGTATAAGGTGGCAATATGCCGATGGACATTCGCTCGTGCGAGTCCAAGATCCTTGGCAATTTCGGCGGGTTGAGCGCCTCCCTTCTCCGCAATATATTCGAGAATTTCCGAAGCAGTTACGACTGTATGAATAACGCCATGGTCAGCCACCCTACCATCATAGAGGCTTAGGGAAGCGTCGTCAACTTGAAGGCAAAGGCTCGGGAACAGAGGCTCCCGCGGGTAGAAGCGCCAAATTACGAAGGAGTTCGGCATCTTCCGAGGGATAGGCAATAGTCAACGAAGCCCCTGGGCGTGCTATCTTGAGCAGTTGCCGCCAACGCCTGCCCTCCCGCTCCAACAGAAGAAGAGGAGAGCCGGGGCGCTTGACCGCAACAGAGAGGCTGAGATCAAAACGAGTCGAAGCAATGGTGTAAAGCAATGCCCCACCCCTGTCTTCCCCTTCGCCGAGGCTCCCGAAGAACAGCTTCTCCTCCCCATCACGATAGAGCAGCACTCTGTCAAAGCCCTTGTCGGGGATCAGCAGAGGAAGGGAGGCCTCTCCCTGCTTCGCCGTGATCTCCGGCGCATAGCGTCTGCCCGAAGCATCAAAAAGTACCAGGGGAACATCGGCAAGAGATGGCTGCAGTTTGAGATAGGCTTTTCCCGGCTCAAGATAGACGGGAAGGGGATCGGGTGGCACCGCATGGGAAAGATCCACAAGATAACGAGGATCGGCCTGGTTTCGCGAAAAAGAGATGATCCACTGTCTCAGGTTCGAGACGATTTTTATACTATTATCCGCGTCCAGAGAAATTGGCTCAAGATTCCACCCCCCTCCGGCAAGAAGGTGCCAACGATACAATTCACGTGCTCCTTTCGGAGTAGAGATGACAGTCCCCTGATCCCTTCCGATATCGAAATTCCTACGAAGTACGGCTCCTCTCTCAAGGCCGGAAAGATCGATGTTCTGCTCAAAATAGCCACCGTCCCTTCCGGGATAGAAAATCTGACCGGAGGCATCCGATCCCAGGGTATCGGAGGATAAGGCAAACTCCCCGCTGGGAAGAATAAGCAGACCGTTTCCCTCTCCCCGGTCGTTTCGCAGGAAAATCCACCGATCGGAACGGGGGGAATCCCGAAGGAGGGCACCGGCTTCATCCCTAAGGGTGCCGACAAAAAGAGGAGCCGAAAGCTCACCAAAGACCTTACGGCGAAACATATGAATCTCACCGGCAGGACCCGCTTCCATTCCCACAATAGAGCGTTTATCCTCCACGGCACGTTCTTCTATGCGCAGCCCCGATCGGGGATAGCCTACAACGTGAAAGGGATCGACAAAATGGAGGGTCGCCTGCACATCGTAGCTGACCCAGCCAGCATCCTCGTAATACACCTCGATATGGGCATGATAGCCTCCGGAACCTTCCGGTCCGTAGCCCCACATATGGCCGGGAGGGATATAGGAGTCCACCACTTTCACCGGAATGCCGAGGCTCCGCAAAAGGATCGCTGCTGCGTTGGAATAGCCGTCGCAGTCGGCACGCCCGCTTCGCAGCACCTGAGCGGGATCCTCGGAAGCATTGAGCAGATAGGAAACCGACGTTCGAACCGATAGGAGTACCTGTTCAACGGCCTGATCCTGACGTTCTGCCCCCGAGGCCGCAGCCAGAGCCCGGGCGGCCATCCAACGCATATTGGCCTCGGAAACGGGATTAACCTCTTCAATGGGCCGCTCGCTGCGTTGCCCATTTACAACAGTTATACGGACTCCGCTCCGGCGAGTTGCATATTCCAACCAAGGAGTAAGGTCCTCTCTTGTACGGTAACGATCTCCAAGGGGAAAGGGAACATCGCTTGTGAAGGGAGTAAGGTCGGCACGATTCTCCACAACGATTCTTCCCGCTGCTCTTGCCACCACCTGCTGGCTGTTGGATTCATTTTCATATTGGGGAAATTCATTCAACAGGGCAGCATCATCGGAAAGAACGGCAAAGCGAAAGATCATGCTGCCACCCACAACCATGGTTCCTGCATGAAGTGCTTCCGAAAAAATCGAAAACATCAAAACAAAAAAAAGAAGAAATTCTCCTATCTTGGCTTCCTTCATCTTTACCCCTCTTATTCAGGATACTACAATCCCTTGAAAGAGGGCAAATCGGACGAAGCATGAGCGGTAAGGAATCAATCCCTTTGCGCGTTGGAACGGGAAGCTTTGATGTTTCCATCCTCCGGCGCAAACGTCAAAAGCATATCCGCATCAAGATTTCAGGATCGGGGAATGTCAGCGTTTCCTGTCCCGTAACAACCACACAGGCGGAAATAGAGCGGGCCATCGAAACAAAACGCCGGTGGATAGCAGGTCATCTTTGGCGCATCGAAGAGGATATCAAGCGCACCGACCCTTCCACGAGGATCTTTCTGAACGGAAAAGAGTATCCGGTGGAGATCTCGACATCGCCAAAGCGAAAAAGTCACAGTGTCACCCTTGATCAAAACAGGAAGGTGATTGTCGTCGTCGGCCCTAATCGTTCCAAGCCCCTGATTATTGCCGCACTGAAAAAGTGGCTGGAGGCCGAAGCCAGGCAACGGCTTAAGCTATTGGTTAGAGAGATATCTGCGGAGGTTGACATTCCGATACATAAGGTCTTTATTCGTAATCAGCGCAGCAGATGGGGAAGCAGCTCCTCAGGGGGAAATATCTCTCTCAACTGGCGGGTAATCATGCTTGAACCGGAGCTCCAACGCTACCTGGTGATCCATGAATTGTGTCATCAAATCCACCTCAACCACTCTAAGCTCTACTGGAAGGAAGTGGAACGGCTGTGCCCCAACTACGCAGAGAGAGACAAGCAGCTAAGGAATTTGCGAAGGATTATGGCTCTCTTTCGGGAAGAGTAGCGCCCTTGGCAGCCCCCTCAGAGAGAGAAAAAGCATCGAGAAGCCTGTCCCGCGACCTGCGGTAGGAATCGTAGCGACGACTCCAAAGCCCATGTTCTTCGGAATTAGGATCGAAACGGTCGGCAATACGGACGAGACGTTCGCTGATCGGAACGATATCATCACGGCCTTCAAGCATGGCAAAGGCCGCTGCCGCAGCACCTGTCAGTTCGCAATCCAGAAGCTCCGGAATCAAAAGGGGTACGCCGACAATATCTGCTTTCATGCTGTTCCATATCCGATTGCGCCCCTGTCCGCCGCAGACCCTCATCTCCGTCACCCGGCAACCTGCCTCGCTCAGACTTTCAATGCAATCCCTGATCCCGAAGCCGATGGCGGAAACCACCGCCTGCCCCATCTCCACCGGGCCATGGTCCGGTAGCAGTCCAGCAAAGACCCCACCGGAAAACTCCCAGACAGCACCTCGATGAATACTGGGGAAGAAGAGGGGGCGTGAAGAAAAGGGAGCCGTATGAATCTCCTCCAGCATCTCTTCGTAATCACGACGATCCTGGCCGGAGATACGCCGAAACCACTCAAAGACCAACCCTGTGGAGCTGAGAATTCCGGCGATATTGTAAAGCCCCGGAACCGCATGCGGCAAAGGTCTTACCCGCGGATGGCTTAGGCGTTTCGAGGCGCAAAAATTAATGCCCTCACTGGTACCCGCACGATCGCAGGCCATGCCGGGACGGACAACCCCACTACCGAGAAGGGCCATAAGGAAATCCGACCCTCCGGCGGCAAGGGGGATTCCCTCCCTAAGGCCGAAACGGGAAGCGGCAGACGCCGAAACGACACCGGCGGGCACTCCTGTTCTAACAGGAGGAGGAAGCATCTTCAGCGGGATGTCGTAGAGATCGGCGCTCTTCCGGCTCCAGAGATGGGGGATGAATTCCTCCGACGGGGTATAGAAAAAGCGTTCTCCGGTAAGAAGATAGCCGAGATACTCCGGACAGCCGATAAATCCTTCTATGCTTCTCCAGAGATCGGGATAATGGCGGTACCAGGCCATCTTCGGCAGGAAGAAGGAGGGGTCACCGTCGAGCCGTCGCTCTCGTCTGTCGTGCCAAAGCAGAGAACCGGCAACAGGCCTGCCGTCACGGCCGAGAGGAACAACAGAGGGGCCGTTACCGCTTATCGCCACGGCATCGATACTGCCGCAGCAATCCGGTCCGAGACGATGAAGCAGTTCATGAAAGCCGGCATCCCATAGTTCGGGGTCCCAGAGCCCTTCCCACGTTAACGCGCTGCCGGCACCTTTCGGGGGAGATAGTTCCAGAAAAGGGACCCGCACCAAAGAAAAGGCATGTCCGCCGGAGTCTATCACCGCACCCTTCATGGAAGAGGTGCCGATGTCGACGGCAAGGACCTTGCCGCTCCGGCAGATACTCATCTTTCCCATTCCGTTTCTTCACTCCTTACGCAGCAGCTTTTGTATGATGCGGCTATTCTCAAGCAGAGGAGAAAGAGAACGCCCGTGGTGAAGTCTGCTGATGATACGTGCATGAAGATCAGTGATGTCGGCCGAAACATACCATTCACGCTCAAGTAACGTAGCGTCGTGATAGACTGCGTTTGTTCCGATGATTCGATAAAAGATACCCTCTTTATATGCCTGCTCAAAATGCTCAATGGCATCACCGGTAAAAAAAGGAAGGCTGGCTGCGGCTATGATCTGCCTGGCACCAAGCCGTTTCAGCTCCCGCATCGCCTTCATCAGGGTACCGCCCGTCCCAAGCATATCATCGGCCATAAAGACGATCTTTCCCTTTACATCCCCAAGAAGCCGAATATTGGTGATGTTGCTGCTCGATGCATCACGACTCACCCGCGAATAATCCCGTTCCTTATATAAAAGGGCCAAAGGTTTCTTCAGATTACCGGCATAAAACTTATTGCGATCTACGGCCCCGGTATCGGGGCTTACCACAACGAGGTCGGGATCGTTGAGATCAACAAGATCCTTTAAGGCACGAATAATCTGATAGCTTCCGTGAAGATTCTCCAGAATCAACTTATTGAAGGTGTTCTCAATCTCCTTCGAGTGGATATCCACGGTAATGATTCTGCTGGCACCGCTATGCTCACACATCTGGCCGAACCAACGGGCGGTAAGGGCTTCCCTTCCCCGCTTTTTATGCTGACGGCTGTAGGGATAGGTCGGAAGAACAAGGGTAACGCTTTCCGCCCCCGCTTCCAGGGCGGCATCTATGGTGGTAAAAAGCATCATCACATGGTCGTTTACCGAAAGGCATACGTTCTCTTCTAAATTGTAGAAAGCAAGTGGATAGTGGTTTTCCACATCCTGGATGATGAAAACACTCATTCCCTTCACCGAAGAAAGGAGTTCCGACTTGAATTCCCCGTTGGCAAATCTGGTAAAGCGTACAGGAAGCCGAAATTTGGGCGGACGGAAACGATCTACCGGTCTCTTTCGCGGATCATCCTCAAGCCGATGCAGGTCCTCAATGAAGTTCATTCTTTTCCAGACCTCTTCGGTAGTCATGTTGTACTTTGCCGAAAGATCGTCAGCAAGTTTATGATATTTCTTGACGTATTGGCGCTTAAGATGCCGAATCACGTCGGAAGTGAATTGCTCGGCGCCGGGGCAGGCGATGATCCCCAGACTTGCGGGTTTAATAATGCTCATATAGACGGATACCTCGGAATCGCTTATTCTCTTCTGGACCGTAGCCGAGCATACCACCAGAGAGGGATAGGGGTCAACCAAAGCTCTCTTGACGAAAAGCTCACGGATTCATACTATATTTTTCATACCATTTTCTTCGAGGGAGGGACTTCGGGTCCCGACCGGCGGTGATAGTCCGCAATCCCGAAAGCCTTGGGGTGAAACGGTGAGATTCCGTTACCGACAGTGAAAGTCTGGATGGGAGAAGAAATATGGGATCGCCTACCGCACGATAGACCTTCCTGTAACTCCCTCCGGAAAAATGCTGTTTCGATCCACAAGGAGGGATCGGTGTTTTTTCACAATAAAGGAAAGAGAAGAATTCGTATGTCTCTTCCCGTCATAACCGCTTTTTTATTTTTGACCCTTGTGCTTTCGGGCTGTTCACAAAAGGATGATACATACGACATTGCAGTGTTCATCCCCGGCGTTACCGAGGGAAGTCCGACCTACAGCGAAATGGCCGACGGGGTGCTTGCTGCAGCAAAGGAACGGGATAAGGTCGAGGCCTCGGTTATCGAAGGGGGCTTCAACCAGGGAGACTGGGGCGAAAAGGTAAAGGCTCTCGCAGCCTCGGGCGACTGGGATCTGATTGTTACGACAAATCCGGCTCTGCCCAAGATTTGCGAAGCAATATCCCGGGAATTCCCGCAGCAGAAATTCCTTATCCTCGACGGATTTCTCGAGGGTAATCCGTCGATTTACACACTGCGGTACCACCAGATGGAACAGGGGTATCTTGCAGGAACCTTCGCAGCTCTCGTCACCGGCTCGGACATGAGTGGGGCCGACAAGGAGCATCTCTCGGTGGGAATGATCGTCGGTCAGGAATATCCGGACATGAACCAGGCAATACGTCCCGGCTTTGAGCGCGGGGTAAAACGTGTGGCACCGGAGGCAAAGATCGAATTCCGCGTTGTAGGGAACTGGTTCGATGCCTCAAAGGGTTCCGAACTGGCCTCATCGCTCTACGACAGCGGAACGGACGTGATCCTTACCATTGCGGGAGGGGCAAATCAGGGAGTGGTGGCCGCCGCCAAGGAACGAGGCCGCTACGTACTATGGTTCGATACGGCGGGCTATGATGTTGCGCCGGGTACGGTTATCGGGAGTACCGCCGTCGAACAGTACCGGGCGGCCTACGAAAAGAGCCTTGCGGCCATCGACGGAACGCTTCCATTCGGCAGTGCCGAGGTCGCATCTACCAAGGACGGGTGGATCACCTTTGTCGAAAACGACGAACACTACAGGGAAACGGTCCCCAAAGAACTAAGGGAACGACAACATCGTTTTCTCGAAGATCTGAAGCAAGGCAATCCTCCCCTCCCTCTCTTAGAGGAAGAGCGATAAGGCCATGGACTCCTGCCGGGAAAAGATGGCGGTATCGCTGAAGGAGATTGACAAAACCTACCGTGAAAACGGAATTCATGCCTGTCGCTCGATCTCCCTCGATGCTGCCGCTGGTGAGACGGTCGCGCTGATTGGAGAAAACGGTTCAGGTAAATCGACCCTTATGAAGCTCATGTGCGGTTATCTAAAGCCGGACAGCGGAACCATCCTCATCGGCGGAGAGGCGAAACACTTTTCATCGACAGCCGATGCTCTTGAAACGGGCATCGGCATGGTCCGTCAACAGGTGCGGCTGATTCCCGATTTTAGCGTTCTTGACAACCTCCTTTTGGGAAACGAGCCGACTCGCTTCCCCGGCAGGATAGAAC
This sequence comes from Sediminispirochaeta smaragdinae DSM 11293, assembly GCF_000143985.1. Taxonomy (GTDB): domain Bacteria; phylum Spirochaetota; class Spirochaetia; order DSM-16054; family Sediminispirochaetaceae; genus Sediminispirochaeta; species Sediminispirochaeta smaragdinae. Next base: position 579,523 of record NC_014364.1, on the reverse strand, counting down.
GGCGAAGGGCGGCGGCAAAGATACAAAAGATCTCTGACCGATACGGTATTCCGATAGAACTTTCGAGAAAGGCCGAGGGGCTTGATGCGGTGGAACGTCAGAATGTAAGCCTTCTCTATCTGCTCTCCCGCTCTGTGAAGGTGATGGTGCTCGACGAACCGACCACCATTTTCGACGATAAGGAAACCGAATATCTGTACAGGCTCCTTGCACGTCTGAAAGAAGAGGGGCACACCATATTTATCGTTACGCACAAATTGAAGGAGGCGCTGGGAAACGCCGATACCATTGCGGTACTTCGTGAGGGGAGATTGATCAAAACCCTTCGTTCCGAGGAGTGCAGTTTGGAAAAGCTCACCCATCTCATGATCGACGGAAACCATCAGCAGCATAAAACCGACCTCTCCAGTACAAACAGAAGGCCAAAAAGGGCAGGGAAAAACCCCGCTTCTTCTTCAGCACCCCTGCTTTCGGTCGAAAGGCTCGCCTGTAACTGCGAGGGCTACCCGCCCCTTAAAGGACTCTCGTTCTCCCTCGCTCCCGGCGAAGCGATAGCCGTGCTGGGTATGCGGGAAGCGGGGCTTGAAACCGTGGAGCGGCTTCTTGCCGGTCTCTCTCCTCCGGATACGGGGGAGATACGTCTGTTTGGAGAGCGGCTCGAACGGCTCAGCCCGGAGCTACTGCGTAAAAAGAGGGTTGCCTATGTACCGACAGACAGAATGGTACGGGGTGCCAGTATCTCATCCACGGTCGCGGAAAATCTCATTCTTCTGAACTACCGAACCTTTCACGGCTGGGCCACCATGAAGGAGGATGAGATCCAACGCTTCACAAAACACCTCTTTGAGGAGTACGGGATACGAGGAGGAGCAGGCGATCGCATGGATGCGCTCTCCGGGGGAAACATTCAGAAAGTCATTATCGGAAGGGAGCTGAGCCGTTCCCCTTCCCTCATACTCTTCGCAGAGCCCTCCTGGGGGCTTGATGTAGCAAGCAGAAAGCGCATACTTGAAAAGATCGATTCCATGAAACAGGCCGGCAGCGGAGTCCTGCTGCTCACCTCCGATATCGACGAGGCTCTTTCCGCAGCCGATCGTATTGTTGTTCTTCACGGAGGGAAGATGGTGGCCACGGTGCAGGCACACGAGCTCGATAGGGAAAAGGCCGGAAGATTGATGCTACAGGGAAACCCTTTATGAAGCGGACCCACAGAACAGCAACGGCTCTTTCGGCCGCAACCCTTACCGCCCTGCTCATCATGCTGATAGCAGCTCCCCATCCGGGAAAGGCAATACTCAACTTCTTTACCGGTCCATTCTCTTCCAGATACTACTTCGGCAATATGCTCTCCCTTGCGGCCCTTCTGATGATCGCCGGGGGAGGAATGTCGATTGCCTTCCGCAGTGGGGTTTTCAACCTGGGAGGAGAAGGTCAGGTCTATGTGGGAGCCTTTACTGCGGCCATGTTGGGTACCATACTCCCACCGGAAAGCGGTTTTCTCGGAATCGTAATCATGGTACTCGCAGCATCGGTGGTGGGAGCAACGGCGGCAGGGCTCTGTGGCTTATTCAAGCGGCTCTGGAATACGGATGAGCTGATAAGCTCTTTTCTCTTGGGCCAGAGCCTGGTTTACACCATCGACTATCTGATCATAGGTCCTCTCCGGGACCAAAAAAGCTTCCTCCTCTCCACTCCGGAGATTCCCAAAAGCTTTTGGTTACCCCGACTACTTCCCCCCTCCCATCTGACCCCGGTGATTTTCATCGCACCGCTGATCGTGTGGTTCCTGTATCTCTATCTTTTCAAGAACTACCGAGGCTACGAGCTACGCCTCTGCGGACTGAACCGTGAATTCGCCCGCTACGGCGGCATCAACGTCGATCGTCATCTCGTGGTACCGATGATTATGAGCGGAGCTCTCTACGGTATCGTCGGGGCCTTTACAATTGTGGGAGACCTTCATATGGCCATCCAGGGGGCGAGCTCCGGATTGGGTTGGAACGGTATCGCCGTGGCGCTCATCGGGGCAAACCATCCCTTGCTTATTATACCGGCCGGTATCGTCTTCGCATTTCTTCAGGAAGCGACGGATACGGCAACCCTTTCCAGCAGTATAAGCATGGAATTATCGAGCATCGTTCAGGGGGTGGTCTTCCTCTTCATCACCGCCCGTATTGTGATCGGAAGGAGAAAAAAGCGGTGATTGCTAGCATCTTCGACCTGATGGCACCGGTTCTCATTGCGGCCCTCGGCGGGGTCATAACCGAACGGGCAGGGATACTGAATATCGCCCTGGAAGGACTTATGCTGATAGGGGCCTTCACTGCGATAGTGGTGGCAGGCTTTAGCGGAAGCATCATACTGGGGCTGCTTGCCGCTGCGACGGCAAGCGCCGGGGCGGCAGCAGTGTTCGGTTTTTTCAGCGTTCGCCTCCAGGCAAACATCTTCATCGCGGGCCTTGCCGTCAACCTGCTGGCCACCGGCCTGGTTACCTTTCTTTCGGGTCAGTTTTTTTCCACCAGAGGGGTCATACGCATTGCAAACATGCCCTCTCTGCCGCATATCCCCTTCCCGACGGGAGGAACCATCACCCCGGCGCCCCTCGTCGGATTGCTGCTTGTCCCCTTGCTTATCTATCTGCTCAATCAGACACCCTTCGGCCTGCGAGTCAGAGCTGCAGGTATCGATCCGGAAGTGCTCAAAGGGCGGGGTGTTGCTCCCGGATCTGTCCAGTTTCAGGCCATCACCCTTTCAGGGCTTTTTTGCGGCCTTGCCGGTGCCTTTCTTTCCCTCCGCCTCGAAGCCTTTGTTCCCGGCATAACCGCAGGGAAGGGATGGATAGCCCTGGTCGCTGTTTTCCTCGGCAGGAAATCTCCCGTCGGCATCCTCCTGGCCTCATGGCTTTTCGCCTTTGCCGATGCGGTTGCAGGGAACGCCCAGGGCTTGAGTTGGCTTCCGCCGACGCTCATGCTGGCCTTTCCCTACCTGATAACCTTTCTGGTTCTTATCGGCGCATCGGCACTTATGTCGAGGCGTAAACATGCCGAGAGAAAAACATGATGCAGCGTGCTTTTTTTCCGTCCCTACTGCTTTTTCTCCTTCTTTTTCCCGGAAATCTCTTTTCTCAGCCACGGGTGGCCGATATAGAGGCGAAACAGGTCGGTTTCGCCTCCTGGTACGGAGGAAAATTTCAGGGTCGAAAAACCGCCAACGGTGAGGTCTTCGATACCAACAAGCTGACCGCTGCTCACAAAACCCTGCCATTCGGGACCCTTGTACGGGTAACAAATCTGGATAACGACAAAAGTGTCGAAGTGAGGATCAATGATCGTGGTCCCTTTGTGGAGGGACGTATCATCGACCTGTCCAGGGCTGCGGCCGAGGCCATAGATATGGTTGGGAGAGGGATCGCGAAAGTTTCACTGGAAGTAATCGGCGAGCCCCCGGGGGGAGTACCCCAGGACCTTTATCGGCGCCATGAAAAGAATGCAACCGTCACCATTCAGGTCGCAAGCTTCGGTCTGCGGGAGAACGCAGAACGCACACACACGCTCTTAGCAGGCCGGGGAATAAGCGCCTCGATAGAAACCGCCCCTACAGGCCACTATCGGGTCGTGGTTCCGCACGTGGCAAGCAGCGAACTGGAGGCTGTGCGAAAAACCCTCTCGGAGCTCGGCTATCCCTCGGTACTGATACGGGAATAAGCCTTCTTAGGCCCGCTCTTATCCTCCTGGCTTGCCACATTCTCCGCTTCCAGTTTCTTAAAAGCAACCGAAAGCATCAATTTGATACGATTGAGCTGATTTACCTCGCTGGCCCCGGGATCGTAATCGATGGCGGCAATATTGGCCTGCTCATAGCGATTCTTCAGCGCCTTGATCATCCCCTTCCCTGTTATCTGGTTCGGAAGGCAGGCAAAGGGCTGCATACAGATTACATTGTCGGCACCGCTCTCAATCAGTTCGATCATCTCACCGGTTAAGAACCATCCTTCTCCCATCTGGGTACCAAGGCTTACCACCGGTTTTGTTCGTCGGGCAAGCTCATAGATCGTAGGGGGCGCATGAAAGTGAACACTGCGTTTGAGTTCCCGTCTCATCACCTTCCGAAAACTTTCTAAATAGCTGATAGCGAGAGCGGAGAAAAACTCTTTCTTTCTACTGCCCGAAAGGTGGGTGCGTTTAAAGTGCGCCGTATGGGCTGTATAGAGGAAGAAGTCGTAAAGATCGGGCATAACAGCCTCGGCACCCTCATGCTCCACAACCTTGATCACCTGATTGTTGGCGGTCGGATGAAACTTGACGAGGATCTCGCCGACAAGACCAACCTTCGGCTTCTTGATATCCAGCAACGGCAGACGATCGAATTCTCTGATCATCTTCCTGTTGTTTGAGTGATAGCGCCAGGTGGAGGCCCGTTTAAGAGAATTTTTACAGATCTCTTTCCACTTGTGGTATAAGGCCTCGGCACTTCCGGGTTCAGCTTCATAGGGTCTGGTCCGAAGGAGCATACGCATGAGCAAATCTCCGTAGACAAGTCCCTGAAAGGCCCGCTTGGCCAGTTTTGCCGTAAGGGTGAAGCCGGGGTTCTTCTCCATACCGAGGGCGTTGAGACTGATAACCGGAATATGGGCGAGATCCGCATCCTCTAGAGCCTTTCGCAGGAAACCGATGTAGTTTGTGGCACGGCATCCCCCTCCTGTCTGCGTCAAAAGCAAGGCAACCCTGTTGGGATCATATTTTCCGGACTGGATGGCATTTATCAACTGCCCCACCACAATGATGGAGGGATAGCAGGCGTCGTTGTTCACATATTTAAGGCCGACATCCACGGCTTCATGGTCCACCTCAGGCAGGACTACGAGATTATAGCCGGAATGCGAGAATGCGGCCTGAATGATATCAAAATGCATGGGAGCCATCTGAGGAGCGAGAATGGTGTAGGTTTCCCGCATCTCCTTGGTAAAGAGTACCCTCTCCCGTTTTTCCTTCTCGTGGAGAACGGGGATCGCTCCCCTGTCCCGCTCGTCCATGACAGCCTTGAGACTACGAAGCCTTATCCTGGCAGCCCCCAGCTGATTCCCTTCATCAATCTTGAGAACGGTATAGATCTTACCGTAGCCGTGGAGGATCTCATGTATCTGGTCGGTGGTAATCGCATCGAGACCGCAGCCGAAACTATTGAGCTGAACAAGTTCAAGCCCCTTGGTCTTTCCGACAAAGGTTGCCGCAGCATAAAGCCGGTTGTGATATACCCACTGGTCGACAACCCGCAGCGGACGCTCGATTCGTCCGAGATGCGCCACAGAATCCTCGGAAAGGACAGCCATCCCCATCTGGATGATGAGATCGGGAATTCCGTGATTGACTTCGGAATCAACGTGATAGGGGCGGCCGGCAAGAACAATACCCCGGATGTCATGCTCCCGGATATAACGCAAAGCACGTTCGCCCTCTTTCCGAATATCCTCTTTCGTACGCTCCTTCTCGGTCCATGCAGCCTCTACGGCAGCGGAAATGGCACGAAGAGAATGCCCACGGTGACGTAACTCCTTCCAAAGCCGGAGCTTAAGGCGCTGCTTGTGATCCATGGAGAAATAGGGATTCAGAAAGGGAACCCCCTCTTCGTTAAGCCCCCCGACATTGTTTTTTATCACCTCCGGGTAGCCCGCGACGATGGGACAGTTATAGTGATTAGTCGCTTCCGGATCCTCTTTCTTTTCGTAGGGAACCGACGGATACCAGATAAAATCGACCTTGCGTTTTTCAAGATTGACGATATGGCCATGCATAAGCTTGGCAGGATAGCAGACCGATTCCGCAGGGATGGTATCCATTCCCTCCTCGAAAAGCCGCTTGTTGCTGCTGCGGGAAAGCTCTACCCGATAGCCAAGTTCGGTAAAGAAGGTGAACCAAAAGGGGTAGTTTTCGTAGGTGTTCAGGCCCCGTGGGATACCGACGGTAGCCTTCGCCTTTTCCTTGGTGATGGGAGTATAGGCAAACAGACGATGCTCTTTGTAGGCGTAGAGATTAGGGAGATCCTTGCTTCTCTCAAAGGCCTGCTCCTCACCGGCTCCCCGCTCGCACCGGTTGCCTGAAACGAAACGTCGACCGTCGGAGAAACGGGAGATGGTAAGACGACAGTTGTTTGCACACTTTCCGCATCGATCCATGCTGGTTTCAACGGTGAAACTCTCCAGTTCGTCTCTTCCAAGCATCGAACTCTTACAGTCCTGGACGGAACGCTCACGGCTGATCAGAGCCGCCCCAAAGGCCCCCATGATACCGGCAATGTCGGGTCGTATGGTCTCCCTTGCACTAATCAGCTCGAAGGCCCGCAAGGCTGCCTCGTTATAAAAGGTTCCACCTTGAACAATAATCTTCTCCCCAAGGTCCTCGGGATTCTTGATCTTGATCACCTTGGTCAGGGCATTCTTGATGACCGAATAGCAAAGTCCGGCGGAAATATCACCGACGGTCACACCCTCTTTCTGGGCCTGTTTGACACGGCTGTTCATAAACACGGTACAGCGGCTGCCGAGGTCCACGGGTTGAGCGGCGAGTAGGGCCTCTTTCGCAAAATCCGCCACCGGCATACCAAGGCTGATGGCAAAGGTTTCAATAAAGGAACCGCATCCGGAAGAACAGGCTTCGTTCAGCAGGATCTCATCGATGACACCGTCACGGATACGAAGACATTTCATGTCTTGTCCGCCGATATCGAGAATAAAATCGACACCCGGGAGAAAATGCTCGGCTGCCTTGTAATGGGCGACGGTTTCGATCTCGCCGATATCGATCTTGAGGGCCGCCTTGAGAAGGGACTCGCCGTAACCGGTTACCGTGGAACATGAAATCTCCACATCATCGGGCAAGAGGGCGTAAAGGTCACTCAACATACCGATGCTGCTTTTCAGGGGAGAGCCGTTGTTTCCGCTGTAAAAGGACCAAAGGAGTTGTCCGTCATCGTCGATAAGGGCGGCTTTGGTGGTGGTGCTGCCTGCATCAATACCGAGATAAGCTTTTCCGTGATACTCGGCCAAAGGCGCCCTGGCAACACTATGTTTCGCATGGCGTGCGCGAAACTGCGCAAGCTCCTTCTCATCATAGAAAAGGGGACGAAGACGATGGACCTCAAAACTGGTGGCCGAACGGAGTCCGGGAAGCTTCTCCTTCAACTCACGGAAGGGAAACGGTTCCTCTTCATCGGAGGCGAGAGCGGCCCCGATCGCCACAACAAAACGGGCAAGTTCCTCCGGGAAGACAACCTCCTCAGGAGTAAGCTTAAGGGTTTCGATAAAGCGCTTACGCAGCTCGGGCATGAAGGAAAGCGGTCCTCCGAGAAAGGCGACATGGCCCCGTATCGGCTTTCCCTGCGCAAGTCCGCCGATGGTCTGATTGACCACCGCCTGAAGCACCGATGCGGCAATGTCTTCCCTGGCCGCCCCCTCGTTCAAAAGGGGTTGAATATCGGTCTTTGCAAAGACACCGCACCGTGCCGCTATGGGATAGATATGGGAGTGGCGGGAAGCCAGTTCGTTCAGGCCGTCGGCATCAGTCTTCAAAAGTACCGCCATCTGGTCGATGAAGGCCCCCGTACCTCCGGCACAGCTACCATTCATGCGCTGATCAACAGTACCCTCGAAGTAGGTAATCTTGGCATCCTCACCGCCGAGCTCAATAGCGACGTCGGTCTGAGGAAGGAATGCCTCGATAGCACCGGTGGAAGCAATAACCTCCTGAACAAAGGGAATGCCAAGCCACTCGGCAATGCTGATCCCCGCCGATCCGGCAGCTTTCAAGGTGATGGTTCGATCTCCGAATTGCTCGTAGGCCCGTTCAAGGAGAACAATGAGGCTCTCTTTAATATCCGAACGGTGACGGGCATATTCCTTATACAAAATGGTATTGGCTTGATCCAGAAGGACGATTTTCACCGTCGTAGAGCCAATATCCAGGCCTATTTTGACTATGTCACTACTCTTGTCACTCTTGTCATTCATTACCATATTCCTCTACTGGAATCTGAATCATATATATTATCAAAAAAGCAAACAATAAACAGTACCCAGGGCCGATAAATCGAAGCTTTTACCCCTATCTGTATATGAGAAATATTATATGATATGACAACGATAAATAAGAGAGGATGGTCCGAATCTCCAACAAAAGGGGAAAAATTCGGACCTCCTGAGACTATCCCTTGACCGCTCCTGCAGTCAGGCCTTCCACAAACTGCCTGGACATCGCAAGATAGAGGAGAAGAATAGGAAGAGAAGCGAGGGTCAGAACCGCGAGGATTCTCGACCAATCGGTCTGATACTGGCCGAAAAGGGTTGTCACCCCCAAAATGACCGTTTTCTGGCTCTCCTTGTTGATGAAAATGAGGGGAAACCAGAGATCGTTCCAAATAGGAACGAGGTTGTAGATGGCAACCGAAGCCATGGCAGGCTGAATCAGCTTCAATACGATCTTGTAATAGATCTGCCGCGGTTTGGCCCCGTCGATGAGCGCAGCCTCGGTCATCTCGATGGGGATATCGCGAATAAACTGGGTCAGAACGAGAACGGCAACGGGAATACCCATTGCCACATAGATCGGCAAAAGACTGAAAAGACTGTTCATAAGCCCCATTTCATTGATCATTCGCAAAAGGGGAATGCTGCCGATCCGAATTGGGATCATCATACCGGCTATCATGAAGGCATATAACCATCGTGACAACTTGGAATTCCAGCGGGCAATGGCATAGGAGGCGAGACTACCGAGAAGCAGGATCAGCGCCAGCGAGAGAACGGTTATCAATATGCTGTTGAAGAAATAGCGCCCGAACTGGTGCCCCTTCAACACGGCCAGGTAGCTGTCGAAGCTCCAAATAGAAGGCAAACCGAAAGGGTCTTTATAGATATCAAGTCGTTTCTTAAAAGAGTTGATCACCATGGTCCAGACCGGAAAGAGAACCATCAAGGACCAAAGAGTTAATATGAGGTAGGTAATCCCTCGTCCGGCGCTCCCCAGGGATTGATGTTTCGCTGTTGTTTTCATAATCAGACCTCATCTCGTTTTACGGTAATACGACGAATCAGGGCCACTCCAATAATCAGTACCACAAAGGTAACGGTGGCCACTGCCGCTCCCATTCCCCGATCGGGGATACCGATGGGATGCTGTCCCGCAATACCGGTTCGGTAAAAGAAGGTCCCGAGAATATCCGTCGAATAATCGGGAGCACCATTTACATTCTCCATGGCAAATACAACATCAAAGGCATTGAAGTTGTTCACAAAGGTGAGAGTCGAGACGACCCCCACTGTGGGCAAGATGAGAGGCAACTTGATGTTGGTAAAGACCTGCCACGGTGAGGCCCCGCTTATTGCGGCAGCTTCGTACAGTTCATCCGGGATATTTCCCAAGGCGGAAATAAAAAACATCGTCGGGATACCAACCCACTGCCAGGAAGAAACCAGCGAAATGACGACCAGAGAGACACCAGGGGTGCCGAGCCAGGGGAAATTTGCGTGCTCTGATCCGAGGGCCTTGAGTATAAGGTTAAAGGCACCCCACTGCGGATTCAGAATCAGCTTCCAGAGGTAGCCCGTGACGATAATGGCCAGGGTAGCGGGAATAAAAATGATCGTTTGATAGAATTTGCGCCCCTTCAAATGTTTGTTTTGTAGGAAATTGGCAAACAGCATACCCAGAACATTCTGAACCAGCATGTGTATGGCGAAAAAGACAACGGTATTTCTAAAGGCCGAGAAATAACGCGTGGAAAGTTCCTCTTCGGTAAAAAGACGAACATAGTTGTCAAACCCCACGAAGGTTTGAATTTGGGCATGATTGCCCGTCATAAAGCTGGTCAGCATGGAGCTGAAAAGGGGATAGGCAAGAAAAATGAGATAGACAAGCAAAGCCGGGAGAATGTAAAGAAACCAAGAAAAGGGTTGACTCCGCCCTTCAATATATCGCTGCATAACAGATCCTTTCGAAAACGGCCCGGAGAGACGAGCCTCTCCGAGCCGCTGAAGTAACGCAACAGCTCCTTACCATTTCTGGGCAGGAGGATACCATTTAGCCAAGCCTTCCTGGAGATTATCGGCAGCCTGCTTGGGAGTGATTCGTCCCGTAATGACACCGATCGAACCTTCCATCATCAGGTTATAGCCGGAGGGATCTCCGCCAAGCAGTTCCGGCCAAGCCCATCTGACATCGAGCTGACGCCCGTCGTTGAGGGAAAGAAACTCTTTTGCATGAGGATCTTCGATCTCGACGGCGATATTGCTCATCGGAAACATTCCCATGGGAAGGTTTTCTGCCAAAACCTGTGCACCCTCGGGAGAACCAAGCCATTCGAGGAAGATTTTAGCCTCTTCGGGGTACTTTGTGCTGCTGTTTATGGCCATACCCGCATCGGGATGGAAGCAGATGTAGTGCACTTTCTGTCCATCGGGAGCCGGAGGAGCAAAAACGCCCCAATCAAAATCCACATCGCTGAAGGTGCCGAGCGTCCAGGAGCCGTCGAAATACATGGCTGCCTGTCCGGTGGCGAAGAGGGCATTGCTGTCGTTGTAGGTCAAAGCCTCAAAACCTTCCGGCAGGTAAGGGGCCAGTGAAGCCATGGCCTGAAAAAGGGCAACTACTTTCTTGTCGTTGAAAGGGGTTTTTCCCTCGTCGTATGCAAGACGCCCTTCTCTTCCGCCGATAAAGTTGGGGGCGAGATTCATAAAAACAACCTCGTTGATATCCCACTCGTCACCAAGGGAATTCGCAACGGGAATGTAGCCCGCCGCCTTGATCGTTTTGCAGACGGAGAGAAAATCGCTCCAGCTTTCGGGAATCGAAAGGCCCAATTCCTTAAAAATATCCTTGTTGTAAAAAACCCCATGGGATACTGCGGTAAAGGGAATGGCGAAATTCTTACCGTCCTTTGTCATCCAGGGAGCCTGATTGCCCTCGCTGTAGGTTGTATCAAGGCCGGAAAGTGAGGAGAGATCGCTTAGATAACCATCTTCGAAAAGCTGAATTCCGGTGGCATACGAACGGGCATACATGATATCCGGTCCCGTACCGGATTCCAGCTGCAGCCGCAAGGTTGCATTGTAGTCCGGCGGATTGGTCGGCTGAAAGAGAATCTCAATCCCCGGATGGGTTTTGGTAAATTCGGCCAGAACCGCCTCCATCTGGGCGACGTCATCCATCCTCCACGACCCCATCCGCAGGGCAACCTTTTCAACTTCGTTCTTTTTTTCGGCCGCAGCTTCGTCGTTCTCTTTGCTGCAAGAAAAAAAGGTCCCAATGGTGATCATGACCAAAAGGATCCAAAGCGATAGAAAGCCTTTTTTCATCGTACCCTCTCCTTTTTCACATCGAAAATTTTATCATAGTATCGGATGGGGTAACGCGGACCGCAAGTTACAAATGTAAGCGAAATGTACTCAATTCTGTCCCTTTTTACAGCTCCTGTATCTTCTTGATTACTTCCATCCGATTCGACACGTTCAGCTTAGAATAAATAACGCTGATATAATTACGTATTGTCTGATAGCCTACATGGATTTTTTCGGCGATCTCCATGTTTGTCATATCCATGGCAAGGTATTTCAGCACCTCTTTTTCCCGCCTCGTGAGGAACTTGTAGGAACTATCCTCTTCATCCAGGCAGCGTTCCGCTTGCTCATCCCCGGCCTTTTCATCCCCGCCCTGGCGACATAAGCGGTCCGCCACCTCGGTCGAAAGGAAAACACCGCCCTCAGCCGAGAGCAGGATATACTGAATAAGCAGTTCGGGTTTGAGATTCTTGAGCAGATAGCCGTTTATCCCCAGCTTGATGGCCTCTTGGACCTTACCCTTCTCCTCAAAGGTGGTCAGCATGATGATGTTGACATCGGGCCGCTCGGCCTTAATCCTCGCCGATGCTTCGATTCCGTCCATCTCCGGCATGCTCACATCCATCAAAATAACATCGGGTCGACACGTTGCCGCCAAGCTGATCGCCTCGTGACCGGAAGAAGCAAGGCCGCACACTTCGATCTCTTCAGAAAGGTTCTCCAGAACGATTTTGAGACTCTCCAGAAAAAGGAGTTGATCATCAACCAACAAAACTCTTACCGTATCCACAACCATCAACCCTCTGCTATGGGAATTTCGGCACGTACGGTAAAGCCCAGGCTTAAGGCAGAAATTTTCAGCACACCACCAAGCATCTCGATCCGTTCGCGCATACCCTTGATACCGATCCCCTCACGGAAGCCCCGGCTATTGGTGCCGTTGTCCTTGACCACCACAACCACACATCTACCCTCATGTTCACAAAGAATCTCTATTGTATCTGCACTGCTGTGTAGATAGGTGTTGGTCATACACTGCTGAATAATATGGAAGATGGTCTGATTATAGGCTCTGGGCAAGCGGGAAAAGAACTCATCCTTCCTAAATTGGACATCGATATGCGAAAAATTCTTGAACTTGGCAATCAGTTGCTCGACAAGGAGATTGACATCTTCCTGATCAAACTCCTGATCCCGGAGTTCACCCAAGGCGGCCCTGGTCTTCGACATTCCGCCGTTGATCTCATTCTTGGCCTTCTCCAGTAATTCGTCGACCACAGGAGAATTCTTATCCTTGATGCTCATGGCCGCCTGCACCAGCATGAGCTGATTTGTCATTGCGTAACTGATGATATCATGAACTTCTCTGGTGATATATTGCTTTTCGGTCCGAATCAATTCCATGGCGTTCTGCCGTGAGATATGCTGATAGTCGAAAGAGTTGTTCGTCAGTTCGTCGAGGGCCCTGTTGTACTTTCTGCTGCGGATCTCCTCATGATGCAAACGATTCATCACACGCTTCAAAATCGACAAAAACAGGGTGAAGACGACGAGGATGAAGGCGGCGAAAATCATATTCTCCATCGAAGGGGCCGGTACCTGTGTAAACCAGAGGCTGTATGGAGCCTGTAGCATCAAGGTAACGACAATGATGATCAAGGCAATCTTTTCTCCGTAAAGATCTGAAAAGGAAAAAACCAAGATGGTAATGAGATTAATCCCAAGAATAATTTCGATATCGAGATGAGGTCCCAAAGGGTATCCGATAAGAAAAAAAAGCAAGACGTCAATAAGAAGAATAACCTGTTTTTTTCCACTATCGATTTTTAGATTGATAAGGATTGAAAGCACGGCAGAAATGGCAAGAAGGAGATAAAAGGGAAGGTGCCAGTGAATCCGCAGGTAGTCGACATGTTGCTCCTGGACTCCGAAAAAAAGGCCGGCACCCATATGCGATAGAAGAGAAACACCAATGAGAAAAATCGCAAATAGCCTTTCACGCTCCATCTTTTTTTCATGCATTGCACCCATTGTATTGTCAAAGCCATAAAACAACAAGAATATCATATTGATAGTAACTGGCGCCCTTGTTTATTCCGGCCTCAGATCGTATATTCTCTTCATGGAAAGCACCCAAAAAGGATACGCCTTAATAACAGGAGGGGGGGCCGGGCTCGGTCTGGAAATGGCAAAACTGCTGGCTGCCCGATCCTATCCCCTTATTCTCTGCGGGAGAAGGAAAGAGGTTCTTGCATCAGGGGCACAAGAGTGCCTTACATGCGGCGCTCCGAAGGTTAAGACTATATCGTGCGATCTCGTGGAAGCGCAAGCAGCAGAACGGCTTGCCGAAGAGGTTTCCGCCGTCTGTACCGAGGAAGATACGCCGCTGGAGATATTGGTAAACAATGCGGGAAGAGGGCTTTTTGGTCCTGTGATCAAACAAAACAAAGACGACCTCGCCGCAATGATCAAATTGAATATAGAGTCCTTAGCAAACATGTGTCGGCTTTTTGTACCGATGCTTACGGATAGAGGGAAGGGAAACGTCCTGAATGTCGGCTCCATTGCGGGAGGACAACCGATGCCCTTTTTCGCCGGTTATGGTGCGACAAAAAGCTTTGTGCATACCTTTACCCTTGCCCTGCGGGCGGAGTTATACGGCAGCGGAGTTTCTGTCACCTTGCTGGAGCCGGGATTCATACGAACAGGATTCGATAAAGCTGCCGGAATCGAAAGTCAGAAGTACCGCAGCTTTTCATTTCGGAAGGGGATGTCTGCCGACCGAGTTGCGCGCTCGGCGGTCAGGGCGCTGCTTGCCGGAAGGGCAAGGGTGATACCTGGTTTCGGCAACCGTATTTCGGCATTTTTCGGAGCATTGCTTTCCGACACTCTTATTGCGACAATTATGCGAATTTCAGTTATGGGCCTTACCGGCAAAAAGGAATAGCATCATGAAACATAACTTCTCGGTTGTGCCGGAGGTACTACTGAAAGATCCGGATATGGCAAAATTGCTTGTCAGCGGTTTCGGTAGGAAGAGAAAGGCTGCACTAGTCGATCGAAGATTTCATCCCAAAACCAGTAAAGAGATGAGTCTCCTGACTTTTCGAATCACCCCTCTCTGTAATCTGCGTTGCGTTATGTGCAATCAACGTGGAGAAACCGGTGTTTTGAAAGGGGATTACGCGATCCAAGAGGCAAAAAAGCTGGTCCCGATCGAGCGTTATAAGCGGCTTATCGATGAGGTATCTCCCCATAAGCCGCTTTTTTATGTCTGGGGTGGTGAGCCATTTATCTATCCGGATATCATGGAGTTCGGCAAGTATGTCGTTGAGAAGGGGAATCTTCTAAGCGTCAATACCAACGGAACCTTTCTGAAGGCACGAGCCGAGCAGATCGTCAGGGACAGGTGGCACGCACTTTTCGTCAGTCTCGACGGCTTTGAAGATATCAACGACACGATTCGTGGATCAGGTTCCTACAAAAAGGTCGTCGAAGGTTTTGCAGAAATCAACAAGCAAAAAAAGCTACAAGGAAGTAATCGTCCCTACATGGGCATCGTCACCACCATCAGCCGGCTTAACTACCGTTACCTCGACAAACTGGCCGAAGCGGCAAGGGATTTCGGGATCGCATGGCATATCATCAACCTCGGAACATACACAAATAGCAGCATCATCGAACAGCATAAGCGTTTTATGAAAGAGAAGCTTGATAGCGATATCCATTGTCTGGATGGCTTTGCCAACGGATACAACGAAGGGATCGATGGAGAACTTTTTGCAGAGGTACTGAAGAGGGTCCATTCGATGAAAAATGGCTACCCCATCATCACGGTCCCTGCAATCAAGCCGGAAAAAATCGACACCTATTATACACAACTCGAGCAGCCGGTCAGGGACCAATGCTCCATTCCCTGGTTCCAGGGGAATATAGACTATAACGGCGATGTTTATTTCTGCAGCGACTATCCCGATTACGTCCTTGGAAATATTATGAAGGAAGATTCCTTCTATCAGATTTACAATAACGAACGGGCAAGAAGATTTCGCCATGTTTTGAAAGAAAGCAAAAAGGGGTTGATGCCCGGCTGTGTACGTTGCTACCAGAATATGCTTTTTGGGAAGAAGATTATAGGATATTAAGCCATGGATGTTCCAAACCGTATCAGTAAACAACCTGCCGTTTGGGGAGCCTTCATCTTCATGACTCGAAAAAAAAGTTTCAAGGCCTCCTTTCGGGTCATACATGTCATAGCACGCCACTTTTTTCTGCTTCAGTTTGCAAGAAAGCTTCGCTTGATCAAAACCCCTGTGGTCGACGTCGACCACCCGTTGGATAGAAAGATTCCCTTTTCTCCAAAACACGTAAAGCTCTACCTTTCATTTACCTATCTCTGGATACGTTCCCTTCTTTTTCTCTATCGGGAATTCGGTGAACCAGTGCTCCAGGATATCAGCGATTATGTGGACGGGATCAGCGAACTCTATCTCGAAAGCGCAAAGGTCTATCGACGTTGCATGTCGACCACCGATCGGCCGAAACATGTTGGCGGTCCCTATTTCAGGCTGATACATCTATCAGACCCTCACCTTCTCTGTGTTCCGAGCCTTCATGTCGAGATTGTGAGCTACAATTTCCATAAAATCTGTGACATCATCGATCGATACGCCGAAGATCCGACACGCTATGAAAACGAAAAGCATTACCTTTGGGAACAGGCAATCTCCATCACCGACAGCATCCTTTTTCTCAAGCAGCACAGCGTGAACTGTGTGGCGGCAGGTCTTTTCGTCCTCTCATCGGGTAAAAGCCGCGTTTCTCCAGAACTTGCCCGAAAGGTAATCACCCACCTTTTATCGAAACCGGATAACGGAATCGAGGCAGAGGAGGAGATTCGGAACTACATCATGGCTTTGTACAACCGTTTCGAAGAAGAGGGTAAAAAACAGCCCTTCGACAAGGTGCTGCTCAATTTCCTTTATACCTATCGTAACGCGGCCGCCGATATCCAAAGCAACGAAAAAAGCGAAAGCAAGGTTAAAGTCCAAGTTTTCTAGCTACAGTCCGCCGCAATACGAGGGCAGCTTCGTCATCAGGCATAAGCCTTAAAGCGTTGTTGCAGTAACTCAAAGCCTCTTCTGTATCCCCAAGATCATACAGGGCCCGAGCCGAGCCCAGCAACGATTCGAAGTGGTATGGATTTACCTCCAAAGCCGCTGAAAAGGCATTAAGGGCCTGGCCTGGCCTACCCGTTACCCGGTATAAAATTCCAAGGTAGTAGTGGGCTTTTCCCCTATGCCCCTCCGAAGAGAGGGCCGCAAGAAAATCCTCTTCGGCCCCGGCGTAGTCGGCATCGGCAAAACGGGCCATGCCGCGATGCATAAGGGTTATAACCCGGATCTCCTTAGACAAGGAGCCGGCAAGGATCTTTCCGTAGAGAACCACAGCCCCGCTGTAATCCCCACTATTGTGAACCTGTAAAGCGTGTAAAAGCGATTGATCCAAATCATCGATGTTTTCATAGGAAGGAGGATTTTCCATCCTCGTCAGAGGAGGAGTTCCTGAAAGCTCTGTTTTGATTTGGCGTTCGAAGGTTTCCCGCCGATGCTTGAGTTCCTTGTTCAGCTTTCTTTGATAATCGCGAACCTCTTGGAAAATGATATCGGAAAGCGAAAGGGTCGCATTGAGGGCTGCAAGTTTACGTTTCAACGGCTCATCAAAGGGACTGAAGCTCCCTTTATAGACCAGTTCATGCTCAACTTCGGCCCAGGCATCCTGAAGGATCGTTCGTATCTGAATTTCACAAATCTGTCCGGAATCAAGACGTATATTCAAATGGATGGAACGATAGCCGAACTCACAAAAGCTCTGTTCCTCTCCTTTACGTTCAACTTCAAAGACTGAAAAACGGCTACGTACAAGCCGTTCTATATCCGTAACAGACTCAAGAAAAGGGGTTAAGATACGAACACCGACAAGGTCCTGAATAAGCGTATCAATCTCTTGTTCGGATAGGCTCTGCATCGGCATCGAAGAGAGTTTACGAAGAAGTTTTGCATAATAACTATCGAAGGCCTTTATCCGGCCCTTTACCGTGGCTTTTATTTCTTCTGCCTGAAGCAGGTTTTTCAATTGTAATTCAAGATCTTCACGCTCTTGTTCCAGGCAAGGTAATCTCTTTCTATAAGCGACCTCAAGCCGTTTCCTGTCCGGATACATAATCGGAACATCCATATAAGCGCACCTCCCAGTACAGTCACGGTAGCGGGAAAGCAACGGTATTCTTCAATCCCCTGCCGTTCTCGCCTATCGATTGTTCCCAGTGCCCCTGAAGCTGGGCAGTCAGAGATTCCACCAAAACAAGCCCGAGCGAGGCCCCTGCGCTGTTTTGTTTTGGTATGTCCGAACTGACCATGCCCCTACCGTCGTCTTGTACAATCAATTGGGCGGTCTGGTCTTCACACATAAAAGAAACATCTATTCGTCCTCCAGGCAAGCCCTTAAAGGCGTGTTTAAAGGAATTCATTACCAGCTCAGTCAAAATAATGCCAAGGGGAATAGCGGTCCCGTCCTCAAAAAAGGCATGATCGGCACGAAGAATTGACAGCGTTATTCCGGAGTCGTCGGAACGAAAAGAATCGGCAAGTTCTCCCACCAGACGTCTCACATATGTTTCAAAACGAACCTGCTTTCCATCGCTACCTGCCTCGTGGAGCTGCTCGTGGATCAATACAATGGCATTGATTCTGCTGATTATCGGATACAGCAAGCTGGCAAGCTCAGGAGAAAGGAGCTCCCCCTGCAAGGCGACAAGGCTGGATATAAGTGAAAGATTATTCTTAATGCGATGATGGGATTCCCTGAGGATCAGATCTTTCTCCGTAAGGTTCTGCTGCAATTGCCGCTCCTTCTCTTTTCGCAGCAGCAGTCGAACCACAATCTCGGTAAAGGCGTCGATACCCTTTCGATCCGGCTTCTGCTCCTCTTTCTCAAACACCATGAAGAAATTTCCCAAAAACCGTCCATCATGGAGCAGGCCGAGAGCCCATAATCCGACTTCCCCGAAACGGGAAAACAGACTATGAACCATGGTATCCAGCCCTCCACCGGTTTCGGCATTAATAGAGGTGAGTTCGGAGCTTCGAAAAGTCTTGCCAACCGCATCATCCATAGGCCAAGATCGGCCGACAAAAGAGGGGCCGCAAGAAGGCACCGCACCCCCTGTAAGGGAGGAAGCGAAGGCCTTGGTTTCAATACAATGTTTATCTGCCACATAGAGATTGAGGAAGACAGATTGAGCACCTGAAAGAGAGACAAGATCATGACCTACTTGTTGATAGTCGATCTCCCCTAAGGGAAATTGAAGATATCGTACCGCAAGCGAAGCAAAAAAATCCGCCCGTGAACAAACAGATCCACAGTTTTTCTGATTAAGGTTTTTCATACGTAACTATGCGCAGGATTTCCTACTTCTCTTAGTGTAGTTCCTGATTGGTCAATCGTCAATGTCATCTCGTATCATCTCTTGACAGCCTGCAAAAGAGAAGGCTATGATAAGCCTCACTTCGGGCCTATAGCTCAGTTGGTTAGAGCATCTGACTCATAATCAGAGGGTCGCAGGTTCAAGTCCTGCTGGGCCCATACGTAAATGTTGCTGTATTAAGTATTTATCGCTATACTATCTTTAGTGTTAGCAGATATGGGAGTAGAATTGGCTCAATATCTGCCCGCAGTCGAATATAGTCCTCGAAGTGAGTACAAGATTGTTGTACCGGTTTCTGCTTCAAAACGACTGTTAGCTTCACTTAAGGGAGGTGCCGATACGCACGCAGTAAGCAGAGCCGTCGGGAGCGTTCAACCAATTAACCATTTTTCAATGTCTTTAAGAACTTTTTTTAATTCAGAAACTGATGAAGGACTATGTTCCATTTTGGGATAATAGTAGAAATCAAATAAATCTGAAATATTTGAGTCTTCAATTATTCGTGTTGATTCAACTGGTGTTGACCAATCCAGTTCACCATGAATGAAAAGGATAGGGATTTTTATGCCTTTAATAAGTTCAATAGGCTCATACTCAAAAAAACTACTCCAGCGGATATATGGATGTCCTAAGTAATATCGATCGATAGCTTCGGGATCCTTACTAATGGTGTCGGCCATCTCAGTAACTTGACCACAAAGTTCACGATATTGATCTGGCATTTCCACAGAAGAATCTCTTAAGATTTGAAACTCTTTCAGTTGGCTAAGACCTCCTCCACTCCAAATCACCATCTTGTCAATTTCATTTTTATATTCCAGATTCTCATAAATGAATGGTAACAGTGCTCCGCCTTCTGAGGTTCCAATCAAAATAATCTCATCAAAATTGTTCTTACGTAAGAAGCTGTCAATTTTTCCAGAATAACGTAGCCCAAGAGCTTGGACTGTCGACTTACTCAATACTTCAGGATTGTCCAAATATATTTCTCCTGGAGAAAAATCTAATTTCTCAGGGATAAGGATATTATAACTATCTCTGAAATGCTGAGAAAGAGGATTGGATAAGGTTGTTTCAGTCCATTTATGATTATGATCTCGTAAGCCTAAAACTGATTTATATCCACTTCCATTAATATAAATGATCAAAGAGTTGGATTCTTTATTTCTAATAAAGTAATTGTAACCTTCAGTTTCTGAAATAACCTCCATTCCTGAATAAGGAATTGTAGAACATGATAGTATAAATAGAACCATAATTATTATGGAAAAGAGCCTCAGTTGCTTCATGAAAAATACTCCAAATAAATTCTCAAAAAAGAAATTGTGTATAACTCACTTTATCATCACGAAATTCATGCAGATAACCAACAAAATGACCTGGGAGTATTATAAGCCGACCAAGAAAAGGGCACAACTCTTTTACATTCTCCTGAACCCGATCAAAACACGGCCTGCAGTATATTCACGATGATGGAGACGGCGAGGGCCCAGATGGGGAATCAGCTTTGATGCCGGTTGCTGCCAGGCTCAGGCATAGAGCAGGTACGAAATGGGGATCAAAAAGATACTTGAATACCGACCTGCGTAAGGCATATGATTTCATAAGCAAGGAACCCCTTGCATAAGCCCCTCTTGAGGACTAAAACTAAAAGTGCGAGACTTTTTAAGTGCTTCCGTGACTTTTTTCTTGTTCGTTTCACAAGTGTCAAAAACAGCTATCGGAAATGCGATCATAAAACGAATTTTGTGCGTGGAGAGGCTATGGATTCAAAGAAAACTGCTGTATTGGCGCTTTTCGCCGCCCCGATGCTTTGGGGAGGAGCCTTAGTTGCGGGACGCGTGGTATCGGCGGAGATGCCGCCGATATCGGCAGCCTTTGTCAGATTTGTGGTTACGACGACACTGCTTGCTCTTTTTCTCAGAATTCGAGGGGGAAAGCTGCCGAAGCCTGAGAAAAACATACTTCCCGCCTTAATCGCCGCGGGGATGACAGGAGTGGCCCTCTTCAATGTCTTTCTATTTTCCGCTCTTGCTACTGTCAGTGCCGGCAGGAGTGCTGTCATCATAGCAATGACTCCGGCAGTGGTGGCAATGATTTCTGCGATTATCTATAAAGAAAAGCATCAGAAACTCTTCCCTCTGGCGCTCATTCTCGCCTTCCTCGGAGCCGCGATCGTAATTTCCGAAGGAGATCCCCCGTCACTCTTTCGTACTCCTCCCGGCAAGGGAGAACTCTTTATGATCGGTTGCGTCTTCAGCTGGGCGGCGTACTCTTTCGCGGGGAAGCATGTTCTTAAGAGTTTTCCGCCATTGCCAGCCATCATGTACAGCAGCTTTTTCGGAGCCCTGCTTCTGGCGATTCCCGCTTTTCTCGAGGGTGGTCTTCCCCGTGTTTTTTCGGCTTCTCCCTCGGCCTGGGCCGGACTCCTTTACATGAGCATCGGAGCCGCCGGAGTGGCCCACGTTTTCTACTATTACGGAATCAGCAAAATAGGCCCCAGCAAATCGGCCATCTTCATGAATCTCGAACCGATCTCCGCCCTCTTTTTTGGTATGGTCCTCCTTGGCGAAGAGATAACTATGCCCCTTGCGATTGGAAGCGTATTGGTCCTTTCGGGGGTAAGCTTATCGGTTAAAGAATAACGGACCGCTTACCGAACCGTCTTTTCTTGCAGAAGCTTTACAAGGGCCTTCAAATAGTCTGGTAAGTCGGGAGGACGTCGGCTTGAAACAAGATTCCGGTCGACAACCACCGGTTCATCAAGCCAAATGGCTCCGGCATTTGTCATATCGTCCCGAATTCCAGGGGTTGACGTTACACGGTAGCCATTGAGAACTCCGGCGGACACCAGCACCCAGCCGGCATGGCATATTTGGCCAACGACCTTTTCCTGCCTGAACATCGCCCTGACCGCGTCGAGTACCTTGGGAAATCTCCGCAGCTTATCGGGAGCCCAACCACCAGGAACCAGTAAGGCATCAATGCTATCAGGATCGATCTCATCGAAGGAGATGTCTGCGTGTGCGGGGACTCCATATTTCCCATGATACTCGACTCCCGCCTTCTCCCCGGCAAGCAAAACCGATGCGCCGGCCTCCCGAAGACGCAAAACAGGATACCAGAGTTCCAGATCCTCAAATTGGTCATGTATCAGCGATACTACATGTAGCATGGCATTTCCTCCTTATTTTATAAGGTAGGAACTTTTCTTTTAAAGGTAAAGTCACTATCATAGAATCATGAGTAATCCCTCCCTGCTTGGAAGGAAAGTCTTTTTCTTATATCCACACAGTGTCATCAAGGATGAAATGATTGAAGAAATTGTCTCGGAGGAATACGAGGCCTATGTTCTAAAAGATCATAACAGAGCCGCACGCCTTATGAAGGCCTTCCCGGGGTCGGTGCTCTTCATCAACATCGATTCGACCATGAAAGAACCGGAATGGGAACGTTACATACTCGAAATGAAAAACTCCGACCAATATGACGACCCTCGAATCGGTATCTTTACCTACGATGAGAATCAGGAACTGGCAAAAAAATATCTGATTGATTATTCGCTTCCCGCAGGCTTTATACGGTTGAAATTGGGCTTCGCGGAAACAAAAAAGATATTGCTGGACGTTCTCAAGGCTAATGAGGCGAAGGGGCGAAGAAAATTCGTAAGGGCATTGTGTGCGAAGGATGCTCAGGCGACGATCAATGTTTCGAGAGACGGTTCCATCATTCAGGGGAAGCTACTCGACATCAGCAGTGCCGGGGCGGCCTGCGCCTTTCCCCAGGAAGGGCTCTTTTCTCCGAAGAGCTACCTGAGTGATATCCAGTTGCAACTACGGGGAGCACGAATCATGCTCAACGCCATCGTCATGGGGACCAGACAGGACGATGCCAGGGTACATGTTATTCTCTTCGATCCTAAATCTACCGATGGAGAGAAACGGCGTAGGGTTTTCCGCTATATCAGAGGAAATCTTCAGCGCTTTATCGAAAGCTATCCGGTGTAAGAAGAATCGAGAATCTTTCGGATATAGTCGAATTGCTCTTCAAAATCCGCAAGCTCTCGAATCCAAAACGCCTCGCTCCCCCACTGTGGGTGACGCAGGGAAAAATCATGGTCGCATTGCTGATGGGCGGTCCATGCGAGATAGTGAAGCATTCGCATAAAGCGCAGGGGTTCTATGAGAAGCGCGGAACCAGGGGAAAGGGCCGAAAATTGGCCGTAGCCTTCCTGCAAAAGCGAAAACTGATATTCACAGGCCCCAATCCGATCGGGAAGCAACAACCAAAGGTCCTGTACCGCCGGGCCGTTTGACATATCGTCAAAATCGATAAGCATCAAGCCTTCTCCCGGCCGTTCCAGGATATTACCTCTATGGCAGTCGCCATGAAGACGCAAAAGGGGCTGATGAGAGAAAAGCGGTTCGATTGTTTCAATGCAGTGGAGACATAATCCCTCGAAATGCCGACGCAAAGAAGAAGAAACCAGGTTTTGCTCAAGCAGCATCTCAAGGTGATTCTTGCTAAGTGAGGGAAGCCATTCCTGCCTGACGTGAGCTTTCCCCTGGCGGGAAATTCGATGAAGACGCCCGATCAGAGAGCCGATACGCAGATAATCTTCATCACGATCCGTTTCGAAAAGTCGTCCCGACCGAAGAGGGAAAAGAGCAAAGGGATAGGAACCTGATATGGCGGGACACTCCAGAAAATGAAGCGTCCTTCCATCTACTCCCGAAAGAGGTGCAACGACGGGGACCTCTTCTGCGGCACACTCCAGCAAAAAGCCGTGTTCTTCCTCTATCGCCGAAACGGACCAGCGCCCCGGACGATACAGTTTCACCACATACCGATTACCATCTTCATCCCGAAGTCCGTATACGCGATTTACATAGCTGGGAAACGCACTCCACGTACCGTCCAGATTAATGCCGTAAGAGATCTCAACAGCAGAGATGATTCCGTCAGGCTCAATATAGTCAAAGATACCAGCTGGGGGTTTCTCATTCTCCATCTCGCCATTGTAGCCATTCGTTCGCCACCTTGCAATCGACTAAAAAAACCATATAGTTACTTATGGTTACATGACTATGCCAAAGCCCTTGATTATCACATTAAGAAAGTCGCTATATCCCTTTATTTTCGGCTCTATTCTGGCGCTCCTTGTAACGATCATCCCGCTTCAAACACTTACCGCCTATCGTTTTCATCGGGATCAGCAAAAAATAGTAACGGCAACCATAGCCTCAACGATTCAAAAGTATCTGACGGTAGCCGATACCTCTCTCACGTTTCTATCCAAACAACCAACGGAACGTATGAATGACCATCTTACCTCGTTTCAAGAATCGTTCAAGATTTTCAGCAAAATCGCCTTTGCCGACACAGACGGAACCGTAGTAGCAGCAAATTCAAAAATACAAGCACATCAAGATGTTTCCAATCTGCTGCACGAGGCTGTCCCAACTCCGGGGCTGACCTCCTTGTCTACGGGGCCGATCATCAGCCCCCATACTGGAAAGCTTTGTATTTTTCTGGTACATCCCCTTGAAGGACAAGGAAACATCATCGCCGAGCTTAACAACAATTATCTTTTCGATCAAATGATGCAGACCATTGGAATGGTAAATATCGAAAATCTTGTTTTTGTGACCGACCAGTCAGGGAACCTTTTGCTCCACCCCGATCCTCGTCTCCTCCAGCAAAAAGCCAATTGGGGTGATCTTCCGGTTATCCACGACATCAGACAGAACGATGGCGAAACAAGTGCTTTCGTCTCTATTGGCGAGAGACTCTACATAGCAGTGGCCCGCTCCATTCCCGAAACCCATTGGATACTTACCTATGCCGTACCGATATCAGCCACCGCCCTTGAAATAATTGGTTCCTTGGTCCTTACCACCCTCCTTTTCCTTTTTTTCATTGGATCGGTGCTGATCATTCTCAAAAGAACCTTAGAAAACAACATTGTACGGCCCCTCACCCAGATGCAGCATATCATCGAACAGTCGGTTATCGAGAAAACGCCCCAGACTATCGGTGTCATAGCAAACAGCTTTTCCGAACTTGAAACCATGCGAAAGGTATTCAATAGATTGTCGAAAACGATACGGCAGAAGACCCTGTCATTAATTGAGTTCAAGCGGGCGGTTCGAGAGGCGGGACACGCAATCTACATGACCGACAGGGAGGGGATCATAACCTACACAAACCCTGCCTTTGAGAGGATTACCGGATACAGTTGGGAAGAGGCAGAGGGCAAGACCCCAAACATCCTGAACAGCGGTATGATGCCCGAGAGCTATTTTGCAAGACTCTGGGAGAGTATCCTTGCGGGAGAACTTTGGGAAGAGGAGATCATCAACCGAAAGCAAGATGGAACGATTTATTATGCACATCAAACCATAGCACCGATTTTCTCCGATTTTGGCATGGTGATAAGTTTCGTCGCAATCCAAAATGATGTTACCCAACAACGTGAATCGGAACGACGGCTATGGGAATCGGAGACCCTCTATCGAAATCTCTTTGAGACTGCGGCCGATTCCATTCTCCTTATTAATCCGGAAACATTAGGGATCAGCGAATGTAACCAGGCCACTATCGAATCCCTCGGATACGGTAAAGACGAGATAAAACAGTTAAGCTATCTCGACATCCAGCCCCCCGATCACCAGCAACGGGTAAAAGAACTGGTACAAGGCATTTCCGAATTCGATCAGGCAACCTTTGATACCCAGCACACAACAAAAACGGGAGAACTACGAGAAGTCAACGTACATATGACGCTTCTGAATCTCGACCAGCGAAAGCTCTTGCTGGCAATTATGCACGATGTAACCGAGCGGCGACAGGCCGAGCGGACCATACAGCAAAGTGAGAGGAAATACCGTATGCTTGCTGAAAACTCCTCCGATATGATCAGTCAGCATGCTCCCGGAGGGATCTATCTCTACGTAAGTCCCGCCTGTATACGGCTACTGGGCTATGAGCAGGAAGAGTTACTAGGAAGACAAGTCGAGGAGATAATACATCCGGAAGATATTGAAAGAGTCATTGAGATCGGGAAGAACCATCTAGGTAGTCCCAGTGAAAGGATTACGACCCTTGTCTACCGCATCCAAAAGAAAGACGGATCATATACCTGGTTTGAAACCCACAGCAGGAGAACAGACAGCCAGGAAATCATCGCCATCAGTCGGGATATCAGTGAACGCATCGCCATGGAGCGGGGACTTGAGGAAGCCAATAAAGCAAAAAGTATGTTCCTTGCCAATATGAGCCACGAAATCCGTACGCCGTTGAATGCGGTTCTCGGTTTCAATGATCTGATAGCAAGAAATACGAGCGATCCTAAACTAAAAGAGTATGCCGCACAGATCGATCTTTCGGGAAAAAATCTTCTTACTCTTATTGGTGATATCCTTGATTTTTCAAAAGTAGAAGCAGGAGGGGTCCAATTCAACTACGAT
The DNA here is from genome assembly GCF_000143985.1 of Sediminispirochaeta smaragdinae DSM 11293. Lineage (GTDB taxonomy): Bacteria > Spirochaetota > Spirochaetia > DSM-16054 > Sediminispirochaetaceae > Sediminispirochaeta > Sediminispirochaeta smaragdinae. The sequence continues at coordinate 553,242 of NC_014364.1, read as the reverse complement.
TTCTTCTCTCCGCATCACCTTGTTCGGGAAATTATCGCGCTTTTCGAGATGGAGGCAAAAAAACGAGGGATTGACCTTATAACAAAAGAGAGAACCCCCATTCCCAAGCAGATAAAGCTTGATGAGGACCGAGTGCGTCAGATTCTTATTAACCTCGTAAGTAATGCCCTAAAATTCACAGAAAAAGGCAGCGTCTGCCTTGAAATTCATGCTGCCTATATAAAGCAGAAGGATCAACGATGCAATCTCACTTTTTCGGTAATAGATACCGGTATTGGAATCCCGGAGAAAGAGCAGCATGTTATTTTCGAGGCTTTTCGTCAGCAGGAGGGCCAAAGCACCAGAAAATACGGGGGAACCGGCCTTGGTTTGGCAATTTCGAAAAATCTGGCAGAAGGGATGGAAGGAAGTATCGATGTAAAGAGCAATGTGGGTTCTGGATCGACCTTCACCCTATCCTTCGATTCGGTGGAATGGCGGTCGGCAGATGACGAAGAAGGGGCGCTACAGCCGGATGAAAAACATAGAAAGGAACACGATTCTAAGCGACAATCCAGCATAGTGTTGCCGGCCTCGCTACAAAAGCAATGGGAAGCAGTCAGATTGGTGAGGGCCATCGATGAAATAGCCGACTTTGCCGAACTCCTTAAGCGTGAAGCGTCAAAAGAGGAGCATCCCGAACTGATAGATTTTGCGAACCAACTGGAAAGGGCCTGTGATGAATTGGATATCGAGGAAATAGAATACCTACTGGAGAAGACCGGTCCATAGTTTCCGATCTCAGCTTCTCTTCTTGCTCGAAACAGTATATACTTTCGATCATGCCAAGGAGAAGATCATGGACATGATAGCCGAGATGCAGCGAAATGAGATCACCGAATATCAGGTTTACCGAAAAATTGCAAAGCGAGAGAAGGATCCGGAGAACCAAAAGGTGCTCCTGCGGATCGCCGAAGAAGAAAAGCGCCATCATGATATCTGGGCACGATATACAGGAGGCAATGCAAAGCCGAAACGGTTTAAGGTCTGGTTTTTTCCCTTCTTGGCGAGGCTGCTCGGTCTTACCTTTGCGGTAAAACTAATGGAACTTGGCGAATCTTCCGCTGCCCAGGCGTACACCAAGCTGGCAGAAACGGTTCCTGAGGCAAAGGGCATTGTCGACGATGAAGAGCGACACGAAGCAGAACTGTTACGGCTCTTGAACGAGCAGAGACTGGAATATGTCGGCTCTATCGTGTTGGGACTGAATGATGCATTGGTCGAACTGACCGGGGCTTTGGCCGGCCTTACCTTCGCCTTTCGAAACGGAAGCATGATTGCAGCTGCAGGGCTCATTACCGGAATTGCCGCTTCCTTTTCAATGGCGGCAAGCGAATATCTTTCCAATCAATCCGAAGGTAATCATGAAAAGGCATTAACCTCTGCCGTTTATACAGGTATCGCCTATATTGTGACAGTGACCCTGCTGATTCTCCCCTTTTTCATCTTCTCGAACAGCTATGTAAGTCTTGGTGTAACCCTGCTGGTTGCGGCACTCATTATTCTCGGCTTTACCTTCTACATCTCGGTGGCAAAGGAGCTTCCATTCCGACGCCGCTTTCTTGAGATGATCTCTTTAAGTTTTGGTGTTGCCGCTATTAGTTTTGCCCTGGCCGCACTGGTAAGAACGGTCTTCGGCATAGATGCTTAGAAAAGTATACACTTCATCGGGATTCCGCCGTTCTCGAAATCTATGCTCTTTTTTCCGGGAGGCAGAGCAAGAGAACGTGGAGCAAGGAGGAGAAGGTCCCATCCCTGCCATATCCTCTTTTTTCTATCGATAATACGCACAAACAGATTATCATCTCCCTTCAATCTCACTCCGTAGGGAGGATTGATGGCCAAGAGGGCCCCTCTATTCCCTTCAACTCGAGACACGTGATCTGAAGAAAAAAGATCCTGAGGGCTAAGATGAAAAAAGTCCTCATGTAAAAAGCCAATGTTCCCGGCTGCGCCTGCCCGTTCTCCGTTCAGTCTGCTGATGTGTACCATTTTCGGATCCTTATCACTGCCCCAGAATAACGGTTCATCGGCCGCGGTGATATCCGCCTCGCCATAAAGCCGATGTGCTTCCCAGTTCCATGCAGCCTTGGAAAAAACCGGCCATAAAAAGATGGAAAACCGGCGGTGGCCGGCAAGAGGAAAGTGGGAGGCCATTGCCCAAGCTTCAATAGGAAAGGTTCCTGAGCCGCACATAGGATCGACAAAGAGGGAAAAAGGACCACATTCTATGCGGTACCATTGCAGAAGCGAGGCGGCAATATTCTCCCGAATCGGAGCAGGACCGACCAGCGGACGATAACCGCGACGATAAAGCTGCTCCCCGCAGGCATCCAGACGCAGTTCAAAATGGTTATCCTCTCCGAAGAGCTCAATCATCTGAGAAGGCGCATCATTGGATACGGAAAGGGAGAGTCCGGCCTCTTCAGCACGCCGTTCCAGAGCCTGATAAAGGGTATGCTCAGCAGCTCCTTCGTGCTCGATTCTGCATCGACGCAGGGAGACATGTACAGAAAGAGCGATTCCATCATGGAGCAGTAATTCCCAGGGAAGGGTAACGATCCTTCGGTAAAGCTCTTCCGCCGCCCCCGCACGAAAGCTGTCGACCAGGAGGAAGAGCCTTGAAGCGCACTGAAGGCGCATCAAAACGGGATATATCTCGGAAATCCTTGCCTCGAAGCAAAAACCGGCTCCATGCTTCTCAATCGATTGCAGGGCCAAGTCCTCCAACTCTCGACGAAGAGAAGGGCGAAATGCGAAAGGAGCGGTTACGATCCAGCGATGCCGCGGCCCTCTGAGATATCGTTTCAGATCCCGCTCCCACGGCTTTGAGCCTCGCCGTTTGACCGCAAGACCGCGGAACGTTTCCCGTTCGTTTTGTGGCGACATCACCCCTCTCCTTGTTCTTGTAAAAAAGTCGCAAGATGCAGTCAGATAGATTCACCCTTTTGATTCTTCATGATAATCTCACATAAATGGAACACTGGCAACGAAATCTCTATACAGTTTGGTTTACTCAGATCCTCAGTCTCACGGGATTTGGCTTCGTACTTCCTTTTATTCCCTTTTTTCTCCAGGAACTGGGAGTCACCGATCCCGTTGAGTTGAAACAATGGGTTGGCTGGATCAGCGCAGTCCCCGGTATTTCTATGGGAATCGCAGCGCCGATATGGGGAGCACTTTCGGATCGTTACGGAAGAAAACTGATGATGCTTCGCGCAATGGCAACGGGAACCATCATTCTCGCGATCATGAGTACCGTTCAGAGCCCCATGTCGGTCCTCCTACTCAGGCTTTGCCAAGGCTTTTTTACGGGAACAGTAACCGCAGCCGCAACCTTAGTTGCAGCAGGAACGCCCTCGGATAAGCTATCCTCATCTCTTGGTCTTCTCGCCTCCAGTACCTTTATCGGGTATATCATCGGGCCGACAATCGGAGGACTTTCTGCCGAATATCTCGGCTATCGGGTAAGCTTTCTGATCGGCAGCGGTGTCATGCTTACCAGCTTTATTTTAGTTCTTTTTTTGGTGCGGGAACCGAAAGAGGGGCGAAAACAGAGGAATAAAGAAAACGGGAAACGGGGTATTTCCGCATTCAGCGAAGCGGTCAGGGCATTGCCCTGGAAACAGATAGGCCCTCTCCTCATCATCCTTTTTCTCCTCAGGGCCGCAAGAAGTATGCCTACCCCATTTCTGCCGATCCAGGTTCAACTGCTTCGGGGCAAGGTAGAGGGAGCGGCTGCCATCATGGGGGCCATCTCAGGAGTCATAGGACTGGTAACCGCCATCTCCGGAATTTTGCTCGGTAAACTGGGTGATCGTCATCCCCGGCTAAAACTTATATCGATCTTTGCCCTGGCTGCATCAATCCTGGTTCTGCCTGCTTCGGTCATGAACAGCATAATGGGATTTACCATATTTTTCGTCGCAGGCTCTTTCTTTGCCGGAGGTCTTGAGCCGCTGATGCAAAGTCATCTTACCAGTTTAACCAGCGCAGAAAATCGAGGTACCCTTTTCGGCATACAAACAACGGTGGGAAGCCTTGGATGGGCCATAAGCCCGCTGATCGGATCCGTGCTTTCCATTCATTTCTCCATCCCCTCGGTCTTTGTGGCAATGTCCGGTTTTCTTCTTCTTGCATCCTTCGTTGCCCGCATAAACTATAAAAAACATCGCTGAGCAAAGCCGATGAAAAAGGCCGCCTTAGATTCTTAGATTCGGGCGGCCTCTGAATACGTCGAGTCAGCGTACTACTTTTTCTGCCATTTACTCATATCAACTTGTTTCTCGCTTTTGGCGATTAGTAAGGTTCCGGTCATATCGCCGGTGACGTTGATACAGGTCCTGCCCATATCAAGAATGGCATCGATTCCAAGGATCATGGCATATGCGGCGGCAACGGGACTTCCCTCGGTAATGGGAAGACCGACCGAATCCATGACCATCAAAAGCATGATGGCACCGGCTCCGGGAACACCTGCCGTACCGATCGATGCAAGTACAGCGGTAATGATAATGGTAATCTGCTGGGTAAAATTCAGCGGTAAGCCGATGGCAAAACCGATAAAAAGCGCACAGACCCCCTGATAGATGGCAGTACCGTCCATGTTGATGGTAGCACCAAGCGGGAGGGTAAAGGAGTAAATATTTCGGTCAACCCCATGGTTTTCCTCACTGCACTTCATGGTTACCGGCAGGGTGCCGCTGGAAGAACGGGTGACAAAGGCGGTCAACATCGCCTCTTTGGCCCCGGAGAGGAAATGAAAAAGGTTAAGTTTGTTTGCCGTGAGCAGGCCGCCATACACCAAGAAGACATGCACAATCAAGGCGATATAGACGGCAAGGGTGACCTTTCCAAGAGGGCCGACCGCAGCGGCTCCCTGTTTGGCGAAAACTACGGCTATCAAGGCAAAGACTCCGACGGGGGCATACTGCAACACCCAGCGAACAACCATGTACATAACCTCGGCGGCTCCGTCAAAGACGCGGAACAGAACATCACCAGCCTGCTTGATTCTGTCGTTCTCGCTGATTTTCAGATAGCTGATCCCGATACCGAAGATAATGGCAAAGAAGATCGTAGGAAGCACATCGCCTCCGGCAATGGCGCTGAAGGGATTGGTGGGAACAATATTAAGCAGTGTCGAAGTCAGTGAAGGCTTCACAAGCTCACGTCCAGAGGCATTGGCTACCGAAGCAAGATCAAGTCCGGTACCAGGATGAAAAAGGTTCCCGAAAATAAGACCGATGGCCACGGCAAAGGCTGAAGTCAGTAGATAAAACAGTACAATCTTGATACCGACCTTCCCGAGCCGAGCAGGACTGATACTGGCCGCCCCCACAACCAGGGTGGCAAAGATTACCGGCATCACGATCATCTTAAGAAGCCTGACAAACAGATCACCGAAAGGAGCGATCCAGAGAATTGATGAGCCGAAAATGATCCCGGCAATGGCACCAAGGACTAGGCCAATCAAGATCCTCACCAGAAGATTTGATTTAAAATACCAGTCCATTACGCCCTTTTTTTCCTGTGCGCTCATAGGCACAAGCCTCCTTTATTTGTGTATTTTCCTTAGTTATCATTTCATCACGGAAAATCGAACGGGACCAGGGGCCAGGAGGAGAATTTTTCTTTTAAAGAATCGATGGGTGGAGAGCTTATAAAGCGGACAATGGGCCATTTGGCCCATACATCTTTTTCATGAACTCGACCCTACTACTTACATTGAGTTTTTTATAGATATGCAGGATATGCTTTTTCACCGTAGAACCGGAAATATTGTAGCGATCGGCAATCTCCCTGTAGGTGTAACCGGCGATAATCCCCTTTACCACATCAAGCTCCCGAGGAGTTAAATTATAATCGACATGGTCGGCAGGAGATTTTTCTTTTCTAAGCTCTCCGAGAAGGGTTCGTGCAATCTGCGGACTGATCGGACTGCCGCCCCGGTAGAGCGCTTTTATCTGACTGGTAAGCTCGCCCGGCCTGGTATTTTTCAGTACATAGCCCGATGCTCCGGCCTGAATGGCGGAAAGGATTTTCTCCTCCTCCTCGAAGATGGTAAGAATCAAAATATTAATCTGAGGCCATTTTTCATGGATGATTCTGGTTGCCTCGATGCCGCTCATCTCAGGCAAGCCAATATCCATCATTACCACGTCGGGAGTCCCCACTTCACGGATCGAATCGATTAACTGCTCGGCGGAAGCAAAAGCCCCGACAACACGTATCTCCTCATCAAGCCCCAAGAGATAGCGAAAACCTTCCCTCGCCTCCCGTTCATCTTCGCATATCATGATCCTGATCATCTTGCCTCTACCTCAATAGACACCCTGGTGCCACCACCCGGTTTGCTGTCGAGGGAAAAACGGCCGCCCATTCCCCGGACCCTGTTCATCATATTTCTGATCCCGAAACCAATGGAGGCCTCCGAAGGATCGAAGCCCTTTCCATCGTCTTCAAAAGCGATTCTAACCACTCCATCATGAACCGAGATATCGAGGGTAACGGACTTGGCTCCCGAGTGCTTTAACACATTGCTGACCAGCTCCTGCAGGATATTTTCAAGCTCGAAACGTAAGGCATAGGGAAGCTCGTTCAGTGGATCGGAATCTTCGATGTTGCACTGAAAAGTAATATACCGCAGTTTCAGGCGATCGCCGAGGGTGTGGGTAACCAAACGCCGAAAGTCGATGATCCGCCTGGTGTCCGTATCTGCCCCGGCAAGGATTTCCTTCAGATCTCCTATGGCAAGCTGGGTATTATCTTCTATCCGTTCATGCATGTTTTTCAAGAGTTCCGGGTCGTGAGAATTTTGGGCGACACTGTTGGAAAGAAAAATATTTGTCAGTCGTGCACCAAGGGAGTCGTGGAGGTAACCGTAAATTCGTTCTTTTTCTTCAATGACTCTGAGTCGAAGATTTTCCTGTTGCAATGCCGTCAATTGTTTTGTCCGGCGTCTGACCTCCTCCTCCATTTTTCGAGAATAATCATTCACACGAACTACCAGGGCATTGAGCTCATCTGCGAGAAGGGCAATCTCATCCCCCGTATCAACGGCCATTGAAATATCCTGCTTCCCCGACTCAACGGTTCGTATCACCTTTACGATGGCGAGTAACGGATGAATGATAAAGCCGTTGACAATGCCCCCAGGGCAACAAAGAGGAAAAGCATAAGCATGACATCAAGCATAATCATCAAGCGAATCGTCGCCATTGGTCGTTCCATGATGTTTCGATAAGGAAGCGCCAAAAGCAAGGTCCAGCCGCTACTTCTATTCTGCTTGCTCGCCACATAGAAAAGTTGACCACCGAAGGTATGGATAAAACTTCCGTCCCCTTCACTCGGCACCACCGAAGGATCAAAGACCCCTTCCGCAAATTGATTGACGATGGGAACCTGTTCTTTGTTGAGTAACACAACCTTGCCGATGTGATGCATATCCATCTCATCGACGATTTGCTGGAGGTCGGAAAGCATGACGTCTACGCCGAGGACCCCGACAAAACGCCCCCCTTCCGTACGTACGGGGATGACCGCGGTTATACCAATTGCCGGAACACTGGCATACAGATAGGGACGGGTTATGGTGTAATCTCCGGCAGTCAATGCCGCCTTGTACCACGGTCGCTCTCTTGGATCGTAATCGGAGGGAAAAACCGGGGCATTATCGACAAAACCGGGACCGTAGCCCCATTCGTACATCTGCCCCTCCGCCGTTCCGAGATAGACGGCCCTCAACATCCTCTTCCGTGCACGAACCGTAGCGAGAAATTCTAATTGCATGCGCTCCGTCTCGACCCCTCTGACCGATGGGAATTCGGCCACCGAGCGGGTGATTCTCTCAAGCTCCCCGAAAAAGGCATCAATCTGCTTATCCGTACCGTCAAGAAGGGCAAGGCTCAACGCTTCGGTACTTTTCAGTGCACTATCCTTGAAAAGACCATAACTAATGACAAGAAGAAGCGCCAGAAAAAAAAGCACGGCACTACCGATGCTAAGATTAAGTTTTGTCTTGATGCTGCAACGAATTTGCTCCATGATATCTCCCCTTACTCTATCCGAAGGAAGAGGATCTGGCAAATAGTTCCTTATAATCCCTTCTCTCGCTGGCATTTCCCGCATAAATACTGTAGTATCAAAGAAGAGAGTCATGTAGCTTGCTCAGCATCCGGAGCAACATAGCCTGCTGGCTCTTCACTTCCTCCTCGCGCTTTCGGTGATCTTTTTCAAGTTTCATCGAAAGCGTTTTTCTATCCACAGTACAGAGATGACTCATGGTTTACTGATCAAATAAATAGTAAATAAATTCATCATAACCTCAAGCGATATAATTACTGCTATAATAAAAATATCAAAACAAATAACTCCATATCGATTCATATATCATTTATAAACAATAAATTAAGACGAAACTACGTTTCACATCTTGATGATCACATAAAATGTGGTTATTATATTCATAGTATACTAAATATAAGTACTATAAATATCAGGAGGTAACATGAAACGAATTACTAGTGTGCTGCTTATGATTGCATTGCTGCTTCCGGCAGCCACCCTTTTTGCCGGGGGAAAACAGGAATCATCGGACAACACGATAAGCTTTGCAGGATCGGGAGGGTATCCTCCCTTCAATTTCATCACTGAAAATGGTGATGTAGAGGGATTCGACGTCGACGTTGCAGCAGAAATTGCAAAGAGGATGGGAAAAACCCTAGAATACAAAACAACAGCCTGGGATGGTATCATTGAGGGACTGCGGGCAGGCCGCTATGACGGGATTCTCGGCAGCATGGGCATAACCGAAGAGCGGGAAAAGGTTGTAGACTTCTCCGATCCCTATTACTATTCGGGCCCGCAGCTGATCGTAAGAAAAGACAGTGGTATCGACGGCCCATCCGAACTAAGTGCCGACAACACCATCGGCCTTGTGACGGGAACAACCTTTGAGGGAGATGCCAATGCCCTCGGTGTAAAGGTTAAGTTGTACGAAGACGACAATCAGACCCTTATGGAACTGCTCAACGGCCGTGTAGACGGAGTCCTCACCGATCGTATCGTCGGACTAAACGCCATCGGTAAACTCAAGGGAGGAGATAAGCTGACCCTGGTCGGCTCTGTTCTCCGAACCGAAAAAATGGGTATTGCCTTCCAAGCCGATGATGACGAGCTACGCGAAACGGTAAATACGATTCTCGCAGAGATGCGTTCCGACGGAACATTGAAACGTATTAGTGGAAAATGGTTTAACGGCGAAGATATCACCGTAGAATAAGCGGAAACGATCGTGGAACATATCTTCCCTTGGGATTTTTCGGTCATCCCGGCAAAGTTTTTACTTTTCCGGGATGCCGCCCTCCTCACGTTGGAAATTACGACTCTTGGTATTCTCACAGGCCTGGTTCTCGGGCTGATAGCCGCGCTTGGGACAATATCGAGAAACAAGGTGGCCCATGGTGTATCCTCGGCCTACATCTTTCTTATTCGGGGAACACCACTGCTGCTTCAGCTTTTCATCATCTACTACGGCCTCACCACGGTGGTGACCATCCCCCCTTTCCCGTCGGCTATCATTGCCCTCGGTGTTCATAACGGTGCCTATATAGCCGAAATCTTTCGGGGCTCCATTCAGTCGATCCACTATGGCCAAATGGAAGCGGCAAGAAGTCTTGGAATGCCCAGGCGAAAGGCGATGCGAAGGATCATCCTTCCTCAAGCCTTTAAACGGGCCGTTCCGTCGCTGGGCAACCAGTTTATCATCGCTCTAAAGGACAGTTCCCTGGCCAGCACCATTGCGGTTCCTGAGCTGCTTCTTAAGGGGCGGCAACTCGGCAGTTCCACATTCATGTACATGGAAATGCTGATCATTGTCGCCATTTGGTATTTGATTATGACAAGCGTACTCACCATCGGTGTTCACCGCTTGGAAAAACGATTGAGGGTTAGCGACCGTGACCAGATTTAAAGAACCACTCATCCGTGTCGAAGCGATAGGAAAATGGTACGGAGAGCTGCATGTGTTGAAGGGCCTCAGCCTCGATGTGGCTGAAGGTGAGGTTGTCGTCATCATCGGGGCCAGTGGCTCCGGAAAAAGCACGCTGCTCCGCTGTATGAATTTTCTTGAGATCGCACAGCAAGGTAAAATTTACCTCGACGGAGAACATATAAAGCCGATAAACAAGGTACTCAACAGGGTACGGCAGGATATGGGAATGGTGTTTCAGCATTTCAACCTCTTTCCCCATATGTCGGTCTTACAAAACGTGATCGAGGGACCGGTCCATGTAAAAGGCATGCCGAAAAAAGAGGCTCGGGAACTGGGATTGCATCTTTTGGAAAAGGTCGGTCTTGAAGATAAGCCGGAGACCTACCCTGCCATGCTCTCGGGGGGGCAGAAACAGCGGGTGGCAATTGCCAGGGCCTTGGCCATGCAGCCCAAGGTGATGTTATTCGATGAACCGACCAGCGCCCTTGATCCTGAACTTGTCGGCGAGGTACTCGGCGTTATGGAAGAGTTAGGGAAGGAAGGAATGACCATGGTAGTCGTCACCCACGAGATGTGGTTTGCAAAAGAGGCGGCCCATCGGGTCGTGTTTATGGATGAAGGAACCATCCTCGAAGAGGGCACTCCGGAAAAAATCTTTTCAAACCCCGTCGAAGAGAGAACCCAAGCCTTCCTCAAGCAAATCCTGCCGCCGGATGCATAGGCGAGCCACCTGTGCACCGGTGACAGTCATGGGTGGGGTGGCACCAGGCCCCACGATCACGATTCCATATGGTCGATGTGATCACGGAGGCCAAGTTTTTCAAGTTCGCCTTCCCGTAGCACAAGTTCCCGGAAACCGTCACTCCAATAGGCATCTCCATAATCGATAGTCAGCTCTTCTCCTCTTTCGATATCTCTGTCGGCAACAAAAATAATCACCCAGACGCCGTCAAGGAGGAAATGGTCGGGACGAAGATTGGGAAACAGAGAATGATTTACATAGCGAAGGGGATTTCCCTCCGTCGCAGCATCAATCTCCAGGGGAGGAAGGCCCGGAATATCAACGGGGTAATCCCATGCCCAGTCATCGGGATAATGGCCAGCCGCATCAATTTCGTCGGCATCAATCTCTCTAGCCTCCCGAACGATACCAGTATACTCGCCAACAAAATCTTCACGTTTCAGGGGTTCTGCAGCAAAAAGGCCAAGGCCTATATCCTTATCAACAGAAGCAATACCGAAGGAAGCAAGTACACCGTTTCGAACGGCATTCCCATAGAGTCGCTCAAGAGCAAGAAACTCCTCCCGGTTTTCCAAAAAGTAATCGAGGCTCAGCATAAACTCGGGTGTTAGTTTTCGAAGCTGTTCCGATTCAAGCCGAGGACGTGTAAGCCACATCAAGCCGGTATCAAAAAAATGTTGCCGTATATTCCGATTCATTTCCATCATCAAAAACGATATCACATTTTTTCTTGAAGAAGCACCCCTTTCCGGATTACAATTACGGCAATGGAATATAGATGACCGAAGCACAGAATCAGCCGAAAAGCAATGAAGAACTAGAAAAAGAACTCTTTGATATCCGACAGCTTTTGGAAATTAGTAAAAGCCTCAGCAGCCAGCTTGATCTCTCAAGCCTTCTTGATTCGATTCTTTATATCTGCATGGGCCAAATGAGGGTCACACAGGCCGCTCTTTTTGCAAGAAACGATCTTGACTCGAAAAGTTTACGATTGACAAGAAATCAGGAGGGTTTCCTCCTCGACCATAACAGGGATTATCAGATTAGCATCGATGATCCTCTTAGCTTTCAATTTCTTCACGAACCGCGCTGTTATACCCTGGAAGAGAGCAGGAGCCTCTGCCCTTCTGCACCAGCATTACAGATAATCGGCCTTCTCTCCCCGACTCTTTTGATCCCCCTCATCGCAAGAGGCCACCTTACCGGTATCATTTTGCTTGGAGAACGCATCCAGGGAGGGCTTTATACCCCAAAAGAGGAACGTTACCTCCTGGACATTTCAAGGTTAGCCTCTTCCGCCCTTTACAATGCGATCCTTTTTGAAATGTCTACCACCGATATGATGACCCACCTTAGATTCAGGCATTACTTCACCACCGTCGTCTCTGATAAACTCATGGAAAAGGGTGATTTCTATTCATTCTCCATCATAATGTTGGATATCGATCATTTTAAGAAGGTTAACGACACCTACGGCCATACGGCAGGAGACGAGGTAATCAAAAGCGTGAGCAGAATCATACGAGACAATCTCCGCCAGCAGGATATGGGGGTACGCTACGGGGGCGAAGAGTTTCTTGTTTTTCTGGAAGAGGTTCCCGAAACGACAGCCTACGACATTGCCGAAAGGCTGAGAAAAAAGGTGGGGACCTGCCACGAGGAGCTTATGGCATGTAGCGAACAAGTAACAATCTCTGCAGGGGTGGCCCACTATCGTCCATCCGTGGATAAAAACATCGAAGCCTGCATCCATAGAGCGGATGTTGCTCTCTATTACTCAAAACGGAACGGAAGAAATCGAACAACCTGTGCCAGCGAGATTGAACAACTTGAGCAATAGATCTTCTATGGCAGAATATCCTTTTTTTCCCGGCCCCGTCCTGATTCAATCATCCGTTTCAAACCGTAAACAAGAAAAAGGGTAAGCCCTTTATCAACAAGATTGATCGGAAACCGCCCCCAGAAACCTGCCCAGAAAGGGCTTACCCCGGCGGACATGAAACCTATTATCAAATAGTCGCTGGAGTGACCGCTTATGCCATGATACAGTAGCGCTGCTATGGTAGAAGAGGTCAAGGTATTTGCGAAGGCAATGATCGCCACGGCAATGACAACATCGACAATTGTGACAAAATTGTTCCGCCGAAGCAGCATATAAAAAAGGACAAGTACCACAAGATGAGAAAAAAGGAAGGGAAAGAAAGCTACCTGCCATGAAAAAAAGAGGGCTCCGATAAGATGGGTGAAAAAAGCCGTAAAAAGAGCGGGGACCAATCCATATAACAAAATGACTGAAAAGGACCCTATGGTATTGAGATAGAGAGGGGAATCAAAAAGCAGATTGAGGCGGATAAGCAGGATGTTCAAGGCAATAGCCAGGATCATGGCGATGCCGGAATATACGATTTTCTTCACCCTGTACAGCCGATGCTCAATGATTCTCCTGGTATCCATACCGGTTTCCCGACGGCCACCTATCAAGGCGCCTATACTGCCTTATTCATCGTCAATAATCCCTTCATTTCCCAGGCGGCATCTTCCCCTTTTCCTTCGACAATGTTTGCCAATAGAGCCCGATGTTTGTCGAGGATCGGACGAAGATCAAAACGCTTGCCATAAAAGCGGGAAAGAACATTGAGATAAAGGGTTCTGAAACTGTTCATCAGCATTTGATACACGATATTTTCCCCGGCAAGGGCTATGGCGTGGTGAAAAGCATAATCTGCTTCAGCGATGACTTTTCCCCTCCAATCAACCGATTCGGCAACCTTAACTTCCTGCCTGAGGGCGGCCTTAAGTCTGACTATGCCTTCGTTACTTCGCCGCAGAGCCGCGAGACGAGCCATTTCGGTCTCAAAAAGAAGACGCATCTCCGCCATGCCACTGAGGATATCGGGCCGCAGAGAACCGCTTGCGTACCGAAAAAGGGAAGAGAGAAGCTCTGAGGAGCCAGTGGTTCGAAAATCATTCACGATGCAGCCCCGTCTCGGAAGAATCGTGATGAATCCCCGGTTGGAAAGCTCCACCACACTTTCATGAACAACGGGCCTGCTGACCCGGAGCATACCGGCGAGCGCCCGCTCGGAAGGAAGGCGATGGCCACTTGGGAAGTCGCCTGAGATGATACGTTCTTCAAGGTAATTGATGCACTGCTCTTTTAGGCTTTTTGCTTTACGAGGGATACAATCGCCCATGGCTCCTTCCTTCCGGGAAACGGCTGATGGTTTTTCGTTATTGGGCCATTGTACACTGGCATACAGGGAAAAGGAAGGGGAGTGTTCCGAATATTGGTGATGTCAGATGCAGTATTATCGGTTCCTCCCTTTTCCACTATCGGTTATCTCTACAAGATCTGAGGGAAAAGGCGCTATGAGACTTTGTTCCAACAAATAGTCGTTGCCGAACCGGAGAGCCCATCCAACGAGAAGATGGACGATCGTGCTTACCGGTATTCGCTCGTCACGATACTCTTCCAGTGTGTCGATGAAAAATGACCGCTCGGCCGGAGAAAGTTTGTCGGAAAGACCGCCGAACGCGTGTTCAAAGGCATTGATCATGGCATTCGGTTTCGGAGGTTTGGAAAAAAGTCGACCAAGGGAAACTCGGTATTCTTCGGTCAAGTACTCAAAGCTTTCCGATCCCGCCCGTGCCACGAGTTTTCCCATCTCCCGCATGATGCGCTGATTATATGCAAGAAAAAGCAATTTATTTGTTGTATGAAAACGCACAAGATCTTTCGCTCCGGCTCCGGGACGAAGCACAGAGTCTCGAAAGGATGCAAGAGTAAAGAGAAATGTCAAAAAGTGTTCACGAATGGTGAAGTTCCTCAGTCGCCCTTCCTCTTCTATGGGACAGCCGAGAAAACGATGGACAACCTCACCGCCGAAAAACCCAGCGCCGATCTTCGAAGTTCCAGGCTGATATCTGCTCGTAAAGCGTTTGACACCCCAGGGGCCGCAGGACGGGCTCTTCGCCTTAAGGATAAAACCATCCACAGGACCCAGAGCATCGAGATAGTCTCCGAGCCATGCCTCCATGGCGGCGGCATAGTCATTTTCCGTTGCAGGTTGATAGAGCATCCGGCGCCCCTCCTCCTCGACAACTCGAATCGGTTTACGAGGAACTCCCAGCCCGATGGCAAGCTCGGGACAAGCCGTCACGATATCGGCGTGGGATTTCAACAATTCGACGCTTCTGTCGATAATCTTCAAACCGTTGTAACGGCAAGCATCAAAACCAAGGCACCGGGAAACAAACAATTTCGGCCGTGGAAAAGTTTTCTTCATATCCCTATCTTCGTCCTTTTTTATGAAGCGTGCAACGAACCCCCCTCATAGGCGGCCTTAAGAACCCGAAGAGCATCATCGTAATCAAGTTCCTCAGGGTTGTAGAGCACAGATCCATCCCCCTGCGAGAGCATTGCTATGCGGGGAAGATCCTCCTCCCTTACCAAAGGCGTGCCCTCCCTGTCTCGGATTTCTGAAAAGGAACGGGGATGGCGGCCTTCCGTTATGCGATGAAGCTCTTCGTTCATGCGACGGACCTCGGCAATAAGGGCAGGCCCGGCCGGCGATGAAGAGGTCCCGGTCAGGGCTTCCAGGACAGGACCCAAATCACCTCCGATACGAGAGAGGTTGTACTCGATTCCTAAGGGCAGGAGTATGGCCATAGCCATTCCGTGATGTACTCCGCATGCAGCCCCTACCGAATGCCCCAGGGAGTGGATCATACCAACCATGGAATTGGAAAAGGCAAGCCCAGCCAGATTACTGGCCTGCGCCAATGCCGTTCTGCCGGAAACATCGTCGGGATTGGCAACCACATGCAAAAGGTGTTTTCCTATAAGCGAGATTGCCGTCAAGGCATGGCGATCGCTGACAGGATTGTGGCCCAGACAAAACCACGCCTCTACGGCGTGGGTCAACGCATCCATCCCCGTGGCCGCAGTAAGAAAAGGCGGTAAGGATGAGGTCAGTTCAGGATCAAGGAGGGCTATATCAGGCTGGAGAAACGGGCTGGTATACAGTAACTTTTTCCCTTCGCTATGATCGGCAATAACCGCAACCAGGGTTGCCTCACTCCCGGTCCCACTGGTACTAGGCAAAGCAATAAGGGGAGGCAGGCGGCGGTTTATCTTACCCGCTCCGGCAAAATCGGAGAGACGTTCCCCACCATAGCCGGCAAGGATATTCACCCCCTTTGCTGTATCAATAACAGAGCCACCGCCAACCGCAACGATGGAATCACAATGACTCTCACGGTAGCGGTAGCCAAGTCTGCGTACCGTCTCTATGTCGGAGTCGCTCGGAATGGCGGTATCGACAACAGCAGGAGGGATACCGGCCCCGGAAAGAAGCCTCTCCACCCGTGCAGTCAAACCGGCGGCTGCCACTCCCGGATCCGAAAGCAGCATGGGTCGGGCCCCTCCTGCGTCCGCAAGAAGCTCAGGCAGTTGGGAAAGTGCCCCGTGTCCCGAAACGACCCTGCCCCGGCCGGTAAATTCGAAGTACGCAGGAACCCGCTTAGCCGGGAGGATAGAAGAGGGGGAGTCGTTTGCAGCAATAGGACAAGAGGAGAGTTCCCAGACAACAAGGGAAAGGGCCTGCAGGTAGCGCTTCATAACAGAGGAATGGGCAGACAGGGAACCGGCCCAGAGATCGTTTCCGACATGTGCCCACACCTGTCCATGTAAGGAACAGGAAGAGGTATCGGCCAATCGGTTCTGTTTCGCAGAGAATTTATTTCCGCACCCATCCCGAAATAGACGGGGATCAAGGATCGCCACATCGACATCGGCGACGGCTTCCTCGCTCATATGTCCAACACCACTTCCGCAATAGCTTCCGCAAGGAAGCGCAACAACGGGAAGCGCATCCGTTCCCTGAAGGGCAATACGGCGTGCGGCCGAGAGTGCGGGGAAACCGCCGACGGCAACTACTCCGTCGCACTCCTTCTCCAGGAGCATATCCTTCAATTGTACCAGTTCAGCATCCCCCACCGCTTCAGGCACGCATACCAGCAGAAGCTCACGGAGCTCCGTCCCTCGGCGAAGAAGACGTCGAAAAGAGGCTCCAAGCTCGGGGGAAAGCAGGAACAGGGGGCGAAAAGAGCTTCTGGAGGCCAGCTCTCCAGCAAGAGTGTCCAGGGCTTTTAGGCCTGCATTGAGTTTTGTCGGGTTCCGAAAGTCCTTCACCGATTGCCCCCTCTTCCGAAAAAAGTTCCCAGATAGATCGATACCCTCAACCAAAAGAGCCCGGAGGGTTTCCGGTAACGCTTGACCGCACGCCTGGCCAGACAGCCGGGAAGCAGTAGCGTCTCGAGACGGTTCAGGGCACGCACAATCGCACAGGTTTCGGGAAGCGGTCCGTCCGTTGCAAAGCGATCCCTTGCCATACTGACTGCGGTCCCCTCCCTAAAGGTGAAAAGCAAAACAGCAGAGGCAAGGGTTTTCACCCGCATGATCAAGGCAAGCTTCCGCCCTCTCATTGCAGCAGCTCCCCCGAGATAGGAGGCTGTTTTGTCCCTGTTTTTAACCACAACCATGGCCGGTCCTTTCTCTGCGACCTGAAGTGCAAAGCCAAAATTCTCCGGAAGAAATTCCAATTCTTGTTGAATTTCCCTATCACGGAGGGAGGCAGAGGCAAGGGCCCGCCCCAAAAACCAGAGAATGAACGAACAATAGATTCGGGAGAAGAGGCGACGTGAGGATCGCAATCGATAGAGATAAAAGCCGTCCCTCCGCTTCCGAGCCGCAGGAGAGATATTCCTCGACACGTTTTTATCCGGTCCTTTCCCCGCTACATGGCCGATTTCTTTATACACCGCCCCGCTCCTTTGCCAATCAGGTATGGGAAAAGCCTAATTCTCAAAGGCCCCTGCGTCAATCCACCGCCTCCCGTCTTGCATCATATGGGAAAGATACGATAACGTGTTCAGCCATGAGCGAAGCAAAAAGCGACGAAGCCCTTATTGCATATCTCAAACAGTTCGTCACCACCAGGCGATGGGAACGTATAATCTCGATTCTTGAAGAGCGTACTCGATATATCACCGTCGTGCTTGAAGACATCTATCAGCCGCACAACGCCAGTGCGGTCCTTCGCAGTTGTGAAGGCTTCGGAATTCAGGATGTCCATGTAATTGAAAACCGAAACCGGTTTACTATTTCCAGCGGGGTGGCACTCGGCACAAGCGGTTGGCTCGACATCCACCGCTATCGGGAAGAAGGAGCAGGGAATACCCTTAAAGCCGTTCATGAGCTAAAAGCAAAAGGATATCGGATTGTGGCAACAAGTCCTCACGCCCAAGATATCAATCTGGAAGATTTTGACATATCGGCAGGAAAGAGTGCCTTTCTTTTCGGTAATGAGCTTGAAGGAGTAAGCCAAGAGGCAATGGCCCTTGCCGACGAATTCATGAAGATCCCCATGCGCGGCTTTGTAGAGAGCTTCAATATCAGTGTCTCTTGTGCCATTGTGCTTCACCATCTCAGTTGGAAACTCCGGGAGCTTGATCCAGCCCTCTGGAAGCTTAATGAAGAAGAAAAAAGCCAGATTCTGCTTACCTGGCTCAGAAAGAGCGTAAAGAGCGCCGATTCCTTGGAAGAACATTTCAGACAGCAGCAGTAGGCAAAGTATAAGAGCTATTAGACTTTTTCATTGTCTTTTATTGAAAAGAACCATACCCTTATCTACTATTATAGTGTTAAGGATAGGAGGTGGCCATGAAACTTAGCATAGCAACCAAGATCGGCGGTAGTTTTGCCATAATGATTTTATTAGCGCTCTTTGTAGGGGGCGTGGGGATCTTCTCGCTTGAACGCTACCGTAGGAGCGTGGATTCGGCTACAAATGCGCATATGATCAACGAAATGATTCTCGAAGTACGCAAAACGGAAAAGAACTACCTCCTAAGAAAAAATAGTTCGGATATTGATCTGCTGAAAAAACAGATGCAGGGAATTACCTCTCTCGCCGAGGAAACCGCTGCCATACTGGCGGATAAAGAAAACAAAGCACTCATGCGTGAAGTTGGCACCGGCGGGGAGGCTTATAAAAAGGCGTTTGATGAGATGACTGCCAGTATCGACAGGGAAAACCAGGCAGTAGGTGTGTGGGTCGATGTAGGCAATATTTTCACCGATACCACCGACAGGATACAGAACTCGGTTATAGCCCCGAAGGTCGCCGAAGCCATGCAATCCAGAGACTTCGACACTCTCATGAAATGGCAACGCATTGAAACCTATCTCGCCAATTCCGTTATTGCAAAATTCTGGCAGGTACGCTATCACGCCCTGGCCTACGCATACACAGACAAGAGCGACGAGAGGTGGGAACAATTCAATACGGTCATCGATGAATTCGAGGCAAATCTTACCAGATGGGAAGAGATCAGCACGGGCGAAGAGCAGATAGGCTCGGCCGTTACAGTTATCAGAAAGGCTTTAGCCGATTACCGGGAGGCTTCCCAAAATTTCAGAAACGAGTCATTAACCCAACGAAAGCTGGAAGAAAGCCTTGTAGAGTCTGCACGATCAGGGCAGGATCTGATCCAAAAGGCATTGGATAATCTCGAGGCCGACAGAACCAATGCACGACTCCAGGCCCGTTCGCTTACCCTAACCTTTCTTATTATCGTCCTGCTCTTCGGTGTTATCCTCGCCATTCTCATCACCCGCTCGATAACCATAGCAATGACCCAGGGTGTGGCATTTGCGAAGGAGATCGCAAAGGGAAACCTTAGCGCGAGGCTATCTTATAACAGCAAAGATGAAATTGGTGCTCTTGCCGATGCCATGAGGGAAATGGTGGCTAAACTCAGGGATATTGTTCAGGATGTCAACTCCGCTTCGGAGGGAGTGCGGACCGGGAGTGAAGAAATCAGTAGCGCGGCCCAGCAGCTGAGCCAGGGGGCAACGGAGCAGGCATCAGCTGCCGAACAGGTCTCTTCATCAATGGAAGAGATGAGTTCCAGTATTAAACAGAATGCCGATAACTCAACCCAGACCGAACGGATTGCAAAAAAAGTTGCCGAGGACGCGGAAACAGGTGGAAAAGCGGTATTCGAAACGGTAGCGGCGATGCGGCAAATCAGCGAGAAGATCCAGGTTATCAACGAGATCAGCCGCCAGACAAACCTTCTTGCCCTCAACGCAGCGATTGAGGCAGCAAGGGCGGGAGAACAGGGCAAAGGCTTTGCCGTGGTTGCCGCCGAGGTCCGCAAGCTGGCGGAAAGAAGCCAGAGCGCGGCATCGGAAATTATCACCCTAACGAAGAACAGCGTTTCTGTAGCAGAAGATGCGGGAAAACTCCTCGAGCAGATCGTGCCGGAAATTAGAAAAACAGCGGATCTTGTTCAGGAAATCAGTGCCGCTTCGGGAGAACAGGATTCGGGCGCAAGCCAGATCAACCAGGCAATTATCCAGCTTGATCAGGTCATTCAGCAAAATGCAAGTTTCAGCGAAGAATTGGCATCCATGAGCGAAGAGCTCGCCGGACAAGCTGCAAACCTTTCAGACACGATCTCCTTTTTCTCACTTACCGAGGACCGGTCGGGAACAAGAATAGAGCAGAAGAAATCCTTGCCTTCTCCCCCCAAAAGCATCACTGCACCAAAGAAAATAAAGAAACCTGCAGCCAGAAAAAAAGAGCAAACAGGCATTGTCCCGGCAAAACCACAGCCTTCCCAGGCAAAAGAAAAAGCGAAGGATAAGCAGGAGACGAAACCGGTAACAGGTATTCCAATGTCGGCAATATTGGGAGACAAGCCCGTCCCCGGAGGGCCAGATAAACTCGATGATGACTTCGAAGAGTTCTAAGAGGGTGTGAACACGAACATCGGCCCCACTATAAGAGGGCCGATGTTCATTACTTTGATACGAAACAAGACCTTTAGGATGGCCTAATCAGACGATTGCGTTCATGACAAACAGGACCCCCTGGTCCGCCCCACCATGAATAGTTCCGTTGAATACAAACTTTTAATGGTTCCTCATTTGGCAAGAGATCCGACAAACCTGCGGATACGTTCTACCCCTTCCCTAATGTTCTCCTCTGAAGTTGCAAAGGAAAATCTGACAAACCGACTGGCAGAGGGGGAAAACCCGATGCCGGGAACCACTGCTACATGCCTTTCGGCAAGTAGTCTGTCGGCAAATTGGCTACCGTCCACCCCTGAAGACGACACATCTACAAAAACATAAAACGCCCCATGAGGTACGGAAAAACGCAATTGAGGAATTGTCGATAATCCTTCAAGCAACAATTTCCGTTTCCTGGAGAATGCTGCAACCATAGCTCTTCGGTCGGCCTGGCATTCTGCTGAAAGCATAGAACTTGCAAGTCCTTCCTGGATGAAAGTCGGAATGCAGGTGGATACATACTGATGGACCTTCAACATGGTAGTGATGACAGATGGAGGTGCGGCGAGATACCCGACCCTCCATCCGGTCATGGCAAAGGATTTCGAAAATCCATTCATGACGATGGTTCGCTCCCGCATTCCGGGAAAGGTTGCAATGGAAACACAAGGAGTCCCGTCATAGACGATCTCATCATAGATCTCATCCGAGAATACGATCAGATTGTAGCGTACCGCAATCTTGGCGACTTGCTTAAGCACATCAGGAGTAAAGATGATTCCCGTAGGATTGCTCGGATTATTGATGATGAGCATTTTCGTCTTTGGTGTAATGGCTTGTTTCAAGGCTGTAATGTTTATCTGAAAAGAGTCTTCCGCACGTAGAGGCAATTCCACAAACCTGCCACCTGCCATGGCAATATCATTGCGGTAATTCATGAATGACGGGGTCGGGACAATGACTTCATCCCCTTTATCCAAAAAGGCGAAAACTCCGTCAAAAATAGCCTCCGCACCACCTACGGTAACCAAAATCTCCGTTTCCGGATCATACTGCAGTCCCTTTTGAAATAGCAATTGCCCGATTGCCTTCCGAAACTCCACCGAACCCCGATTAGGGGCGTAGTGGGTGAACTTAGCATCCAAAGCTTGTTTTGTCGCTTCCACAATACATCGTGGGGTATCGAAATCAGGTTCTCCAATCTGAAACGGAATGACTTGATGGCCCTGCCGTTCCAGTGTCCGCATTTTTTCCATTACCTGACGTACCGGGGAGAATCCAACCGAATGGAGATGTTCCGGCTCGGCGAACAACTGCTTATTCGTTTCCATATGTCTTCCTACACTCCTCATGCAAAGTAATATTCCATAGGAGAGGGTCTCCTATGGAATGGTTTCCGTCAAATCAGAGGTTCATTATTTTCCTGTGGAGAATTCATCCTTGAAAGCCATAAACTTGTCGCGTTCCTCCTTTAAAAGCTTTAGAGAAGTGTCGATGTCGGCGACATAAGGAAACTGTCCGTATGCTTTGAAGATCTCTTCGGCGTACTCAGGGTTTTCAGAGACAATCTTGCAGGCAGCATGGAACTTCTGCGCAATTTCCGGGTCTGTCCCCTTGGGAAAATACATCACGTAGGTGATATCATAGGCAAGGTCAATCCCCTGCTCCTTCATGGTAGGATAATCCGGATAGGCTTGTGCACGTTCAGAAGCTGCGGAACCCAAAATCTTGAAATCATCGTTTTGGACATAATCTTTGATAGTTCCCATTGAGTTGAACATGGCATCGATATGGCCACCCTTCAGGGATGCAACCCGTTCGGAGGAACTGCCGGCATTAACGATATTGAATTGGGCGCCGAGCTTTTTCAATACTGAGGCTGCATAATATGTAGTCGCACCGGTATTCGCCGCCAACTTGTACTTGTTGGGTTCTTCCTGCGTCAAAGCGATCAATTCCGGAGCGGAATCAGCAGGAAAATCGGAACGGACCGTCAGATATTCGCCGGAATTCTTGCCGACGATACCAGCGCACTCAAACGCCTCATATCCGAAATCGGTCAGAGACGAAGCTTCATTCAACGCGAGGGCGACATCGCCGAGGAAGACTGTGTACCCGTCGGGCGTGGCATTCTTGGCTTCGGTTGCACCGATCGATCCGCCGCCACCATCGACATTCACCACAACAATGGATTGTCCAAGCACATCCTCCAGGTATTTTGCATACACACGTGCATTAAAATCACTGTCGCCGCCAGCTCTGAACGGAACAATCATTTGGATCGGTTTGGAAGGCCAGTCATCTGTCCCTTTTTCTTTCTGGCCGTTTGCCCATACCGAAGTCAGACAAAGTACAAACACCGCGACGATCATCAATCTTTTCTTCATATTCATCTCCTTTCAACCGGTTTTTCCGGTAAGTTGCAATTAAAAGGCGCCCCGTCTCCGTCTCTTTGAAATCCCGAACCCCACAGAAACAATGGTCAGTACCAGGAAGGCCAGTGCAATAGGTTGTGTGAGGAAGGGCAGAAAACTTCCCTGCGAGTACGACAAAGCCCTTCTAAAATTCAATTCGAATATCGGGCCAAGCACAAATCCAAGGATCAACGGGGGCAAGGGATAATCTGACTTTTTCAGAAAGTATCCGACGATGCCAAAACAAATCAGTACATAGACATCAAAAAGCCGGTTGTTCAAGCCGAAGGCACCTATCGCGCACAGGATAAATACGATCGGGAACAGCAGATGTTTGGGGATCTGCAAGATCTTTACAAACAGGTTGATTCCAAACAACTCAAAGAGCAACATGGCGATGCTTGCAAGAATCATGGCAAAATAGACCGCATAAACGATATTCCCATTCTGTTGGAAAATCAGGGGACCAGGGGTGATGCCGTTGATAATGAAGGCACCCAACAACAGTGCTGCTGTGGAATCACCGGGAATGCCCAACGTCAGCAACGGAATGATTGTCCCTCCGATGGTCGCATTGTTCGCCGATTCTGTAGCGACAATACCGTCAGGAATACCGGTCCCGAACTTTTCAGGATGCTTCGACTGGTTCTTCGCTACCGAATATGCAAGAATATTGGATGTTCCGTTCCCGATTCCCGGCAGAATCCCTAATCCTATGCCGATAAGTGCACTGCGGGTGGCATTCCAGATCTGCCCAACAAAGTCTTTGAAGGAAAAGCCGAATCCGCGGATACTCACCTTACCGATCGCACTGGTATCAATCTTATTCAACATCCTGCTGTTTTCTGCTGCAGCAAGAATTTCAGGGATCGCATAGATGCCGACCAATACAGTCAAGATGTCAAATCCTGATCGGAGATTCACCGTACCGAACGTATACCGTGTTACTGAATCGATGGGCGCCATCCCAACCGTTGCAAAGATCAGTCCAATGATACCGGTGATAAGCCCTTTCACCAAGTTTTCCGCAGACAAGGTGATGATCAGAGAAAGGGAGAAAATTGTCACCGCAGAGTATTCGAATGGTCCAAATTTGATGGCTAATGCAGCAAGTAACGGAGATATCAACACCAATGCCAGGACACTCAATACAGTACCGAAAAAACTGAACACAACCCCATATCCAAGCGCCTTACCTCCTTCCCCATTGACCGCCATAGGTCTTCCATCGAAACAGGTTGCGATGGAAGCCGGGGTACCGGGGATGTTCAAAAGGATCGCAGGAATCAAACCACCCGAGATTCCACCGATATAAAGGGACATCAACAAGGCAATACTGACAACAGGCGGAAGGCTGTAGGTCACAGGAATAAACATAACGATGGCCATAGTGGCAGTCAGTCCGGGAATGGCCCCGAAGATGATTCCTACGACCGTCCCAAGAAGAATCCAAAGGAAACAGACGGGAGATACCACCGCCAGAAAGCTTTGTAGAATCATTATTCTTTCCCCCTATCCAAGAATCCCATGAGGCAACACCAACGAGAAAACCCTGGTAAAGACCAAATAGACGGCAACCGAGAACACAACGGAAACGATGGATATCACAATATAGTTCCGTTGCTTCTTCGGAATCAGAACCAATGCCTGGAAAAACACAAAGGCAATCGTGGATAACAAGAATCCCAGTGGTTTCATTCCGGCAGCATAGGCAAACATCAGCAGAAGGGTCAGCACCACGGGAAGATATCCGACATGTCCGACCATGGAATCCTTGTCGGAAACGGAGATAGCATTAGCTTTTCGAATACCGGAAACGATTTGGACAGAGCTCAACAACAACAGCAATCCACCGAGAATCCGAGGAAGGAAACTCGAATCGACTGCGGCATCTCCATATTGCCGTATGGAAAATGAAAGTATGAAATAGATCAGGCCTGCCATGAAAATGATTACGGCACTGACCACGTCTTTATATTTTCTATACATCTGTTCTTCCTTCAGCCATTCGGCACCCTATGAAGAAGTTCCGTGCTCAGCCAGCAGAAACCCGTTGTCTTTAAGACATTTGCCCAACTGGGCCATAATCGGTTCAGGAGAACATTTACTGGGCAACACTGGTCTTCCCACTTCATGCCCCAAAAGATTGGCATAATCCTTTGTAGCAACCGGAAAACTCGACTTGTCCATCTGCAAACGAATTGGATTGAGTCTCCATTGTGCTTCCAAGGATCCCTGACAATCTCCGGCAATAAATTTCCGGTAGATGGAACAGACCAAATCGGGAAGAAAATTTGCAGTTGAACACACAGCACCTACAGCTCCTGCACACATTCCCGAATAGATCAGAGTATCTTTTCCGCTCATCACTCTGAATCCCACATCCCGGTTTCTTCTGATGAATTCAATGGTCTGCGTCATATCCCCGCTACTGTCTTTCATACCGACAATATTCTCGTAGGTATGGGCAAGACGCCATACCATATCCTGACTCATTCCATAACCGGTACGTCCGGGATTGTTGTACAGCAACATGGGTGTACCAGAAATACTCTCCGCAATTGAAGACAGGTGAGTCTCCAACTCATCCTCCGTCGGTTTGAGGAACATCGGTTGCAAAACCGATATCCCATCAACTCCCAAGTCCAACCCCATTTTGGCAAGATTGATGCATGTACTGGTCCGGATGGCCCCGATGCCCATATATACGGGAATACGCCCGCGTACCTGGTCTATGAGGACTGACAAGACAAACCGCATCTCCTCCTGACCGAACATGTAGAATTCACCGTTCGAGCCAAAGGCAAGAATTCCATCGATACCTCCGTCAATCATGAAATCAATTTGATTCCGCAAAGCCTGCTCATCAATCTGCTCGTCTACGGTGACAGGAGTCACGATGGGAGGGATGATCCCTTTGATAAACTCCGAATTCACATTATGCTCCTATGGTCGTGCCCGAAATCTTAGCATAATACTTTGCCAAACCGCTGTGATCATCCTGTCCGCATCCGTCGGCATGGAGCATTTCAAACATTTCCTGGACAGAAGTGGTCAGGAACAACGGGGAACCGATGTCGTGTCCGGTTGCAATGGCATTATTCAAGTCCTTGATGTGTAGATCAATCTTGAACCCAGGTTTGAAATCTGAAGCAATCATCATAGGAGCCTTCGCCTGCATAACCGTCGAGCCGGCAAGTCCTCCTTGAATGGCTTCAAACACTGTCTGAGGATTCACCCCGGCTTTCTTTGCAAGGGTCAAGGCTTCAGCAAGGATGGCAATATTTCCGGCAACGATCATCTGGTTTGCCAGTTTTGTGGTATTTCCCGCACCGATGTCGCCACACAGGACAACCGAAGCGCCCATACATTCAAGCACCGGTTTCACTTCGTCAAACAGTGCCTGCTCACCACCTGCCATAATGGACAGGGTACCATCCACGGCTTTGGGTTCTCCACCGGAAACGGGAGCATCCAGCATTCGTACCCCTTTCTCAGCACATGCTTTTCCGATCTCCTTGCTTGCAAGCGGGGCGATCGAGGACATATCGACGTACTTAAGACCGCTTTTCGCTCCAGTCAAGACGCCGTTCTCACCCAAAACGACACTCTTCACATGGGGTGAGTTTGGGAGCATGGTGATGACCAGGTCGCTGCCTGCAGCAATGTTTGCAGGACTCGTTCCCCGATAAGCGCCAGCCTGTACAGCATCGTCCATATTTACAGCCACAATATCATATACAGTTACTTCGTAGCCCGCTTTCAACAAATTCCTGACCATAGGCTTGCCCATAATCCCCAAACCAATAAATCCAATCTTCATATTTGTCCTCACTTCAAGTCAAGATACTGTTATTTTGAAAAAACAGATCAGCTATTTGAATTTAAAATGATTATAAAGCAGTTTTTTAAAATTTGTCAAATAATTTCTTAATTTTTATAAGTATTTTTGATTTTTTAGAACATATCTTGAAACTATAAAGGAGAGCCGATTCAGAACTTGGCTAATATGTCGAATAGGATATTTTCGCCAATTCTTGAAAAACTTCAGAAAAGAATCAAAAAGACCAGGGGACAGCATCCATTTGATTACGTTATGCTGTTCAAGATCCTTGTGCTGCAACTACAGGATCAGTACTGCAAATTCCTGAAAGAACTATTAGAGGAAGAGTGCAGAAGAATAATCCGCTTACGGAAACACAAAAAGAAAAAACAATAAAAAGTCAAAGCTTTGAGTTCGAGGGAGCATATATATGAACCGTTCCATATAGCAACAAAAAGCATAGCCATGAGGGAAAATGGTATTTGGAAAACTGTAGTGACCCCGGCTATTGATATGGGTAACTTTGTTATGAATTCGATTTATACCTCGAAAACTTATTTCGGGCGGTTTTTAGAGGTACCCATATAAAATTTTTATATTTCTTATTCCTATCCAAACTTTTTTTTATAGTGTATTATAAATTATTGAAAGGGAGCTGTACGATGTCATCTGACGCTGACAAATATACAATCAAAGCTGTTGAACGCAGTTTTGAAATTTTGGATTATATAAGTGAACGCAACCATCCTGTTTCGTTTCAGGAAATCACCGGAGCCCTCAATCTAAACAACAATATGGCGTTCAGACTCCTGGCATCTTTGCAGAATTCCGGATATCTGCAGAAAGACGAAGGATCGAATTGTTATTTCATTTCCCTCAAATCACTTAAACTTTCCCGCAATGCCCTTCGATCCATCGAACTGAGGAAAATCGCCTTTCCATACATGGAAATGCTTTGGAGCCAATATCCGAATGCAAACATCAACATAGCCGTATACTACCAAGGCGAAGTTTTGGTCATCGACCGGATCGACAGCCAGAACCTTCCCCGCACATACTTCACCCCCGGTAGGGTATTACCGTTCCATTGCTCGGGATTGGGCAAAATCCTTACCTGTACACTTCCCGAGGAGGAAATTAACCAGCTGATAACGGAGAAGGGACTCAAGCAATATACAGTGCATACCATCACCTCTCCCGAAGCACTCAAACAGGAGTTGATAAAAGTTAGAAAGGAGATGGTGGGGCGTGACCGCAACGAATTTATCTCCGGCGACAACTGCACCGCCGTCCCCATTTTCGACAAAAACAGGCGTATCATCGCCGGTCTAAGCGCATCAGCTCTTGAAAGCTACATGAGTGCCGAGGAAATCGACCAGATGTTCCCAAAACTGCAGGAGACTGCACATCGCATATCTGCAGTCATGGGCTATGACGATATCATTTAAATAGTTCGGGAGAAACTAAGGGGAGATTACAGTAACGCTCTCCTTGTTCCTTCCTTTGTATTGACTCTGGAACCCCTTACTGGTTGTCTTTTTTAAACAAAGCCCGACCTGCCCATTAGAAGAATATTTCATACGAACAAAGACAGGTCAAATCGTTGGGGATTCCGACGGCTCGCGACAAGCTTTTACAGCGATTGGTGAAGAAAGTAATTTGCTACTATACTAATACGGAAGCGAGTATTTTCGAGGATCCCAATGCGGTAGTTCCACTCGCCAGGATCTGTATGGGGACCGTCGGATAACGGCGTTTTTACCACGGCTATATACTCGAGAACCTTACCTTCATGGTATAACATTACCATATGGGAAATGAAATATGGCTATCGCCTGGAATCTGAAGAGAGAATGCCCCCGAGATTAAGCGACAAAACTTCTGATCTTATTTTTGTAACTCCTGTAGATGGTTGTCAACAATCATTGGTTTTAAAGAAAAAACCGAAGGATCAATATCTTCAGCAACGAAACGAAACATCTCTACTGGCGATCCCTTCTTATAAGCATTGTCTCTTCCATAATTGAACCACCGTTGATAGGCATCAGCTTTCTTTAAAAAGTCCAGACGGGTGGAGAACTATTCACAGGCACACAATTTATCTTCAATAAGTCTATGGGAAGTCTCAACATCGCTTTGCCACGTTTTCGCTCCCGGTGAAATCGTTCTGTGAACAGATTGAAACCCCTTCGCGATGGCGTTGGTAAAGGCTGATTTCTCTATCGAGTTCCAGGGCGTTGTAAACTCTGTCCCATTGTCAATTTGGAATACCGTCTTTGAGAGATCCACGCCATAACGCTTGAGATGCCCTCCCAGACGCAGGAGAAACAGCGTGGTATTGGTGTAGTACAAAGCCCCGTAGAACTCAGGAATATCATCCATATACTCGATTCGACCTGAATCTTCTCAAAGGCAGCCAATCTCTGTTTGATCCAAACAACAGAGATACGGTTGTTATTCTTTTCGCTGTTTTGCAGACATCCTGGATTTTGAAAGACCAGTAGGGAAGCATTTTATTCGGAGAGTGTACTGGCCGCTTGCTTACATCCTTCAGTCCCGGCTTTTTGTTGTTGGTGTGGCTTTGAACTCTCTGACTGTTGGCTTGATCCCGTGTTCCTTGGCATATTGGACAATATCCATCCTGCATGGAACTGGATTATTACTGTTACGATAGAGATCGTAGTATGAATACATTGGGTCCACCCTTGGGTGTTGCTTGTGTTTCCCAATGCTACCCGGAATCGTTGATTCAGGGTAGCGGGGGGAGATTTTCTCTTTTCTCTCTCCACACAATATTCTCCTTTCTCTTGACGGACACTACTCCCGTGGTAAAATGGTTCTTAAGTCTGCGTATTACTTCGTTTTACGA
This sequence comes from Sediminispirochaeta smaragdinae DSM 11293, assembly GCF_000143985.1. Classification (GTDB taxonomy): domain Bacteria; phylum Spirochaetota; class Spirochaetia; order DSM-16054; family Sediminispirochaetaceae; genus Sediminispirochaeta; species Sediminispirochaeta smaragdinae. The sequence continues at coordinate 523,499 of NC_014364.1, read as the reverse complement.
AGGTGCGTCGGTTCGACGCAGATATCAAAGAATAGAAAAAGGAGAGAGGAGAGGATGAAGAAAAGTCTTATTATCCTTGCCTGCTTACTTCTGGCGACCGGTATGCTATTTGCCGGCGGGAACCAGGAGCAGGCTGCCGCAACAGGCAGCGAAGGCGCCGCATTTCATATCGGCGTCGTAACGGGAACGGTTTCCCAGTCAGAGGACGACCTGCGTGGGGCCGAACGGCTCATCGAGGAGTACGGTGCCGTCGCCGATGGAGGAATGATTCAGCACATCACCTATCCTGATAATTTCATGCAGGAAATGGAAACCACCATCACCCAGATCGTGGGATTGGCGGATGATCCACTCATGAAAGCAATCGTGGTCAACCAGGCCATCCCGGGAACCACCGAGGCTTTCCGCCGGGTAAAGGAAAAACGATCAGATATCCTTTTGATCGCAGGTGAAGCCCACGAAGATCCTCTTGTTATCGAGAGTGCTGCAGACCTTGCGGTAAACAACGACTTTGTCGCCCGTGGATACCTCATTATCCATACTGCCAAGGAGATGGGTGCGAAAACCTTCGTCCACATTTCTTTTCCTCGCCACATGAGCTATGAGACCCTGGCACGCCGCCGGGCCATCATGGAAGTGGCCTGTAACGATCTCGGTCTGAAATTCGTCTTTGAGACCGCTCCCGATCCGACCAGCGACGTCGGTGTTGCGGGTGCGCAGCAGTTTATTCTTGAAAAAGTTCCGGCCTGGGTTGATAAATACGGAGAGGACACCGCTTTTTTCTGTACAAACGATGCCCATACCGAACCTTTGCTTAAGCAGTTGATCGAATACGGCGGCTCCTTCGTCGAGGCAGACCTCCCGAGCCCCCTGATGGGCTATCCCGGAGCCCTGGGAATCGACCTTTCCGCCGAACAGGGTGATTTCCCCGCCATTCTCAAAAAGGTTGAACAGACCATCGTCGAGAAGGGAGGAACCGGCCGCTTTGGAACGTGGGCTTACTCCTACGGCTATACGACGACCGCAGGCCTCGGCGAACTGGCAAAGCGTGTCATAGAAGGCAACGCCAAGCTCACCAGTCTTCCCGATCTGATGAGTGCTTATAATAAGTATACGCCCGATGCACAGTGGAACGGTTCCTTTTACACCGACGCAAACACCGGGGTTCGGGCCAAAAACCATGTTCTCATCTACCAGGACACCTACGTCATGGGAAGGGGTTACATGCATACGACCGATATCAAGGTTCCGGAAAAATACTTTACAGTAAAGTAAGTTCTCTTTCTTGCATGTGGAACAATGCAATGCGATATCTCGTCGGCTTCGGCGGGATATCGCTTCTTCCTATAGGAGCAATCCAATGAACACTACGCCGCTTCTTGAGCTGCGCTCGATAACGAAAGACTTTTTCGGTAACCAAGTGCTCACCGATGTCAGCTTCAATCTTGAAAGGGGAGAAATCCTCGGGCTGGTCGGAGAAAACGGGGCAGGAAAAACCACATTAATGAAGATTATCTTCGGAATGGGTGTCATCCGTGAAACCGGTGGCTACGGTGGGAAAATACTTCTTGAAGGTGAAGAGGTTTCCTTCCAGAGCCCTTTTGACGCCCTCAAGGCGGGAATTGGTATGGTACACCAGGAGTTCAGCCTCATTCCCGGCTTCAGTGCAACGGAAAACATTCTGCTTAATCGAGAATCAACTCGATACAACTTTCTTGTTGAAATTTTCAACGACAGGATGAGAACTCTGGACAGAGAGGATATGCAAAAACGGGCACTGGAAGCTATTAGGCTTCTCGGAATAGACCTCGACGAAAATATGCCTGTGAGCGAAATGCCTGTCGGACACAAACAATTTACCGAAATCGCCAGAGAACTCGCACGTAAACAGATCAAACTTCTGGTACTTGACGAGCCTACGGCTGTCCTCACCGAATCGGAGGCCGAAATTCTGATCTCGGCGGTACGCAACCTTGCAAAGCGAGGGATTTCAGTCATCTTCATCAGCCACCGGCTGGATGAAATCATCGCCCTTTGTGATAAAGTCGTGATTCTGCGGGACGGAGAAATCGTAGAAGAAAAACATGTAACAGAAACAAGTGTTGAACAGATTGCCGAGGCAATGGTAGGCAGAAGTCTCGAAGGTTATGCACCGGTGCCGAGGGAGTCGGAACTCAAGGAAGAAGCGGTCCTGGAGGTGGCGCACCTCTGGGTCGACATGCCGGGAGAAACGGTCCGGGATGTGAGCTTTTCGGTACGAAGCGGTGAAATATTCGGAATAGGAGGCCTGGCAGGTCAGGGGAAACTCGGTATTCCGAACGGAATCATGGGCCTCTACAAGGCCGGCGGTATCGTTACATTCGAAGGGAAGCAGGTCCTTCTCAACGATCCCAATGCGGCTTTAATGGCGGGGATGAGCTTCGTCAGTGAAGACAGACGAGGAGTAGGCTTACTTCTCGAAGAGCCGCTGGACTGGAATATTGCCTTTACGGCAATGCAGACCCAGGATCGCTTCATCAAACCGATCCTGGGCGGTCTCATAAAATGGCGCGACGACAAGGCAATCGAAGAGCTTGCCCAGGAATACATAGACTCACTCCAGATTCGCTGTACAGGCCCATGGCAACATGCGGTGGAATTATCCGGCGGGAATCAACAAAAAGTCTGCCTTGCAAAGGCCTTTGCAGTGAAACCGAAGCTGCTTTTTGTATCCGAACCCACCAGAGGCATCGATGTCGGAGCAAAAAAACTGGTTCTCGATACCATCCGCCGCTACAACAGGGAAAACGGAATAACCGTTATCATGGTATCTTCGGAGCTCGAAGAGCTTCGGAGCCTCTGCGATCGTATTGCCATTGTCGATGAAGGACGGATCGGAGGAATCAAGCCGGCTACCGAGAAATCGACAGAGTTTGGGCTGATGATGGTCGGCCGCAGTCGACGCGCACAAGCCGAGGTATAGCACTATGGAATCGATACGAACATTTATAGAGCGGGTCGGATGGCCACGCATCATTATTGCAATCTTTTTGTTTACCCTTTTTATTGCCGCTCCCTTTGTAGAGGTCAAGGTTTCGACCTCCATCAGCGACACGCTGATCCGTTTCGGCATGAACGGGGTTATGGTTCTCGCCATGGTTCCCATGGTACAGTCGGGCTGCGGCCTCAACTTCGGCCTTCCTTTAGGAATTATCAGCGGCCTACTCGGTGCGGTCCTCACCATCGAGCTCGGGATAACAGGGTTTCCCGCTTTTCTGACGGCTATAGCCATTACAACCCCCTTTGCCTTGCTTTTCGGTTTTGGATATGGAAAACTCCTCAACCGCGTTAAGGGGAACGAAATGGTTATCGCCACCTACGTCGGCTTCTCCTCGGTCGCATTTATGTGCATAATGTGGCTTCTTTTGCCGCTCAAAAGTCCCACCATGGTGTGGGGCTACGGAGGAGAAGGCCTTCGAACCACCATCAGCACTGAGGGATTCTACCTTCACGTTCTCAACGACTTCCTTGCCGTTCATATCGGAAAGGACTTTTCTTTTCCCACAGGCATGATCCTCTTCCTTGCCGTAATATGTCTTTTCGTCTGGGCCTTTTTTCATACAAAGACCGGTACCGCGATGACAGCCGTCGGTTCCAATCCCGATTATGCACGGGCGGCCGGCATCAGCGTGGATAAAATGCGAACCATAAGCGTCATGATGTCCACCTGGCTCGGAGGCGTCGGCATCCTGGTTTATCAGCAAAGCTTCGGATTCATTCAGCTCTACATGGGCCCCTTCTATATGGCATTTCCGGCTGTGGCCGCCATCCTCATCGGTGGAGCCAGCGTCCATAAGGCATCCATCTACAATGTATTGATCGGAACCTTTCTCTTTCAGGGGATACTCACCATGACGCCGTCGGTCATGAACAGTATCATCAACACCGATATGTCCGAGGTGATCAGGATCATCGTATCAAACGGTATGATCCTCTACGCTCTCACCAGGGTCACTCGAAGCGGAAGCAGGGGGTAGACGATGAAAGAAAGAAAAGCAACAAGTGCCTCCAAGGTCTCTCCCCTCAAACGGGTTAAGCTTCTCATTTCCGAATATCCGGTTCCCACACTCTTTATCATCATCAGTATACTGGCCATTCCGGCTTCAGGATTCTCCGCAGGATATCTTATCCAGGAACTGATAACCAGACTGGTTCGTAACAGCTTCCTCGTTTTAAGCCTGATCATTCCCATTATGGCCGGTATGGGGCTCAATTTTGGGATGACCCTCGGGGCAATGGCAGGCCAGATCGCCCTGATCTTCGTCACGGACTGGAACATCATCGGCCTAAACGGACTTTTCCTGGCTATGATTCTCTCGATCCCCATGTCCCTTCTCTTCGGTTATGCCACGGGACAAATACTGAACAAGGCAAAGGGGCGAGAGATGGTCACCAGTTTCATTCTTGCTTTCTTTGCAAACGGCATTTATCAGCTGATCGTCCTCTACGGTATGGGAAGTGTTATTAGGATCGGAAGTAATGCCTTAGTACTCAGCAGGGGCTACGGTATCAGAAATGCTGTAAACCTGATCAATGTGCGGCAGGTGATGGATAATCTCATTCCCCTTAAGATATTCGGCATTAATATTCCGCTTGCAACCTTCATGTTTATAACCCTGCTTTGTCTTTTCATCCTCTGGTTCAAGAAGACAAAACTTGGCCAGGACATGAGGGCCATCGGCCAGGATATGGCCGTGGCCGATGCCGCGGGAATCGCCGTGGAAAAGACGAGAATTACCGCCATTATCATCTCAACGGTATTGGCAGGGATCGGGCAGATCATTTATCTGCAAAACATCGGGACCATGAATACCTATAACAGCCATGAGCAGATCGGCATGTTTTCTATCGCAGCCATTCTTATCGGTGGGGCAACGGTGAGCAAAGCGAAGATCGGAAACGTCTTTCTCGGCGTTATTCTCTTCCACCTGATGTTCATCGTCAGTCCCATGGCAGGCAAGAACCTCATCGGTTCCGCAATGCTCGGTGAGTACTTCAGGGTATTTATCTCTTACGGTGTCATCTCCATAGCCCTGGTACTGCACGCATGGAAACGGCTAAAAGAGCAGGAACGGGCAAGGGCAGGCGCAGGCCTACAAGGAGGCGACAGTCCTACAGAGGAGGCAGAAGCGTGATAAAACGAAAACTTCTCGTCCGCTCGGTGGGGTTCATCATAGTCGTACTTATTGCCGTTTTGCTGTATATAAACGGCAAAGGCTACACCCTCCTGCTCGATAATAAAGATATGGAGATTGACGGTATCAGCTATCAGGCACTGGAGATGGTAACGGTCCAGATAGACCATCACGAGCCTGTCGAGCTTTATCCCCGGGATCGTGATATGGTTCTTGTTCCGGGGAAAGGTCATAAGGCGACGGTTACCATCTACGATAAGCAGTACAATGAAATAGCCGCTAAAAAGCTCAGTTTTCATATCAAGGGGAAAGGAGAGATGTTTCTGCTCTCCTTCCCGGCTCTGGCTCAGGACGCCGAACGGTGGGTTATCCCCTTTACTCCACCCTCGCCACAGTAATCATATTGCATTGAACAGATAGGAGGTATCCGCCGATCGGATACCTCCCTATTATTGATAAAGCAGGCCCTTTCTCCGTGTATTGACGGTTATCGTCGACTGGGATCCTCTCCCACAGGGAGGGGAAGAAGAAACCGTTTTGATTCGGTATACTACCGCTATGAGCAGAGTGTATAACAACAAACAGATAGAGCTCCTTGCACCGGCCGGAACCTTCGAGATTTTCAAAGAACTCATGCACTCTTCCTGCGATGCCGTCTATTGCGGAGGAAGTCAACTGAATATGAGAATGATACGGAAGGGCTACAACCTTTCCAGGGAAGAATTAAGAGAGGCCGTCTTTTTAGCACGGGAAGCCGATAAAAACATATACATCACGGTAAACAGCTTACTTGATGAAAACGAATTGGCCGAGGCAGAAGAATATCTGATTTTTCTGGAAGAGATCGGCCCCGATGCCATTATCATTCAGGACACGGCGATTCTCTCGCTTATCAATCGCTTGAAGCTTAGCATACCACTCCATGCATCGGTGATGATGAATGTCCACAACACCGAAATGATCAATGTTCTTGAAGCACACGGCATCAAACGGGTTGTTCTCTCCCGTGAGATGCCGCTCTCCGAGGTTAAGGCCATTGCCAAGCAGACAAATGTGGAACTCGAATATTTTACCCACGGAGATATGTGTGTTGCACATGGCTCACTGTGCTACTACAGCTCCTATCTCTTCGGTATGTCGAGTAACAGGGGCCGTTGTCTCAAGCCTTGTCGATGGCCCTATACACAGCCTACACAGCCGCAAGGCGCCTCCGGCCATCCCTTCCCTCTTGCGGTTAAGGATATGAACCTCTACGCCCACCTGTGGGAGCTTTTGGATGCCGGAGTCGTATCCTTTAAAATAGAAGGAAGGATGCGTTCAAAGGAGTTCATTACGGGGCTCGTTGATACCTACGGCAGGGCCTTTGATGCATTTCTTGCCGATCCCCTTGGGCAGATGCGGCCGGAAAGCTCCGCTGTCGAGCCCTTCAAAAAGCGGGATTTTTCCACAGGCTATGCATTTGGGGTTCCGGGCCTGGAGAATATCAATACAAGGGGAGAAGGCACAGGAGATTTCTACTCTACAAAAAAGATGTTCAGTACCCCGACAAAGGAGCGGGAGGTAGATGCGGTACAAACCGAAAAACTCCGTGCACGGCTCCTCGAAATACAGAGGACTCTAAAGCCCTCCCCAGGGCAGCCGGGTCTATCGGTGCGGGTCAATTCTATCGAACAGGGACGACGTGTTCTCAAATCGGGGAGCGGGATAAGGAGGATCTACCTCTCGAGCGAGCCCTTTGCACCGGTGATGCCCTTTACCCTATCCGAACTTGACGGCTTTCAAAAGGAGTGCAGAAAGAGTGATATCACGCTTTTTCTTGCCTTTCCCAGAATGGTAACAGATAGCCAGTTCTCTCTTTTCAGAGCCTATCTTGCCCAAAAACCTTCGGTCGATGGTTTTCTTTTGAGCAATCTTGGGCTTTTTCGCCTTTTTGAAGGAGAAGAGTATCAATTAACCTGTGACAGCTCGATGAATATATACAACCCACAGGCTGCCGCCTTTTATGAGGAAGCGGGAGCGAAGGGCTGGACCTCTTCGATAGAGCTTCCCGCCCCTTCCCTGATACGCTTGCCGACCCTGGCTGCCGCAGCGGGTTGCACAGGTGAGGCCGAACTTATCTATCATGGATTACCCGACGTCATGTATCTTGATCATGACGTTAGCGGTCGTAAAGCAGACTCATGGTTCTTGGAGACAGAGGCCGGAAGACTCCAGATCAAGAGAGATTACTGGAACCATTATCACCTGTTACCGGTAAAGGAGCTCACGCTGATGCCCCTTACGGATATCTTCATGAAGTCGGGATACGACCTGCTGAGGCTGGAGTTGCAGGCCTATGGGCCGGAAGAGACAAGCAGTATCATGAAAGCAGCCCTCACCTGTATGGATCATCCTGAAAAGGGAGATCTCGTTCTCGAATCATTACAAGCTCAATCGAAAGGATGTACCTATGGCGCATATCAATACTGACAAAAACAGTGAGTACCTTGGTCCGGAAAAGATTATCGAGTTGAAGCAAAAATACTTGATTCCCTGTTCCTATCATTTCTACCGAAGGCCGCCCCAAATCGTGCGGGCCTCAGGGACCAAGGTCTACGACAGCACCGGGAAGGTTTACACCGATTTTTTTGCCGGGGTTTCGGTCATGAGCTGCGGACACTGCAACCCGCAGATCAACAATCGTGTTATACAGCAGCTGAACACCCTTCAGCATACCACCTCCATCTACCTTACCCAGCCGGTTGTCGAGCTTGCCCGCCGTCTCGCAGAAATACTCCCGGGAACCATATGTCGAAGCTTTTTCTGCAATTCCGGATCCGAGGCCAACGAAAGCGCCCTGCTGGCAGCGCGATTGTTTACCCAAAAACGAAAATTCATCGCCATGGAGGGATCGCTTCACGGTCGTACCTTTCTCACAACAGGGGTAACGGCAATCCCCATGTGGAGAACCGATCCCTTTGTAGACGAGGTTCCTGTCAGCTTCGCCTCAGATGAGTCGGCGGTGATGGAACTGCTCCTCAATGAGGGACCGGAAACGGCCGCCCTAATCGTCGAACCCATTCAGGGCAACGGAGGGATCAGACCGCTTCCCCCATCCTTTTTCGATCGCATAGCTGCCGAACTGAAACGGCAGAAGGTACTTCTGATCAGCGACGAGATTCAAAGCGGCTTTGGAAGGAGCGGCAAGATGTTTGCCATAGAGCACTACCCGGTGGAGCCGGACATGATTACCGGAGCCAAGGCCCTCGGTAACGGCTTTCCCATTGGCTTCTTCGCTGCAAGGCCGGACATTGCCGCCGCCTTTACAAAGCCCTCGGCATCCACCCTCGGAGGAAATCCCGTATCATGTACAGCCGGTCTTGCCGTACTCGATTTCATCAAATCGGAAAAGCTTGTGTCCCGGGCAGCGGAATACGGAGACCTGCTCATGTCGGAACTTCGTCAGGTGGCAAAGGCCGCCCCCTTTCTGAACGCCCCAAGGGGATTGGGCCTGATGGTAGGCATGGAGGTAGGGGCTTATCAAGGCAAAGCCGCCCCTGATATAACCGACGAGATCCTTGAAGCAATGAAGGAAAAGGGGTTCCTCATCGGCAAGAACGGAGTCAACAGAAACGTGCTTGCCTTCCAGCCTCCATTGATTATTGAAAAAGCAGAAATAACGGCAATGGCCGACGCCTTGGGGCAAACAGCCTCTCATATCCTCGGTTGACGAACTCACCGGGAAAAAATTTCCCATTTTTTTGCTATGGGAAATTTTTTCCCCTGTGAGCCCCCAATCTTCTCGAAATCTTACCAGAAAACAACATCAATATTGGCATGGTTCCTGCTTATACAGTTGTAGAAATCATACGAAGCCGCAATGCGGCAAGGAGGAATCATGAAGCTATTCGGAAAAATGGCAATCATCACCGTCGGGTTACTTTTCATGTCGGTGGCACTGTTCGCAAACGGAACCAGAGAGGCCGTTCCCGTGAGAGGCGTCGCAGGCAGCGGCTCACGTTTTGCAGCCCCACTCGAGCAGCTCAACGCCGAAGGAACCTTGGTCATGGAGGATGGGCAATATTTATTTCGGTCCGGAGGGAAACTCTACACGATTAGTGCTCCCGGTTATCCCCGTAGTGGATTTTTACCCAAAGAAGGAACGACAATGGAGGTAGAGGCTGATCTTTATGCCCCCCTTGATATCTGCCCTGTGGCCAATGACGGTCACCTGGTAGTGCGGAGAGCAACGGTAGAAGGGAGGGAATATGAACTTATGACAGCCTCTCGCGGGTTTGGTCCATCGGGAAGAGGCCGATCCGGAGGCTATGGACGAAGCGGTAGGGGTTACGGAATGTACCGGGCAAACTAGAGCGAAGGAACAGAAGCTCAAGGGGCGGCCCGGCTACGAGGGGGCCGCCTTTCCTTGTCCAGGTCATAACCATCTTTAAAAGGAGAAACAGGAATGAAGCAGGTAAAAAGGAGAAAAAAGACTCTTCGGACATTCGTCCAAATCTTTTTCTTTATTGTGATTGCACTTATTACTGTTAATCATGCTCTTGAAGAGAAAGGGATGGCCACCATCCCGCTGTTTGCCTCGGCATCCACCCATGCGGTTTGTCCGTTTGGCGGGGTAGTTACCCTGGGCCAGCTTTTCACAAGCGGAACCTTTATCTCAAAGATCCATGAGTCGTCGATCGTACTGATGATCGCAGCCTTTCTCATCGCCATTCTTTTCGGACCCGCTTTTTGCGGATGGGTCTGTCCCTTCGGAACCGTTCAAGAGTTCGTGGGAAAGATAGGAAAGAAGATCTTTGGGAATAGGTACAACAGGATCCTTTCTCCAAAAATCGATCGGCCCCTTCGTTTCCTTCGCTATGTTGTTCTTCTCTGGGTTCTCTATAGTACAACAGTGACAGGTAAACTGATATTTGCCGATTATGATCCCTACTATGCACTTTTTAATTTCTGGAGCGGAGAAGTCGCCATAAGCGGAATAGTCATTCTATTCATTATTTTGCTGCTTTCGCTTTTGGTAGAACGCCCCTTCTGCAAGTACGCCTGCCCCTATGGAGCACTCCTGGGCCTCTTCAACCTTGTAAGGATCTTCGGGATACGGCGGCGCGATTCAAGCTGCATCAACTGTAAGGCCTGCGATAAGGCCTGCCCCATGAACATCACCGTCTCAACGGCAGAAAAGGTACGCAACCATCAGTGCATCAGCTGTCTGAAATGCACAAGCGAGGCAGCCTGCCCGGTTCCCCGGACGGTAGAATTTGCAGGAGGAGGGAAAGAGGCATGAGGCAGTTCAACATATCGGGGAAAATCCTTGCCCTATCGATTGTCCTCTTATTCGGTCTCAGTATCGGCGGTTCCATGATCATCGGTTACTGGCGAACCGAAAGCAGCAAAATCCCAACAAGAATAGAAAGCGGTCCCTTTGCGGGAGCCTATGATCCGGCGGCAATAAAAGGATCATATACCTTCGAGAATATTGAATCGGCCTTCAAAATACCCGTGGCACAATTGGCGGAGGCCTTCGTCTTTGCAGTGAGTGGAGAACCCGAAACGACCCAGCCGAAAAGCTTCGAAGCCTACCCGCAACCGGCTGAAGGAGAAGTGGGGACAGACAGCATGCGACTCTTTGTAAGTCTCTACACATCCATCCCCTATGAGGCTGAAGAGGATACCAGACTTCCCTATACCGCCCTTGCTCTTCTTAGGCGTGAAGGTAAGCTTGATGAGGCACGGTGGGCCGAACTGAAAGATCGTTACGGGGTCGAAATGGAGAGCCCGAATGAGGTGCCCAAAGCCCCCACCAGTGAGACCGGGAGTACACTGGAAATAAAAGGGAACACCACGTATGGTCAGCTGTTCGATGCCGGACTGACGACCCTAACTATTGAGGAAGTTATTGGCATTAAGGCCGGCAACCGTGACCAGGTGATCAGAGACCATCTTGGGGCTGCAGGCCTTGAATTCTCTCAGTACAAGGCCCTACTCCAGAAAAAAGTAGACAACGTTCAGAAATGAGGCAACCAATGAAACAGCTATCATCAAACTTTGCAGGAATTCTACTGTGCATCACCATCATGCTATTCCCACCGATTCTCCACGCACAACGAGGAGGCCCCCCCCAAGAGGCGCTCCCGCTTTCGCAAATTCTCGAAACGATTGAACCTGCATCTTTGAGTCAGTCGGAGAGAGAGGGGATTCTGCTGATGCACGAGGAGGAGAAGCTGGCACATGATCTTTACGAGGCCCTGTATGAAGCATGGAATATCCCCATCTTTGCAAATATCGCCAAAAGCGAGGCAAGCCATATGGAATGGGTGAAACTGCTTATCACACGCTACGCTCTTGAGGAGCCCGGCTCTGAGGCACCGGGAGAATTCGACAACAAGCATCTCAAACAGCTTTATGAGGAATTGCTCGATGAAGGAACGCTCTCTCTCGCCTCTGCATTTGAGGTCGGTGCCACCGTCGAGGATCTTGATATCTTTGATCTTGAACGACTGCTTCAGGAGAGTGATAACAAAGACATCAAGATAGTCTATCAGAATCTCAACAAGGGAAGCCGTAACCACCTAAGAAGCTTCAACGCCCAACTTCATCAAATAGGCAAACGGTATATTCCTAAACACATCGACCAGCAGCTTTTCCGTGCTATTATAGAAAGCGAAAACGAACGAGGAGTAGTGAGCGAACCCAACTTTATGTTCCCACGATGAAACAGCAACGATTTATCATACCGATACTAACCACCGCTGTCGCCCTGATCTTGGCACTTGGAAGCTTTGGCTCTCTCATTAGACAAAGCATACGCCACGACAGGCTTTTGGTAGAATCAGAGGTCGGAAAAATCGCTTCTTTTCTGACGGAACAGATGCTCACCTCATCGGTATCCGACCCACCGCCCCTTCCTGATCATGTGAGGGGGTTCGCCCTATACGGGAGCAACGGCCATGCAGTGATCGGCAGGGGGACATATCCATCCAAATTGGATACAACACGCTTCATCTCTTCCCCCCACGGAAGGACGAGCGGAATACCGCAGGAGAGGTGGATACGAGAAAAACAGGGATCCCTTCTGCTCCTCCGGGCCCTGGGGGGAGCAGGTATGAACGGGGCAGGCAATCTCCAGGGGCGGGGGGCAAGAGTCGGCATGCAATCGCAGGGGCGTCTGTTCCTTTATTTGGATTACGACACCGGAGCCTTTCTCTTCCAATCCAGGGCGCGTGTGTTTTTGCTTCTCTTCGGGGCCCTGCTTTTTATCGGCGCATCTGCAAGCAGCTGGATTTTCTATCGAAGAGTACGTTCCTATGAACGGGAACTCGAAGAGAAAAAGATCCTCACCGAACTAGGGTCTGCGGCAAGGACCTTGACTCACGAACTGAAAAACCCCCTTGCGGTCATCAGCATGCAGGAAAAGATCCTTCGCCGTCAGTTCGGCAAGGATAAGGACCTCACCGCCTCCCTCGATATCATCGGAGAGGAGACCGAACGAATTTCCGATATGATCGATCGAGTGCGTCTGCTTCTCAAGCAGCCGAAAGGCAGGCCGGAACCGATAGAGCTCGTTCCCCTACTTGAGGAACGTTCACAAAGGCTGCCCTTTCCCGTTACAATCCATGACAATACACAAGCCAGGTCACCCAGGATATTTTGCGACAAAACCCTTTTTGTTTCTGCCGTAGAGAATATCCTCAGAAACGGCAGGGAGGCTCAAGGCAGTGACACGCCCCCTCTTAGCGTCGACATATCGCTTCTTCGCAACAGTGTCGTGATCTCCTTTGCAGACGCTGGGAAAGGGATTCCCTACGACGATAAAGAGAAAATTTTCCATCCCTTTTTCACCACCAAGCAAAACGGCTTCGGAGTGGGATTATCGTTGGTAAAGAGCTTCGCGGAAAACGCAGGGGGATCGATAGAATGCCGGAATAAAGAGGCGGGCGGGACCATCTTTCGTCTCACATTTCCCCTGTACCAGAAAGGATAACGAGCTATGTATACCATACTTCTTGTTGATGATGAAAAAAACCTGCGGACATCAATAGCGCACTTTTTTTCCCTTGAAGGCATAGAAACCGAAGAGGCAAGCAACGGTCTTGCCGCTCAGCAGCTTCTCATGAAACACCACTTTGACGCGGTCATCACCGATCTGAAGATGCCAGGGATGAACGGACTCGAACTCTTGGAGTGGATCGGTGAAAGCGGCCCCGATATCCCGGTTTTTATGATCTCCGCCTTTGGAGAGGTGGAAGATGCCGTCCAGGCAATGAAGAAGGGGGCCGTCGACTATGTAGTAAAGCCCTTCGATCCCGAAGAACTTATCCTTCGGTTGAGAAGAGAGCTGGAGCGGCGAAAGCTTCAGAAGCTTACCAACACGATACCCACCGACGATGATTACACCGGGGAGAGTCCTGCCATGCGACAGCTTTTTTCTCTGGCGAGAAAGGTGGCACCGACGGCCTCAAATGTTCTCATTACCGGTGAAAGCGGCACAGGAAAAGAGGTAATGGCCCGTTTCCTCCATAATCATTCCGATCGCAGCAAGAACAATTTTCAGGCGGTCAATCTTGGAGGAATACCCGAGAGCCTCATGGAAAGTGAGTTGTTCGGCTATGAAAAAGGGTCCTTTACCGGAGCGGATCACAGAAAAATTGGTTATTTTGAAGCTTCAAATGGGGGGACCATCTTTCTCGACGAGGTAGGTGAAGCGCCTCTCGCCCTTCAAGTAAAGCTATTGAGGGTACTTCAGGAAAAAGCCGTCACGCGGGTGGGCGGTACCGGTACAATCCCTCTTGATATCAGAATCATCGCCGCCACAAACAAGGATCTTGATGCAATGGTAAAGGCGCGCGACTTCAGAGATGACCTCTACTATCGGCTGAACGTCATCCATCTCCAGCTTCCTGCCCTGAGGGAACGACGTGAAGATATTCCATTTCTGGCCGAGACCTTTCGCAGCAAATTTGCCTCATCCATGGGAAAAACAATCACGGGTTTCTCCGACGATGCAATGAAAGCGCTGCAACACTATTCTTTTCCCGGGAATATTCGAGAGTTGGAAAATATGGTCGAACGAGCGATGATCCTTGCAGAGCCACCGCTGCTGGAACGTAAGGATTTCCCCCTTCATCAGGAAGAAGGGCCCCAAACTCCCAAAGGCAGTCTTCGAGAACTGGAGCGAGAAGCGATTCTGGAAGCCCTTCTGAGAAATAACGGACACAGGGAAAAAAGTGCCGCAGAACTGGGCATCACCCGCAGAACGCTTCTGAACAAAATCAACGAGTACGGGATTTCAATCCCGGAATGAGCCTCAAAAGTACAGTCAGGCTAAAAACGGAAAAAGCCAACACAAGCGGCACTCCCCAAAAGTGGTGGTAATCGACGATGCCATCCACTCCGGTAGCTCGATCATAGACAAAGCCGGAAAGCAGGCTACCTGCCAAAGTGCCAAAGCCCTCTATAATCAAGAAAAAAAGCTGCTGAACCCCCGCTCTCGACTCTTTATCTGCAAAGGTATTTATATATATAAAGGAGACGGTGAAAAAAAAGGCAAACGAAGGGCCGTGGAATGCGATGCCAAGGAGTGCACTTGCGGGACTTGTTCCAAGATAAAATGCGAGGAAACGGCAAATCTCCATCGTCACCCCAAGCATCATAACCGTTCGATAGGAAAAAAAGCGAAAGAGGATCACCAGAAAGAGCATGCTAACCGCCTCCATAACCTGTCCAAGGCTCATGGCGGGTAGCATAACGGCATCACTGAAGCCAAGGGAACGGAGATAGGGAGGTATACCAAAATAGTAATAACGCTGGGTTATTTGCATCAAAAAAGCAGTTATCCCGACAAGAATGACCCCGGGATTCGTGAAGACCTTGAAGGCCGCACGAGGGAACAACTCTTTTCTCCTCGGTGCAGAGGAACGGGAAGAAGGCAGGGTCAACGCATACATCCCCAGCAGTACATCGACCACGGCGGTAGCTACCAACGCATCGGAAACGGATCCCTTGCCGAGGCGAAGCCAGAAAAAGCTAAAGAGCCATCCGGAGCAGACCCACCCGATCGTTCCCCATAGCCTGATTCCTCCGAAAGAATTTCCCCTATCCGGTGAATGGTGGAATACAATGGTATTCGAAATCGCAGTTGCGGGGACCATCAGACTCATATAGAAGAGATAACACAACAAGACGGGCAGAAAGGAGCGCTGAAGATACAAAAGAAAGATTGCAACGGCGGCTAAGAATTCAACCAAGGCAAAAAGGCGTTCGGCCGACATGATTCGATCGGTTACAAAGGCACCCAGAAGAGGCGAAATAAAAGCAGCCAGGGAGGCAAAAGAAAGAATCAGCCCCGCTCCGGATCCCCCAAAACCAAGCTCCTGGTTGAGATAAAGACTCATAAGAGGAAGCGAAGCCCCGGTGGCAAAATAATGTAAAAACATCATAGCCGAAAGCCGGAGCTTAAGGGTGGGTATAGTATTATCCACTTTGTTCCTTTATTGAATATCGGAATCCTTACTCCGTATCCCTCTCTTCGGTTCCATTACTTTTTTCATCCTCTTCGACCTCTTCAGAGGCTAAGTCCGGCACTTCAAGTGTTTCAAGTGCAGATTGAGTATCATGCTCTTCGTCGAAACTCTCAAGCTCTTCCGCATCTTCCACTCTCTCATTTTCTTCGGTCCGGAAAAAGCGAACCGCTTCATCCATAGCCTCTGAGATACCGCTCACCTTTTCAGTGAGGTCACTGACAGTCATCATTGCATTACCGACCTCGGAAAGACCGGCAGTAATTTCGCTGATACTGCCCAAGACCTCGGCGGAGATACGATCGACCTGCGCCATGGCGTCCTTGACGGTACCGGCGGCATCACCCATCTGATCACCGCCTTCACGGACCTTCGAAGAAACATCCTGAAGACTTGTCATTGCTTCAAGAATCTGCTGCCCTCCAGCCTGCAACTCCATCATACTGGAGTTGATCTCATCAAGGCTGCTCGCCACGCCCCTGACCTCGGTATCGATATCGGCAAAGGCGCGCTTTGTAGCGGAACCGGCATCGCTTGCCTCCTGAATACGGGCAATCATCTCTTTGATGACCTTGGCAATCTGCTTGGAATTAAGGGAAGAGGCCTCTGCAAGCTTTCGGATTTCTTCAGCTACAACGGCAAAGCCTCTACCGTATTCACCGGCATGAGCAGCCTCAATGGCGGCATTCATGGCCAAGAGGTTGGTCTGGGCAGCCACATTCTGAATGATATCGGTGGTTCCCCGAATCTCCCCTATCCGGCCGTTTATCTCTTCGATAATAGCAGTGGTCGCATCAAGCTGATTTCCGCCGGTCTGAGCGGTCTGCACCAATTTTTCGGTGGCCGCCCGTTTCTTCTGGGTAATATCCGCAACATTACCGATTGAAGCGATCATTTCCGTTACCGAACTGGTGGACTCTTCCACCATGGCTACCTGATCGTTCAGAGCATCGCTCAGACCACCAATTCCCTCGGTAACGACATCGACCTCTTTCGTGGACTCCCGAATCTGAACATCCAGTTTGGACATCTGATCTTTGATAGAAGAGGCTCCGGCACTCATCTGCTGAACCGATGCCGATGTCTCGTTGATAGTGACCACAAGATCCTCTTTAACGGTGATATTCTCTCCGCTGGTTATCTTGATATTCTCTACGGTGGTTGAAAGAGCCTCGATAAAACGATTCAGGTCGGCACTAAGGCGACCGAGATCGTCCTTTGAAATAACCTCGGCACGAACGGTCAAATCACCATCGGTCAAATCGGAAATGGCACGCTCAATTTTTATAACGCCCTTTCCAATGGTATTTGCAATCCGCACGGCAACAAAAACCATAACCAAAAAGAGAAGCGCCATGATACCGAGAACCGTATAGGTACTCTTCTTTTCAATCTTCGCCACTTCATCTTCAATCATACTGTACTGTTCACCGATAACCTCAACTGCAGAATTGAGGTTCATATCGGCAACATAGATCGCAGAAATAAAATTGGAGATCAGAAGTTGGTATTGTTGGATCTTCGGATGGGACTTTGCCCTGGCATTGGTATAAAAATCTAGCATCTCGATGGAACCGGAGAAGACAAAGACATCTTTCGCAGCATCCATCATCTGCCCCACAAGCTTTTCTGTTTCACTATATTTTTCCCGGAACAGCTCGTCGAGCCTAAGGATAATGGAAACCGACTTTTCGATTTTGGCGTTTAAGGAAGGCAGCGTCTTGAGATTTTTCACTATTATGAAGGTCTCATCAACTGCCGCTTTTGCTTCCTGAACCTGCTTCCATTGCTGCTCTATGCTGGTTGCGTCGAGACGGTTCATCTCAGCACGTAACGTCATCAATCGAGTCCTCAGGTCATCAAAAACATAACGTTCCTGCTGGATCTGTTTCAAAGGCATCCTTGAAATGGTATAGGCTCCGATTGCCAACAGGAAGACAACGATGATGCCACTAACTAATAATATAAGCTTTCCCCGTATCGACACAGCTTTCCCCTTTTAATGATATAAGAAAATGGACAATTTTTAATGATTATACCGTTTCTTGAGAAAATTCTCAAGGCGTTTTTGTTGGTATCTAAAATACAACAACATAAAACAGTGCATCAAATATCGGACTGTAAAAGCTGAATCAATTGGTACGGCGCTCCCAGCCGCTTCAGCTTTTCCACGGTTCGATTCTTGGGATAGACGATGCGCCGAAAAGTAAAAAAACCCGATTCTGTGTCGAGCAAGATAAATGCAGCACGACCGTCGCCGTCCCGAGGGATTCCGCAACTTCCTGGATTGGCAAGCCACATTTGTCCCGGCGGCCTCATCCTTTTTCCGTAACGGGGCTGATGATAACGGAGGGCTCGTTTGCTCAGACTAAAAAGTGCCGGAACATGGGTATGCCCGTACAGACAAGCAGGCGTATCCATGAGAGAAAAAGCCTCGGCTGCCGAGTGACCATCCAGAATATAGCGCCACACAGGCCCTGCAGGACTGCCATGGACAAGAGTATATCCATCCCGATAAGCGATCTCCGGTAGTTTAGAGAGATAGTGCCTGCTTTGTCCGCTCAACCGCTCGGCCGTCCATTCAATCATGGTTCGCGCCACCGGAGAAAAAAGATCCCATTTCTCTCCCCTTCCGGCACCGAGATCATGGTTTCCCATTACCGCTACAACTTCCTTTCCGGCAAGTATCTCAATACAATCATTGGGATCAGGGCCATAGCCGACAATATCACCGAGACACCAGATTTGCTGATACTCCCCCTCGCATTCGGAAAGAACGGTTTCAAGAGCCTCCCGATTTCCATGAATGTCTGAAAGAACAAGTATCTTCATTTTTTCTCCTCATCATCATTCTATACGCTAATTCCTCTTGCAAAAAGGGATAAGGATGCGGATATTGGAGTTATGAAAGATAAAGGAGTGCTTCGGCGCCTTACAAATGAACTTGCGGAAAAATTCTCATCAACATGGAGACTCCTATCGGAAACAACCGTATTTCTCAGCAGAACCAAGCTGTTTCCCCGCTATGAAAACATGCTCAGGCAGTGGCGACATAGACTCGAATCCAGCAAAAGTAATCCGGAGGTTCTTCAGGAAGTACGAGACGGCGTCATCACCCTACGGAAAGAACTCAGGAGAGCAGGATATGATCTTACCCTCGGAAGCAAAGATATAAAGATAGAAGGATATCGAAATGATGCCGCCGTACGAGAAGGCTTTACCCGGATGGTAATGGTCATAACGGATACTGCTCTCTATTATATTGCCGGGCAGGAAAATCATGTTCAATTAATGGATTACCTCGATAACCAGCTTCGGCGCATGCGGGTGATCAATATTCGTCAACGCCACTATCTCTGGTACCGGTGGCGGGCAAATGTATTGGTCCTTTCGGGCTCTGATACGGAAATGAAAGATGATTTTGAGGAACTGAAGCAATATGTAGAGACAAATAAGCTCTTTATGCTTAAGCAACTAAAAAAACTGTAATTCCCGCCTAATAGGGTTTTCCGGTAAGCCGCTGACATACGGTCTTTGTCCGTTCTGGGGCATCCTCCCGTCTGCCGCCTGCCTCTACTCTCTCCAATTCCGAACGAAGGATTGCATGACTCTCGGGTGTAATTGGAAAACGGGTACTCGCTTTGATACCCACAAGAATGAGCAACAGAGGGAGTACAATAAAAAGGCCTCTGAGCCAGAAAATCGTCGAGGCAGACTGCACGAGATCAACATCGGCGGGATGAGGGGTGTAACCAATCATATTGAGCAGGAGACCAAGCATAGGCAGGACAAAGGCTCCCTGTATGAGCTTTCTAATAAGGGTCATGGCACCTGCATAGGTACCGGCACGATGTTCACCGGTCATCAGGGTGTCCACATCGGTAACAAAGGGAAGCAGTTGGAAGGGAATGACAACCCCGGCGGACATCCCGCCACCGATCAGCAGACAATTTATAAACAAGGCGACAACGGAGCTATCAGGCGTTTGAAACGCCATCATAGCAATAGCGAGGCCCCAAAGCATTAATCCCATCCGATAAGAAACTGCGTGACCCCGTTTATCGGCCAATGCAACGTATAGAGGGAGCGCTGCCATCTGACTCACAAGAATCGTCCCAAGCCCAACGGTTATAAAGCCGGGTCTACGCAGATAGTCTATCAGATAGAATTTCAGCCAAGCCATGAGAATATCCATGGCGGCATACGAACAAATATACATGATGATATGAATGCGAAAGGAGCGATTTTGATAGATCGATCCAAAATTTCGAAAGACAGATTTTTCTTTGCCAAGAGGCTTTTGGACAACGGGAAGCTCCCAGGTTCCAAGAAATACAAAAAGATAGGGAACCGCAAAAAGGGTACCGAAAACAAGCCCCATCACAAGATGTCCCTGTTCCTGACTAGGAAAGGCATTAATCAGAGGTTGAACCACAAGCCCGCCGATCAGCGTTGCAATCATGGAGAAAATCATTCTGGTGCCGGTCAGACGATTACGTTCGGTAAAATCCAAGGTCATTTCCGCACTCAAGGCCGAATAGGGGACCAAAACCATGGTCGAACAGCTGTAGAAAAAGAGATACGCAACGACATAATAGAGGAACGTGCTCAGCTGACCGGGACATGAGACCGGCAGCCACAGAAGGGTAAATGTAACGGCAATGGGAAGTATGGCAATGAGGAAGAAAACTCGCCTACGCCCCAAACGACTCTTTGTGTGATCACTTATATACCCCATAAGAGGGTCTGAAACAGAGTCCCAAATCTTTCCAAAACCAGGGACCAGGCCGGCAAGCAATGGATTAAGTCCCGCCACATTGATCAAAAAGTACATGGAAAAGGTACTGATGATAAAAAAGGAACCACCGCCGTATAGATCGCCTAAACCGTAAGCGATGTAATTGCGCTTTTTCATGTCCACGATTGTACGGCTCTTTCTTGCTTTTCTCAAGGAAGCGATTATCAGTCAGTACTATGTCTTAACGAAATTCTAACAGGACCTTTGAGTTGACAACCCATCCGCCGATAGTCACAATACCTTGTATATTACTTCCATTGAGGAACTCTATGATTCCAGACAACATCGATGTTGCGCACCGCCAAACCTTCCAGGGAAAGCTTTTACGCCTCAGACGCCGCTTCGCAAAGCGAATACTACATTGGTTCTTTCACCATCATGTAGAGCTGACCATTGAAGGCATAGAGCATATACCGGATACCGGCCCCCTCCTGGTATTGCCGAATCATCTTTCAAATCTCGACGGTCCGATGATCCTCGGATTGTTTCCGCGTAATATTGAGATGGTCGGCCCAGGTGATTTTCGTGTCGAATTCATGAAGCTGGCAATGATGAAGCTTTATGGAATGACACTCATCAAACGTGGGTATACCGACAGAACGGGGATGAATACCATCATGCATCATCTCAAGGCAAAACGCGCCGTACTCATGTTTCCATCGGGTGGAATGTGGGAAAAAAGAAATCTTGAAAACAAGGTAGGGGCCCTCTACTTTTCCCAACTCACCGGTGCGCCGATGCTGCCTGTCGGAATAAGCGGCGCCTATTTAAAGGGGCGCGCGGCATTCTTTTTCGGTAAGCCCAAATTGGTCCTTAGATTCGGTGAAGTGATACCGCCGATCAGCCATGAAGGAAATAAGCGAGAGCGGGCAGAACGCCTGGAAAAGGTGTCCAGGGAACTTGCCGATAAGATCTTTGCCCTCCTCGAACCGGAAGAGCAGGAACGATACCGCCGATGGGCGCGGGAACTATACTCCTTTGAATTCATCATGCCGGAGCAAGCCAACGAACCGGAAAAATCAGTACCCTCCCCACCTGCAATGCCGACCCTCGCCCAATTTGTCCACAAACCAAATCTTTTTCGTCCCATGTGGAAACATGCACGAAAGGATATGGATCCCTTTCGGAAAAGAAAAAGCTACCCGATCAAGCGAACCCAAAAATCCGCCGAGGCAATGAGGGAAAACCTCACCGGCGCCTTCGATCATTACATTCCCTATCGTCTGGGCGACGATGCTTACAAGGAAATTCTGCAGGAGCTCGACCAATGTATTGCCTATTGCGGCGAGCTCACAAAAGCAGGATGGAAAAGGGTACAGGTTCGTTCTGTTGCGTATGACCCGAAAACAGGGGAACGGCGTAAGCGGCTTATTACTGGATAGATAGTGTTCCGAATCCTGGTGATAACAGATTGCTTTGCACCATCACCAATATTCCGAACACTACCGGAGCCTATCCCGCCTGATCTTTCGCTCCCTGGCCATCGAGTTCAGGAAAGATGAATTTGTCGATGAGCCCCGAAAGGGTGTCGGCAACGGAAGCGTTTCGACTGGAACTTTCCAACAACATTGCTGTGTGATGCTCAAGGCCGGCAGCTTGAGCGACCATTTCGGCAAGATCATTTTCAATCCCCGAATCCCTCTCTTTCATCAATTCAAATTCTTGAACAATTTTTGCTGCATTTGCATCGGCAGACATGGCCATCTTTTCAATTGATCGCGCTCGTTCCGTCAGTTGATGGGTTTGGACACCGACACTTTCCCCGGATTCCGCCACAACGCCAAGTCTCTGATGCATCTCTTGGAATGTGGCAACCACCTTACCCGCCGATGCCTCGAGTTGGGAAAAGATACCGCTGTTGGTGACAATTAATGCCCTCATCGTCGTAAGGCTCTCTTTCGCCTCCGAAAGCCTCTCCAATATCCTGCCGACCCCCTTTCCAACCTCTTCGGAGAGAGAACGGATATGGGTCGAAACAACACCGAATCCCTTACCGGCCTCTCCTGCATTAGCGGCCTCAATGGCGGCATTAATAGCAAGAACATCTGTTTGGCCCGCTATATCTTCGATGGCGGAAAGAGACGATCCCATCCTGTCCAGAGCATCCATTGTCTTTCCCGCCACCTCTTCAAATAGAGAAAGAGAATTCATACCTTGTTCGAGGTTTTGGGAAAAAAGACTAAGCAGTTCGATACCGGCAAGACTCTTTTCCGACAGCATGGTAATATCGGAAACAAGGATGGCTGTTTGTTCCGTTGTTGTGTTGATATGCTCATGTTGCAAGCCGAGCTGACCGGCTATATCGCCGGAAAGATCACGAATAGATCGTGCGCCGCCAAGTGTGTTTTGTATACTCTCACCAAGTGTTTCGTGATTGCGTTCTACCCGATTGAGTCCGTTGCGTAGCACAAAAGCCGCTTCTTGTTCCTGTTGGGTAATCTTTTGAAGGGTTTCACCAATAAAAACACCCTCGGAAACGGTACCGGAAAGCTGAGACACCATCTCCGTCAGGGATTCCATAAATTGATTAAAGCTTCCTCCCATACGGGCTATCTCATCGTTTCCACGATCGGGAAGACGTAAAGCAAGATCGGCACCACCATCGGCAAGCGATGAGAGTAGCATTCCCATCTTCTTAACCGGACCTGCTATCGATTTCGTCAAGACAAACGTAATAAGCATCACACATAAAAGCGTGAGCAGAAGCCCCCCCACTGTCCAATGTATACCGGCTGCAGCCTGACGCTCCTCGTCCGTGGTTCGGTCAACAATGATCGTCCTAATTGCACCTTCAAGATCCCTCAATTTGACTTCAAGGGTATCAATATTATCATGAGCAATCGACTCTACGATCTTGGGGTCGACACGTTCCCGGGCGAAAAGCCTGAGAATGACCTCTTTATCGATGCGATCGATATAGGAGATTGCTTCATCTGAAAGGGCCGATACTTCAGGCCGCAGCTGCGGTATTTCAGAAGAAACCTCTGCAAGGGTGGTATGGAGTTTTCGTATTTCGCTTACGGAAAGACGTAACGCCATCACATCATCCGCAGGAATCCTTTCGTCCTCGCGAAGAAGCAGTGACTGGGCGGAACTTAGAAGGCGATAGACCTGAGCCCGGTACTGTTCTCCGAGTAATCGCCAGTCACCAAGCTCTGCAACCTCGCGAATTGAAATTGCAGCCTTTTGCAACCTGATGGTGGTAGCGATCAACGCCGTCCCCATAATCATAACGATGAGCAAAGAACCGAGGACAATCTTCTTGGCAATACTCATTGTGATCTTTGATAAGGGGTTAGAATCATAATTCCATGAAGAGGATGTTAATAATTGGTAAGAATCTACCAATGAGTTATCACCAGGATTCGAAACACTACCGCACACTAAGGTTTTCCGACCACACGTCATTGTGTATACTGCAGGGGAGTTTATTGATACGGAGGATTCATGTGACACGGATAGCCATTTTGGGAGCAGGTGCGCTCGGATCGCTTTATGCTTACGAGCTGTCGAAGGTGCCGTCGAACAGTTGTTTCTTTATTGCCGATGGGGATCGAGCGAAACGACTCAAAAAGGCCTTACCTACAGTAAATGGGGCAAGGCTCCGAGCCGAAGTCAGGGAACCGAATGAGGGGTCTCCTGCCGACCTCCTCATTGTGTCTCTTAAATATCATCATCTGCAAGAGGCTCTTGCTTCGGCCCTTCCCTTTGTGGGGGAACAAACCACCATTATATCGGTTATGAACGGAGTCGATAGTGAAGAAATTATTGCCGCCCGTTTTGGCCAGGACCATGTTGTTCACTGTGTCGCGCTCGGTATGGATGCCCTGCGAGAAAATGGGAAGGTGCATTATACAACATGTGGAAGGCTTGTCATTGGAAGGCCAGAAAAAGGGCGAACGGATGTTCAAGAAGATCGGGATATCGGAAAGATCGAAACCGTTTGTCGTGGATCGGGCATCGGTCTTGAGGTCTCGGATGATATCCTAAAATCGCTTTGGTGGAAGTTCATGATCAATATCGGAGTGAACCAGATATCGGCGATCACCGGAGCATCGTACCGTTTTTTCCAGGACCGCAAAAGTCCGGCACACGCCTTAATGAATGATACCATGAAAGAGGTCGTTCTTGTTGCGCAAAAGAAGGGAATAGGACTCGATGAGACGGATATCGCTGCTTGGTATACGGTTCTGGATAGCCTGGGGCCCGATAATAAGACATCGATGCTCCAGGATGTTGAAGCGGGGCGAAAAACGGAAGTTGAGATGTTTGCCGGAATTCTCCTGAAACTCGGCAAAGAAGTTGGACTTGATCTTCCGATCAAT
Source organism: Sediminispirochaeta smaragdinae DSM 11293 (assembly GCF_000143985.1). Classification (GTDB taxonomy): domain Bacteria; phylum Spirochaetota; class Spirochaetia; order DSM-16054; family Sediminispirochaetaceae; genus Sediminispirochaeta; species Sediminispirochaeta smaragdinae. The sequence continues at coordinate 498,688 of NC_014364.1, read as the reverse complement.
AGCTTTATCCTCAAAACCATTCTATCTATCGAAGGGGTGGCAGGCAAATAGGCCCATCACCCCGACCCTTGAAATAGCAGTAAAGCCATTTTGACCCAACAAATAGGAAATAACGACACATTGTGTAATTATGATACAATTCATCATACGCAAACATGTCAAAGAACAAGAAATACTACGTAATTATTTATATTACAAGTAAATAAATAATTTCTATTTTCATATTATTTTTGGCACGGTTCATGCTTAATATACTGTGTAAAGAACATTCTTGTAAACGGAGGAGTTACAATGAGATACATGATCAATTACAAACCGGCCTTTGATTTCGACACGATGCTTAATTCCATTTTCACCCCGAACGATCGGTGGCTGCAGAATGGTCCTGCTGTTAATATCATTGAGGAGCCCGATCAGTACCGGCTCGAAGCGGAACTTCCCGGGCTGAGTGAAAACGAGGTTGAGGTAAAAATCGACGACAGGGTTCTGACCATCGGTTCACAGAGATCAGAAGAGGATGAAACGAATCGGGAGAAAGAGGAGAACAAGGCCCCAAACTATCTTATCAGAGAGCGAAGGGAACGCTCCTTTTCTCGAAGTTTCGTGCTTCCCAAGGATGTAGATAGCGAAAAGATAAGCGGGTCCTTCAACAACGGAATTCTTACCATCATCCTTGAAAAACTTCCGGAGGTAAAACCCCGGAAGATAAAGGTACAGGCGGCATAATCATAAAAGAAACGAAAAAACAGCCCGGCAAACATGCACGGGCTGTTTTTTTGGGTTCGGGAAACAGTTAAAGCAGTCGGCTTCTATGCCAAGAGTGCATCCAACTGTTTTTTTACGGCCGGCGTCGAGCAATCGGTACTAACAGCCGAGACCTCTCCGTTTTTCGTATAAAAAATGGTCATGGGCTCAATATCGCAACTAAGCCTATCGCAGAGGGTCTTTCCCTTATAGAGATCGATCACATTCATCTTGATCTTACCGTCATAGCTCTCGGCGGTCTCCTGGAGAACAGGAAGCAATTCCCGACTTGGCGCATTGATGGCGGAGTAAACATAGATCAAGCCGACCTTTTCCTTCTGCATGATCTGCTTTTCAAACATTTCGGTTTCGGCTATATATTTTTCCGATCCGACACCGGCGATGGCTCCATCGCCCACGGCAGTAGAAACCTGTTTGAGCTCTTTTTCCCGCACATCACCGGCCGCAAAGACACCGGGAATTCCCGTCTCCATCCTTTCGTTGGTGATGACATATTTCTGCTTGCTCAGTTTCAGGATGTTTTCAAAGATCTCGGTATTGGGTAGATAGCCGATAAATTCGAAGCAGGTATCAACGGCCACCGGATCAAGCTCTCCGGTTTTGAGGTTTTTCAGAACGACACGCTCAAGCTGCTCCTCCCCTTCGAAGGAATCGGCAAGGGTGTTCCATTTAAACTCCATCTTCGGATTCGAAAGCGCCTGCTCCCTGGCAATCTCGTTACAGTCCATCTTGCCTTCGTCATGAATGACGGAAACAATAACTTTCTTTGCAAATTTGGTAAGAAACATGCCCTCTTCGATAGCGGCATCACCGCTTCCGATCACCATAACGGTTTTATCGGTATTGGCGGCGGCATCACAGGTTGCACAAAAACTAATGCCCTTATCGAAAAGATACTTTTCCTCATTTTTGGCAGTAGTAACCCGGGGACGTCCCCCGGCCGCTACAATAACAGCCTTTGCTTCAAAGATGTTTCTGAAGGTCTCGACGATTTTCACGTCACCCTCGAAATTCACACTCTTAACATCTGTTCCCTTGAATTTGACCCCGAAACCTTCGGCCTGCTTTTTAAAAAGATTCATCAGATCAAGGCCCGGTAGAGGTTCGGGAAAACCGGGAAAGTTCGCAATCTCGTTGGTATAGGTAGCCAAACCACCGACGAGAGCTTTCTCAATAATCAGGGTTTTAAGGCGTGCCCTCCCGCAGTAGATTCCGGCGGTAAGGCCTGCAGCTCCACCACCAATGATCACAACATCGTATTGTTCACGCTTTTTTTCTCGCATATGCTGTTGTCCTTTCGTTTTACTATCACATGAAAAATTTCACAAGAAGCTTACTGCCAACCATCGCCCCAATAAAAAGGAACACGGCATAGACCCAACCGGAAAGGCTGAAAGATGCAATACCACTAAAAAGTGCACCAATATTACAACCAAAGCCGATTCGGGCACCGTAGCCCATCAAAAGGCCACCAAGAATTGCGGCAACAACCTGCTTCCATGACTTAATCTTCTTGATCTTGAAACCGGATGCAAGCAAGGTGGCAAGAAGTGCTCCGAAAATGATGCCGAAATTACGCATGCTTCCGCCGTGGTTCAAGATTCCGTTCTCAAGGGTCCGCTGGGCCCCTTCGCTTGCAAAATAGTACCATTTATCCACACTGCCACCGACGGCCTGATAGAGCCATGCGCCCCAGTTTGCAAGGATGCCGGAAACCCCCCAGGGGTTTCCGGTTACCGCGAGGGTGACAATCTGGAAAAGAGAAAGGAGCACGGCGCCGGTAACATAGGGCCACGCCTCTTTCAAAAATTTCTTGTAATACTCATTATCCTTAATTGCCAAAGGACTACCCTCCGGGTGTTTATTTTACCTTCTCAATGACCACTTCCCACTCGCCGTCGTCAATCTCTTCGACTTCGACGTTGTGGCCCTCTTTGCGTGCCCATTCGGGAACATTCTTCATGGCACAGCTATGGTCAAGCTGGACAATCAGCACATCACCAACCTCAAGTTCCTTCAATTTATTCTGGGCCTTTACCAGGGGTACCGGACAGGCTTCGCCATAACAATCAAGTTCTACTTCCTTCATGTTCTATTCCTCCCGCAATTTAAGCGTTTTTATGTTTTTCCCACTTGTCCGCGGCTATCCACAATAGCACAATGACAAGCAACTGAATGATAACTGCACCAATCCATCCAAACAGATCAGGCAGAAATATCGCTTTCCCCTTCATGATCACATGAAGTTTCCACCAACCGAAATCATGGGCCCCCCACAGCGAACCAATGACAAAGAAAAAGAGTGAAAGGACCTGCATAAGAAATCCTTCGCCGACACGCATCAAGGTACCGGAAGCACAGCCGCCCGCAATGACCATCCCGATACCGAACATGAAGGAGCCGACGACCGTCGCAAAGCTAACGGGCACCACATATCCCTGCCCGGGAATCGGCAACCCCCGCGCAAAGGCCCCATACTTAATCGCAATAAAGCCGATCGAGGTAAACGCAAAGGCTATCAGTACAGCCCGTGTAAGACTCGTTCCACCTGTCAGCATTGGATCCCGCATGGCCGCGGTGAAGCAGAAACGAGCACGCTGCAGGATATACCCGAAAGCAATTCCCGTAATCCAGAAAAATGCAAGCAATTCATTTTTCATTCCGAGCAGGATTGCGATAAGAACCACAACCGCAAGAACGGCAATGCCGATCGGCAGTTGGTTTTTCTTTTTCTTTCTACTTCTCCCGCTACTTCGGGAAGAAGTCGACCGGCGGATCGAACTCTGCCCGGTACTCTGCTGATCGGGCTTCTTTTCGTCACTCACCGTTTGTCCCCCTTACAACGCATTTTTTGATACATACAAACTGTTTTTACGGTTGTTTTGTTGGATATTGTACCCAATATCACAATTAAACCGACATTTTTCGAGGAAATTGTACGTTCATTCACTATAGTTGTCAAGGTATATTTTAACTCTCCTATATTATTTATTGAAGATTGACGAACCAGAAAATGAATAGCGATTGATTGAAAAGGAAGCTAAGGATAGTATAGTTTATATGATCGATACCCAAGATTTTGTTGCTGCACGCAGGTTGATTCGTCGTTATGCAAACCTGACACCGATATGTACATCGAGCAGTCTTGATGCAATATGTAAAGCAGAGATCGTCTGGAAATGTGAATCGTTCCAAAAGGTGGGGGCATTCAAGTTTCGGGGAGCGATCAATGCGGTGTTTTCGCTACCGAAAGAAGAAGCGGCCAGGGGCGTGGCCACCCACAGCTCCGGCAACCACGCCCAGGCGGTGGCCCTGGCGGCAAAGATGGCCGGGATACCAGCTCACATTGTTATGCCGGAGAACGCCCCGCCGGTAAAGGTTGCCGCGGTAAAGGGTTATGGAGGAAAGGTGCGTTTTTGTCCCCCAACCCTTGAGGCACGGGAAGCGGGGCAGAAGAAGGTTATAGAAGAGACTGGGGCCACCTTCATCCATCCCTCTGAAAACCTGAGGGTTATCACGGGTCAGGGGACCGCCTTGCTGGAATTACTTGAGCAGGCACCAGAGCTGGAGGCCGTGCTTGTACCTGTCGGAGGAGGCGGGCTTGCAAGTGGCTCTGCCAGGGCTGCAGCCCTCTTTCATCCGGGCCTAAAGGTGTACGGAGTGGAGCCCGAACAGGCCGACGATGCGTGGAGAAGCCTTACCACGGGAAAGCTGGTTCGCCCGGAACATCCTGATACCATTGCCGACGGGCTTCGTACAGCCCTCGGTCCCAACACATTTTCCATCCTCTCACAGCATCTGGCCGGTATTGTCACCGTATCGGAACAAGCGATTCTTGATGCTTTGAGGCTCATATGGGAGCGCATGAAACTGGTGGTAGAGCCCTCGGCTGCGGTTCCTCTTGCCGCTTTTCTTGAAAATAAAGTGCCTGAGCTTACCGGAAAACGGGTAGGTATCATACTTTCGGGAGGAAACGTCTCCTTCCCGGAATGGAGCTAATGTATGTACGCAATTCGTAATGGACAGCTTATCGAAGAGAAGGAAGCGGTCGTCCCGATAACGCAACGAGAGGTTTTCTTCAACTTCAGTGTCTACGAATCTCTAAAGGTTCTGGAAGGTGCTGCGCTCTTTGCCGACGATCATGTCGAGCGGTTCATGGATTCGGCAAAGATCCTTGGCATGACGCATTCTTACCGGCGGCAGGAACTACTTGGCTACATCAATCTTCTGATCGAGAAAAACAAGAGCGATGAGGCCACCCTCAAGATTCAGATGATAGGAGGGACAACCCCTCTTCTCTTTCTGTTCCTCTCACCCCTGCCGACATATCAGACAGAATGGTACAACGCAGGTGTATCGGTCATCAGCTATCGGGGAGAGCGGATATTCCCCAGGGCAAAATCAAACTGCCTTTTGCTCAATTACATAGCGTCAAGAGAGGCTGCGGCTGCCGGGGCTCTGGATGCTTTATTGGTAAACAGAAAAGGAGAAGTAACAGAAGGGACGAGAAGCAATTTCTATGCCTTCGAAGGGGATACCCTGATCACCGCCGAGGATGACATCCTTTTTGGCGTGACACGAAAACTGGTCCTGAAGGCAGCACAAAAAAAGGACATCACCGTCAAATTTAAAATGATCACCCTTGATGATCTCCTTGAGGGCCGATATGAGGAACCCTTCATCAGTAGTACCAGCATGGGTGCAATGCCTATACGCCAGATAGACGGGAAAAGGACGGGTTCACAATTTCCCAGGGTTCGGAGCATCCATCAGGCTGTGAAAGGCTTCGAGTCCGAGGAGTTGAAACGCATCAAATCGTTGCTAAAATAAGCGGCATAGCCTACACTATAGGTAATGGAGCACGGATCGCAACGACTTCCGACGGTAGTACTTCCGCTATCCGAAGAGTGTGACAGAGACGAATGTCAGGATATCTTTGTCTATCTTCGACCTGAGAGTAACGGCATACTGGTTGAAAGCACCATCATGAAGGTGATAGGGCTGAAGGCCGAGGTTGCCAACAAGATTAAACTTATCTATCTTGCCAATCTTCCCGGAGAATTTATATCGAAAACGAGAGTCATTGAAAAGCATTATCGATTAAAACTGCTTTTCACCAAAAAGGGGAAAAGTCTTTTCACCCCTTTCATGAAGACCCAATTCTCGCAACACTTTGGAATTTCTTTTGAAGATGCCGATATCCTCGGCGCCTTTGATGCCATGCGTCGGTTGAAAATGAGTAGAGAAGAACTCTTCGGCCTTTGGGTACCGGAAAAGGATCTCTTGCATGTAAACGGGCAGACCATAAAACGTTATCATGATTTTTTTATCATCAACTATGATATACCGGCGATCCTTCATAAGAACATCGAGGGAACCGATATCGCCGTCATGATTTTCAGGACGGAACTTTCGGCAGCAGAATTTCATGCACTGATAACCGACCTGGTGACAAACCTGCGAAAAGAAGGGCTTGTCGATGTGAAAAGGCCCTTCAGTCGTGTGTTCCACTATTCGAACGGCCCCTTCGAGCAAATACGAGATGGTCTTGGTTTCCTTTACGATAAAAACGGCAACCATCTCCCCCTGGAAAAGCTTCGCTTCTATGACTATCTGCAAAAAAAAGGATTAGATAGGGAACACATACTCAAGACTCTTGCATATCCAATCTTCGTCTTTAACGGGGAAAGGGCTCCATACCACGAAGAGACAATATATGAAGCCTCATTCTCACAATCATATGCCCAAGCCTACCAAACCCTTGCATCGGCAAAGGCACAGCTGCTTATCGGCAAGGAAATATGAACTACATATCGATATCGTCGATGATCTGACGGCAGTGAATCGCATTTTCGTGAACCCTATCAAAACGGGGAAGCAGCCTTGCAACCCTCCGTTCGACCTCCTCAAGTTCACCGTCTTTCGTTAAAGCCTCGGCCAGATGACACTCATTTCCCAGCCCAAAAATCCTTAACGCCGAAAGGCTGTTGGTAAGACTGTGCAACTGATCGGCAAGCAGCTCGACATCTCTATTCCGAAGAGCCTGCCCCAAGGTTTCCTTTTTCGCCGGATACTCATCAATAAAGACATCCAGGATTTGACGCCCGATATCAAGGTCATTTTGATAGTCCCGAAGGAATTCATACAGCTCTTCCGACTCTCGATCCGAAATGCTCCCCGGTACGATTGAGGGATCGGAAGAGCGTAAACCTGCCTCATCTTCCACCGGAAGCAATGTATTACCGGTCATCTCGTAGATGGCCAGAAACAAGAGTTCCTTTTTTATCGGCTTTGTCACGAAGCGATCCATCCCTGCGGCAATAAAACGCAGTTCGTCTTCTTTTAGAGCATAAGCGGTAAGCGCAATAATGGGAATATTGGGATTAAAAAGACGGTCGGTATGAGACCGAATGATACCGGTGGCTTCCATTCCATCCATCTCAGGCATCTGTACATCCATCAGAATAAGATCGAATGGCTCCCTCTTCAATACCTCAATGGCTTCTCTTCCGTTCGCCGCAATGGTGACGAGGTGCCCCGCTTCCTCCAGGAAATAGCTGATGGATCGTTGATTTAGTTCGTTATCCTCCGCAAGAAGAACACGCAGTCTTCTCTCATGGGAAACATGTTCTGCCTCGTTTCCCGTTTCCGGCTCGCCCTCGTCAAGAAGGGTGAACATTGCGGAAAAGAAGAAACGGCTACCCTGTCCTCCCTCACTTTCCACGCCGATGGAACCATCCATTAGTTCCACAAGTTTTTTGCTTATGGCAAGTCCAAGTCCCGTTCCCTGATGCCGCTTCGCCGGTCCTGAATCGATCTGTCTGAAATCATCGAAAATGGTTGTTTGCGCATCGGAAGGAATGCCGATGCCGGTATCCTTAACCGAAAAAAAGAGTTCGATTTTACCGTTTTCGTTCCGCGAGGTCTCAACAACCGTCAAAGTAATGGTACCGGATTCGGTAAACTTCAAGGCGTTACTGAGAAAATTGGTGAGAACCTGTGTCAGGCGCGAGCCATCACCAATAAGCCTATCGGGTATCGAAGGAGATACATCAATATCAAGGACAATTCCCTTCTCTTTACACCCCATAAAAATAGGAAGCGCAGCCTTATTAATGGCGCCACGAAGCCGAAATGGTTCAAGCTCCAGAGAGAGCTTTCCCGATTCGATCTTACTAATCTCGAGAACCTTATTAATGATATCAAGCAGCAACTCCTCCGCCTCCTTCATAAGAAAGAGATTCTCCCGCTGATCCTCGGTCAGCGGACCTGAAAGGAGAAGATCTGTCATACCCATAATACCGCTCAAGGGCGTTCTGATTTCATGGCTGATATTGGCAAGAAATCGGCTCTTACTGTCGCTGGCCGTTACCGCCATCTGTCGAGCCTGCTCCAGCTCATCAACCAGTCGAAGGTGATCACTCACATCTTTCATGGTGATGACTGCAGCCACAGGTTCCTCATCTTTGCCGAAGAGGGGTTCTCCATTAACAGAAAGCCAAACGGTACTACCGTCCGGCCGAATAGCCCGAACCAAAACATTTCTCAGTGGTTTTCCGCTCTCCAGCACCAAGAAGGTAGGAGCATCAAAGTGTTCAATGATGTTACCCTTCTCGTCAAAGAAGAAAAGAGCATCAGGCAAGTCCCTTTTTCCGATAACAGTATCTCCCTTAATCCCAAGCAGTTGCTCGGCAGCAAGGTTGAAATGGGTAATAATACCGTCTCGATTTCTGGTGATGAGCCCACTCGGCATTGATTTTATCAAAGAGCGGCCGAATCCTTCCACCGAACGAAATTTGCGCTCCGAATGGAGCCTGGCGACAAGAGAGCCGAACTGGCTGGCGATAATTTCCAGGCTTCTTCTCGCTTCGACATCCATCTGCTTTGCCTGATGGGAAAAGAAAAAGAGGACGGCCCCGGGTTTGGTTTCGGAAATAACGGGAATCGTCATCGCAAAACGGATGCCGAGTCTACGCATGGCGGGCGGAGGCGACAAAACGGCATCGCTGCCTCGTTCTCCAAAGACAATCCATTGCCGAATCCCATCCGGTAGCCGGTTTAATTCTTCGACAAAGGACAAGGAAGTAATCTCCTCTTCCTCAATATTTATGAAGGAGGATAGTTTCCATCTGCCGTTTTCTGCCCCTCTTAGGAAAAGAGCACCTCCGTCACACTCCGATATCTTCAAGCCTGTATCGAGTACCAGGTTTACGGCTTCTTCAATGTTTTGTATACCAACAAGCGCCATTGCAAGATCATGCTGAAGTGAACGCTGCCGTTCAAGCTCAAGATGATGTCCCACCTCCCGGCAAACCACCATGTAGCCGGAAAACATCTGATCGCGGAATCCCTGGGCCCGTAGATTGACGTGTACCCGGTGACCTTCACGTCCCAACAGTACCGTATTCATGCGTCCCTGGATATCGGAAGAAGATTCTCCCGAGAGATAGAGTCGCTTAAGAAGTGAAACATGTTCCGGTAACAAAAGATCGGAAAAACTTATGCCGATAAGGGCAGTCGAATCGAGACCGGTCAGGCGAAGCGCTCGTTTATTGAGAGCGGCAATCATACCATCAGGTTCAATAATAAACACTGCATCGGGTACATACTCAATAAATTTTTCAATCCGGGAAATATCCACAATCTTTTATACCATGTTTCGCCTGCACGGAGAAGAACCATTTTTCTTACCCCAACAAGCCAAACTGTGATAAAATATCATTATTCACATAAAAATCACATTTATCTTTATTAAGTGAGATTTATTGTGAAATACCTGCTATTTGACACTTGCACTTTGCTTTAATCCTGTACCACCTACGTTGCTATTCACAATAATTCGAAGCATATGAAGGAGGCTGCATGGAAGTATTAACACAAAAAGAGATGATCGACCAGACAAATGCGATTATCGACTCGTTTCTCGACACCCGAGGGGCACTGATTCCGGTCCTACAAAACGCTCAGAACCTTTTTGGCTACCTTGATCAGGAAGTGCTGAAGCAGATAAGCCGGCGCTTGCAAATCCCTTACAGTGAAGTTGCGGGAGTGGTTGGATTCTATTCCTACTTTTCCACCGTACCCAGAGGGGAACACATCGTCCGAGTATGTCTCGGTACCGCATGCTATGTCCGAGGAGGGAAGGAAGTGCTTTCCGCCCTGCAAGATGTCCTCGGCATCGATGTGGGAGAAACGACCGAAGACAGAGTCTTCAGCCTGGAGATCGGACGCTGTTTCGGGGCCTGCGGACTCTCTCCCGTCGTAATGATCGATGAGGATGTTCATCAACGTGTAAAACCGGCAACGGTCCGGGACATTCTTTTTCCGTATCGGACCAAGGAGGCGGTATGAAACGAATAGGAAACAGCAACGAACTTACTCAGGTCCAAAAGCAACTCTGTGCATCAGAAAGGAAAAAACGCCATCTGATTCGGGTCTGTGCGGGAGGCGGTTGTCTGGCATCGGGCAGCATCGAGGTAATGGAGGCCCTGGAGTCCAACCTGAAAGAATTGGCCGTTGATGCGTCGGTAAAAAAAACCGGCTGCCTAGGTCCATGTGCAAGAGGTCCCGTTGTTATGATTGAGCCGGAGGGGCTTTTTTATGAGGGGGTGCATCCGGAAGATTGCCGGGAAATCTGCGAAACCCTTTACAAGGCAGGAAAAAACGGCACCGTCGACCCAATAGAACATCTCCTCCACTACAATAGAGCTGAGCAACGTTCGGTTGTAAAGGTTGATGAGGTTGATTTCTATCGAGGACAGGCAAAGATCGTACTTTCCCGCTGCGGGGTTGTCGATCCCGATTCCATCGAAGATGCAATTGCCTGTGGGGCTTATACGGCTCTTGCTAAGGTGCTGAATGAAGAAGATGCGGACAAGGTAATCGATACCCTCAAGATATCGGGTCTCAGAGGTCGAGGAGGGGCAGGTTTCCCTACCTGGCTGAAGTGGGATTTCACTCGCAAATCTCCGGGAGAGGAGAAGTATGTTCTTTGTAATGCCGATGAGGGCGATCCGGGTGCCTTTATGGACCGAAGCGTTCTGGAGGGAGACCCGCATGCCCTTATCGAAGGAATGGCAATAGCAGGAAAGACCATCGGTGCCGATCACGGCGTCGTATATGTCCGCGCCGAATACCCCCTGGCGGTAAAACGACTTGGCCATGCAATCGAGGCGGCAAAGGAGTCGGGACTTCTCGGAGAAAATATTCTCGGTAGCGAGTTCAATTTTGATATCGAGATCAGAATGGGATCGGGAGCCTTCGTTTGTGGAGAGGAAACGGCACTGATCGCCTCCATCGAGGGAAAGCGAGGAGAGCCACGGCCAAGGCCTCCCTTTCCGGCAAACAAAGGCCTATGGGGAAAGCCCAGTCTTCTCAACAACGTGGAAACATACGCGAATATTGCCGGAATCATCAAAAAGGGAGCAGAATGGTACGCCTCTTTCGGAACGACAGAGAGTAAAGGAACCAAAGTTTTTGCCCTGGCAGGGGCAATTTCCACCAGCGGACTTGTCGAGGTGCCCATAGGAACCTGCCTTGGTGAGGTTGTTTTCGATATCGGCGGTGGTATTCCCGGTGGCAAAGAGTTCAAAGCCGCTCAGATAGGAGGTCCCTCGGGAGGTTGTATCCCCAGAGAATACCTAAACGTTCCTTTGGATTATGCGTCACTCCAGGAACTTGGTGCGATTATGGGTTCCGGAGGATTGATCGTCATGGACGATGACACCTGTATGGTGGATGTCGCCCGCTATTTTCTTGAATTCGTGCAGGAAGAATCCTGCGGAAAGTGTACACCTTGCCGCGTAGGTACCAAAAGGATGCTGGAAATCCTAGAGCGTATCTGCAACGGAAAGGGAGAAATGGAGGATATAGATCGTCTCATTGAACTGGGAACGAAAATCAAGGAAACGGCCCTATGCGGCCTCGGACAGACGGCCCCCAATCCGGTACTCTCAACAATTCGCCATTTCAGACATGAGTATGAGGAACATATAAGGGACCACCACTGCACAGCAGGTGTTTGCTCTGCCCTTGTGCGAGCCCCGTGTCAGAGTGCCTGTCCTGCTGGAGTCGATATCCCCGGATTTATATCCCTCGTCAAAGAACGACGTTATGCCGAGGCACTACGGCTCCACCGGGAACGCAACCCCTTTGCGGCTGTCTGCGCTCGGGTTTGTTTCCATACCTGCGAAGACAAATGCAGAAGAGCGGGCATCGATGAGGCTGTGGCAATCAGGGCTATCAAGCGTTATATGGTCGACCAGGAGGTAACGGTCCAGAGGCCGGAGGTGCGGGAAGATGCCGACAGGGAAGTAAGAAAGGTGGCTATCATCGGCGCCGGCCCAGCAGGGCTCTCTTGTAGTTATTTTCTTGCCCGACTTGGCTACCGCCCTCGTATTTTTGAGGCTCAGTCCAGGCCCGGTGGTATGCTTGTTCAGACCATCCCCGCCTATAGGCTCCCCAGAGAAACCCTTGCCAGAGAAATCCGTATGATAGAACAGATTGGAGTAGATATCGTAACCGATAAACGATTGGGAAGGGATTTCAGCCTACAAGATCTTAGAGATGAGGGGTATGAGGCAATTTTCATCGCCGTTGGTGCCCCCGGCAACCTTCGCCTCGGTATCAAGGGAGAAGATGCCGAAGGCGTGGTTCAGGGTATCGACTTTCTGCGAACCTATAATATACGAGGAAGCGTCTCTGTCGGAGAACGGATTGTGGTAGTAGGAGGCGGAAATGCAGCCGTCGATGCGGCACGGACTGCAATTCGCCTGGGGGCAAAGGAGGTGACGATGCTCTATCGTCGAAGCAGGGAGCAGATGCCGGCCTATGCCGAAGAGATCGAAGAAGCTCTTCTGGAAGGGGTAAAGCTTATGTCGCTCACCCAACCCTCCGAGATACTTACCGACGAGAAAGGAGCCGTTCGTGCCATACGATGTCACGGGATGACCCTCGGCGAGTTCGACAGATCGGGACGAAGGCGCCCCACCGATGACGAGGCACAGCCTTTTGAGATCGAAACCGACCAGATAATTATTGCAATAGGTCAGGCTCTGGATAAAAAGACCTTTGCTGGTGCAACGGAAATTCCTATAGGCGGCAACAGATTCATCGCAGCCAACCAAAGAGATGGTTCAACTGCAATTCCCTGGCTTTTTGCAGGAGGGGATGCGGCAACCGGCCCCAATTCGGTAGTCTCCGCCATTGCTTCCGGAGAGAAGGCGGCAGTCGGCATAGACACTGCTCTTTTCGGATCCTGCGATCCCTTCTGGCGCAAAGAGAAGAAACTGGATACGGACTATGATCCAACGGCAGATCCGGTCCCCTATCCAAGAGAGAAAATCCCGACCATAGAGATTGAACGGCGCAAAAACAACTTTGACGAGGTGGAAAAAACCTGGACCGAGAGCGTGGCGATCAGGCAGTGTGCCCGATGCTTGCGCTGCGATTACGGAAAGGAGCAAGTATGAACAAGGAAATAACCATCCATATCAATAATAAAACCATAACGGCGCCCCAAGGTACCACAATTCTCGAAGCGGCAAAAGCGGCGGATATATCGATTCCGACACTTTGCTATCTGGAACACTACCCTCCTCTCGGGGCATGCAGGCTCTGTTTGGTGGAGGTTGAGGGAGCAAAAACCTTACTTACGGCCTGTTCCACCCCGATCGCGGAAGGGATGATGGTTACCACCAATAGTAAACGGGTTAGAGAAGCGCGAAAAACCGTACTCGAACTCCTCTTGAGTGAGCATATAGGAGATTGCCGCTTCTGCACTAGGGGAGAAGACTGTGAGCTTCAAACCCTTGCCCGCCGTCTTGGTGTGGAAGAACCACAATGGACGGGCGAGCAGCCCAAGACGGTCGTCGATGTAAGTACCCCGGCACTGGAACGGGACTCCGGGAAGTGTGTAAAATGTCGCCGCTGTGTTACCGCTTGCGGTGAGATCCAGGGGATTGGAGCCCTCTTCCCGCAGGGACGCGGTTATTCCACGGTTATTGGGCCTGCTTTTACCCGCCCCTTGAGCGAAGTGACCTGTGTCCAATGCGGACAATGCGCCGCAGTCTGTCCGACCGGTGCCATTACCGAGGTAAGCCACATCCCGCAGGTATGGGACGCCCTGGATGATCCGGAGCTCCACGTAGTCGTTCAGACCGCTCCCGCTATTCGAGCAGCCCTGGGAGAGTGCTTCGGGTTGCCCCCAGGAACCCTTGTCACCGGCAAGATGGTAACGGCACTGAGAAAACTTGGCTTTGATGCGGTATTCGACACCGACTTTGCCGCAGATCTCACCATTATGGAGGAAGGGACCGAACTGCTGACCAGACTACAAGCGGCGCTTACAGGAGGGCCCGACGAGAAAGCCCCACCGTTGCCCATGTTTACCAGTTGCTCACCAGGTTGGGTAAAGTATGCGGAACACTACTTTCCCGATTTCCTTCCCAATATTTCCAGCTGCAAATCCCCTCAGCAGATGTTCGGAGCCGTGGCAAAAACCTACTATGCCAAAAAGAAAGGCATCGATCCCGCAAAAATCGTCGTTGTATCGGTAATGCCCTGCACGGCAAAGAAATTTGAGGCGGGGCGGCCCGAGATGAACGCAAGTGGCTTCAGCGATGTCGATTATGTGCTCACTACAAGAGAGTTGGGACGGCTTATTAAGCAGGCCGGCATAGATTTTGTCTCGCTGGAAGAGAGCTCCATGGACGCTCCCCTGGGCATCTCAACAGGCGCCGCCGATATCTTCGCCAATACGGGAGGGGTTATGGAGGCCGCCCTACGTACGGTCTGGGAGATTGTAACAGGCACCCCTCTACCGACCGAAAATTTGCACATAAAAGAGGTCGCAGGGCTGAAAGGGATCAAAGAGGCCTCCCTTACCGTCGAAACCACCGTAAAGGAGTGGGAATTCCTCAAAGGCGTCGAACTGAAAGTTGCGGTGGCCCATGGGCTCTCACGTGCAGGCACGCTTCTTTCCGAAATCCGGGAAGGACGAAAGAATTACCATTTTGTGGAAATTATGACCTGTCCCGGCGGCTGTATAGGAGGAGGAGGCCAACCCCGATTTACCGATGATGCCGTTCGCCAGGCACGAATCGCGGCAATATACCGCGAGGATGAAGGGAAGAAACTGAGGGCAAGCCACCTCAATCCTGCAATCATCCAACTCTACGAAGAGTATTTGGGCAAGCCCCTGGGCGAGAAAAGTCATCATCTGCTTCACACTATCTACCACCAACGAGAGCTAGTCTAAAGAGTTATCACCCTCCCCTTCACGGGGAGGGCTTTTTATCGATATGTACTGTCCGGAATCCTGGTGGTTCGTGAGCCTTTTTGCCGGTAAACTCCTTTCGTTTATGTCGGTACATGATTTTTCTCACAGTTTGGCTTTCAATTGACTGCGAGGAAAGAAAATGTTTCCTTTCAACCACCAGGATTCCGAACACTAAGTTCTCTTTTCAAGCAGCAGATAGATAACAGAAGAAACAAGAAAGGCGGTAATACTGGCACCCAGGGGGCAGTCAACCGCTCGGGCAAGAAAATAGACGAGGGTTCCGATTCCCCAGACAAGAAGCCCTTTTATCCTGAATCCACCGGAAAAATTCATCCCCGATCCGACGGCAAAATCAAGTCCGGTAAGATCCTGTTTCCGGATAAGGAAGTAATCGGTAAGTAAAATAGCAAAAAGCGGAATAAAAAAGGCGCCGACCACATTTAGAAAGGTCTCAAATCTGGAAAGATCAAAAAAGAGGGCGAGAATAATCGTAAGGATTCCGGTTCCCCACATGGTCCAAGCCGGTTTGATTTTCGAATTGATATTAAAGAGGCTACAGGCCGAAGAGTAGATATCGGGAAAATCGCTTGTCATAGTCGATGCAAAGACCAGCACGACGGCAGGGATCGTCAAACCGAGGGTCCCCATCAAACGCAGAATATTGGCTGCAGGATCCTCGGTCCCCGTTGCCAAACTGATAACAAGGCCTATCCCATACATCCAACAGGAAACAATGCCGTATCCCAAAAAAGATCCCCAAAATCCACCCCGCTCGCTTTTGGCCAAACGAGAGTAGTCGGAGATAAGAGGTACCCAACTTATGGGCATAACAATAACAAGATCCATTAAGCGCATACCGCGGGTAAAGGAAAAAGAGTCGGCGGCCGCAGGTTTCATGGTGTAATAGTGCGGATTAAGGGCAATCCACGTCATCAAAGCAGATATAAGAACAAGGCCGATGATTACCACGGTGTGGACCCACTGAAGCTTCGAACTACCGACGAGAAAAGACCATGCAAGGGTACCTGCACCGATAAGAAGAATCCAAAAAGCCTTACTATTAAAGGGAGCACCGAGGCGATGGCCGACGCTGGCGCCGATGGAACCACTGAGGGCAAGCATGATCGTCGCCCATCCTACCAGCTGAAACACATTCAGCAGGCTTGGAATAATTGAACCGCGATTTCCAAGGACCATCCTGGTACTCTGCATGGACATAATGCCATATCGCGTTCCCATGGTACCGGAAGCGCTCAAAACAAGTCCGCCGAAAAGATGACCGATGACAATGATAAGCAATCCGGCAAAAAGCCCGGCATCCTGCAGCAGACTTCCGGCCCAGATCTCCGACACAGATACAGCAACTCCCGCCCACAGAAGGGCGGTACCGAAGCCGCTGAGTGTACGAGCTCCCTTATCGATCATTCGCTCACGTCCGACTCCGATGATTGATCCACATCAGCAGCCTCAAGGAGCCGATTAAGCTCTTTCTCCCCCTCGGAAATACGCTTTTTTATCTCCTTCATCTCCGCATCAAGCTCTTCCCGCTTACGCTTTACCTTCTCGAGCTGAGTACGCTGTTTCTCAAGCTCTTCCCGTTTCTCTTCCGCCTCTATCCCGGCCTCAAGGGCGGCGATCCTGGTTCTCAGGAACTCCTCTTTTTTTTCAAGCTCAGCGACCTCTTCCAAAAGTGAAGCATCTCCCTCTTTTCGAATCAGTTCCCTCAGTTCCGGCATCAAAAGCAAGGTGGCACCATAATCTCTATCGGATTCCGCAACAGCCGTTTCCGCTTCGACCCTTTTCTGGTCCAGATCCCTAAGACATTTGGTACTATTTTTATCGGCACCTGCATCGGCAAGTTGCGTTACGAGATCCTGCCGCTTCTTTTCGGCTTCACTCCGTTCGCCCCGTAGCTCCTCTTCCCTTCGTTCACTTTCCCGAAAGGTAGCAATCAAGGTAAGTAGTTGAGGATCAACAATGGCGGAGGCAAGCTCCTGTCCGAAAAGCGCCTCTCCAACCTTGAGATAAGCCTTATCCTGCTCTTTCCGAAGGCCCGTGAGATTATTCTTTGCCAGGGTGATTTTTGCTCCAAAGGTAATCCTTTTCAGAAGCGGACTCCGTTCCTTTGACGCCTCAAGGTCACGGAGCTCTTCCAAAGCCTTTTTTTCACGATCACTGTATTCCACGATCTCGGAAAAGAGAGAGGAAAATCTTTCGTCTGTCAATGCTCCTTTCTGGTAGGATTCAAAGCCCTTTCTGCCGATCTCTCCGTACAGTCGGGTTCGTCGTTCGCTAAGCTCTTTCTCCGAAGCGACAAGCTCCTCAATTCGCCGCTCCACTTCCTCCTTTTCCGAAAGAAGAGAACGAATCCTGCGAATCTCTTTCTCGATCTTCTCAAGCTTTTCCCGCGAAGAGAGAGCCCTCAGACGCAGTTCATCGGCTCCCGATTCATCGGAAATTTTTAAAGCAAGATTTCCAGCCCCCAAAAGGCTGCTCTTTTCTCCCAAAGAAACGAGCAGAGCTTCCAAATCGTGCTTCGCCTTACTCAGTTCGTTTTTCATGGCCGACATATCTACCTCCATTATAACGCCCCGTGATCAACAACACGACTCATAACATAAGTGAGGCTTTCATCGTCGATATCACTTCCGTAATCGGAAACCAGCTCTCCAATCAGCTTCCAGTCCTCGAGCAGAAGCGGATCTTCCCGATCGTCGTAATCAAGGACAAAAAGATCGGCAGCGCCATATAGACGATCGAAAAAGCGCTCCTCGCCATCATCTCCGCTCCTTCCAGTCGTTTCTGTCAGCCGAAGAAAGAACTCCTCAAGGAGCTCGGAAGGAACGGTCCGTGCACAACGGGAAAAGAGTTCGCGAAGACGCACCATTTTTACGGCAGGATCGATATCTCGCTCTTTCTCAAGTTTACGAACCTGCCGTTCGAGGGCATCCCCTCCGGAACCAAGCATAGTCACCTCCTGTCTGGAGATACCATACTACCAGCTCACCTCAAGGACAAGGGGTTCACTGTTTTGCATGCTGTTGAAATCGTACATGGGGATCTCATAGGTAAGCACGCGATCGTTGTCGGAAAGTTCACCAATGCTATGTGATTTGATTTTTTTCGGCGCCCGTACCCGATACAGAAAAGAATACCCCTCAAAGTACTGCTTGATCATCTCTTCCTGTGATGGATCACTGGAGCTCATATCCCCTTCTTCTTCAGGTTCGACGGCATCTTTTAGGACCGTTCTAAAAACGGTATGCCCATTCTCTTTCGTAAGTGTAGCTCCTTCAAACATATCCTCATCACCCTTCGAAAGGTCGGAAAAATCGTCAAAGGCAAGGGTCGCAGTGATGGTCTTCCGGTCCTCGGTATCTTTTTCGGTAACATCGACAACCGTTACCCCTTCTACACCTTCGTAAGAAGATTCCAGTTGCTCCTTGGTGATGGGAATAGGCACATCCTGTTGTTCGGGATCCATCTGAAAGAACATCTGACTGATGTGGAAAGCCATATCCACGGTTCCTGATCCATCGCTGTTGATGCTAACGTCCATCTCGACACCCAAGCACGACGAAAGCAAGAGCGCAATAAGGACAAAGAGCGACATCAATGACAGCCGCTTAAAGTGATTCATATACTCCTCCTGTATATCAATGCCCTAAAAGATAGCGGAGGATCAGGGAAAAATCGAGAAAAAAGCACTAATTTTCCAGGATCGTGATTTCGACTCGACGATTCTTCCGTTTTCCCTCTTCGGTGTCGTTGGGAGCAACCGGCGCTCCGGCACCCTTGCCCTCTATCATGAGACGGTCGTCGTCGATATTCAACTCATCCTTTAGAAAGGCCGCAACGGTACGGGCCCGCTCTAAAGAGAGGGCCATTCTTCCTTCGGCTGTACCGGCAAGGGCGGTATGACCGGTCACCAAAATGTCCCTGTCCGGGTAGAGCTTTAGCAAAGAAACAACACGCTTGAGCTTGTCCATCTCACCGGGAAGCGGAACCGCAGAATCGGCCTTGAATTGAATGTTCTCAAGACTGATAATAACCCCGTCGTCCCCAACCCGAACCCCGGCATCGGGAATCCCGTTTTCGGCAATACGTCGTTCAAGTTCATCCTTTACCGTTTCTTTATCCATAGAACGGGAACGGACCTGCCTAGCCGTCGCGGTTCCGGTGAATTCATAGCTATCTCCATTGGAAAGGTCAAAAACGATGGAAAAGTTTTCCTCGTAGGCCATAGGCTGCCCTTCCTGCCTATCCCAATACATGATCTGGTCCGAATAGCCGGTAATCCTTCGGGGATAGAGGGGGTAACGATCATAATAGGAATCCGCTCGCTGGGCAATCGAATATTGGATTGAGATCAGGTCTGCATTCTTTCCTTCGTACGTACCTTCTCCAAGATAGCGATAATTGACTGTCATTGGAAAAAGAAAGGGATCGGGGATTCCGTATCCCTGTCTGAGATCGTGCACCTCTTCTCCGTCTGCCTGCCAGCTATCTCCCGGTTTAAGATCCCGATCGGGAAAGGTGGGAACATCACGAACCACAGGCATATAGTATATCGGAGCTATCTCATATCGGCCAAGCCGAGAGCGCCAGAAGGTCGATTCGTATTCCTGATTCAGCTCATACACCGTCACGTTTCCTTCCCGGCTCTCACTGGTCAGAAAGGTTGCTTCTATCTTTGCCTTATCATCCTGAACCTCGACAACCTTCGCCGAGATCTTGTTGAGAATATTGGCATGATGGCTGTATGTACCGTTGATATACACTCGTTCATCCACCTTGGAAAGTATGCGGTACTGATCATCCAGAGCACTTTTATATGCAAATTCGACAGCCGAGACGGGGAGAATTCCCGAGAGCATGAGCATCAGCAGTAAACATAAGGTTAGCTTTCCATATCTTTCCGTCATCGATATCTCCTTTTCACTTTTCTTGACAAAGCATAGTGGTGCCGATATTCTTGACTACATCGTACATCGTATAGGATAGCACAGTGTTTCAGTCCGCAAACGATCATCATTCCGGCGAAAGGATCTTATCCCTCGTCAAAGATGCAGGTCTCCACACCGCAAGTCCGATCCAGCGTCAATTGTTTCCCGAACTGCCCAGCGAAAAGGACCTGTTGATCGAAACCGGAGACGAGGAAGGCAAAGCCCTCGCACTTCTGTTCCCCGCTCTTATTCGGAACGAGCGGCCCGCCCGAGAACTGTATGCCCTTATCCTCACAGCCGATCGTACCAAACTTCTCCGCTCTGATATTCTTCTCCGAAAGTTGACAAGCAAGCAATTCAAGGGCCAACAATTTGCGGTTCTCGGAACCGAAAGCCAGGCAAAAAAAGAACTCCGCCTCATATCAAGACGCCTCAATATCATTGTCGGCACACCCGAACGAATCATTGACCACCTCAGACGGGGAAATCTTGATCTTTCTTCCCTTTCCACCCTGGTTCTCGATGTCCCAGATGAGCCCCATCGTGAGGGCTTTGAACAGGACGCAGAGTTTATCCTTTCAAAGATTCCGAGCCGCATACAGACGGTCATTTTTGCCCCCCATCCGGAAAAGCTCGAATTCCTTGCCGCTTTTCAGAGAAGAAGTACAAGCCTCACAAGGGCCCAGCGAGAAGATTATCTTTTGCATATGCAGCTGTACACATGCAGCCGCAATAAGGCAGAAGCGGCAGCACGAATACTGCTCGGTCGGGGAAGGGTCAAAAACTGTCTCCTTATATGTGAAAACAATGAAGAAGCCCAAACCCTTCGTCGGCTGCTTCAGGTGTCGGGGGTGGACGGGCAGGCCGATGCTTGCATCATTTCGGGGGGAAGCACGGAAAATATACCGATGCAGGGAATAAATACCATACTATTCGCCGGCATACTTCCTGAAATCGGCACGATTAAAAAGCTTGTCGCCGATACAGGTAAGGACCCCGCAGAGGTAGAGCTATTGACGGTGTGCGATACCGACAATGCGGAGTGCCTAAAAACACTAACAACAATGGAGGAAGCACGAATTATGAGTTTGGAAGAGAAGGCTATGCCGTCGAATCAAGAGGTGCTTAAAGGCCATATCGAAAATATCCTTAACACAATTAAAATTGACGAAGATCCGGAAATACTCAACAGCTATCGATCGCTTCTGCGAAAGCACGTTCCTTTTTTTATGCGTTCTTATTTTGCCGCTTATCTCCTCAAAGAATCCGGAGCCAAACTTAATCTGCCGAATGAAAAAGAGAAAAGCGACCGCAGGCGTAAAGAAAAAATGAAAACCCTCTTTGTCAGTATCGGGAAAAATCGGAAGGTCTATCCGAAGGACCTGGTTTATCTTTTTCGTTCAACACTTTCGCTGAAAAAAGCGGAGATTGGTTCGGTAAAGGTACTGGACAATTACTCTTTTGTTGAAATCTCCGAATTAAGAAGTCAGGAAGCAATTTCAAAAATGGACGGAATGGAATATCGAGGCCGAAAGATTACTGTTAACTACTCAAGAAAGAAATAGCGAAGTTGTTTACCCTTAACGAATTACTGCAGCAAAAAATATGAAGATCATAAAGAGTTCAACTCCCACCGAAAGGGCAAGTATCAATAATGCCAGAAGTTCCAGCCGCTGAGAGGTTCGTTTCTTTACTTCGGCCTCTTTGGGCGGGGCTTTTTTTCCCTCGGAAATCTCGTTTAACGTAAGAAGATCCCGTTCCGTACGAAGCAAAAAGGCACGCTTCCACAGGGAACGGTAGAATGAATAGCCGATGACAGCGGGAGGCAAAACAAGGGTCAAGGGAAGGAGACTTACCGTTAATGCCAATATTGCGGGAAAACGAAGCAGGGGGGCACGGAGTAAAAGATAGAAGTAGACAAAAAGCGTAAATGAACCTGTAGTCAGAGCTCCGGGGGTTAGGAAATTCCAATACCCATTCCGCTCTCGCCCGGTTTTTACCGCATGGGAAAGGAGGTGTTCGTCGGGACCATCATAGACAATAACGACGAGAGGGACTTTCTGCGTGCTGAGAAAAAGGGCTCCGGTAGCTCGTCGATCCAGTTCTCCGGCGACAAAGACCTTTGTTCCCTCGGGAAGGGTCTTTATTCGGCGCCAAGGGACCTCGATGGGTACCATTTCGTCGTCAAAGGCTGAAGAGCCTTCCCGGTGGGAAAGCGAAGAAGGAGCAGAAATCATATAGACTCTAACCCTCTCGAGCCCAACACGAAGCGAGATTTTGCCATTATCTACCCAGGCTCCGTTCTCTCCCCGGAGGGCACGAAGTGTCCCGTAAAAGCGGAAACACCCGGCTCGGCCGCTCTCCCCGCTATGTAGTAAGCGATAATCAGGAACAGGATATGAAGCGGCGGACAAAAGCCCCTCCCGAAACCGCCGCCATTTTCTCCGAACAAAAAAGGCTCCAATACCCGGCACAATGCCATAGGTACAGAGGGCTATGAGCACGATCACAAAGAGATGAAGAAAAGCTGAAGCTTGCAAAATCACCATTTATCCCTTACCCTGAATACTATCATGGTAGAAAGAATTATTGTAGGAAGATTGAATACCAATTGTTACATATACTCCCGCTGGAAGAAAGAGTGCGTTATTATCGATCCCGGCGGAGATTACGAAAAAATAATATCTCATATGGTCGGAAAAAACCTTACACCCAGAGGAATCATTCTTACCCACGGCCATCTGGATCATGTCTCGGCACTCGGCAAAATTATAGATTATTACGTCGAGCAAGAGATACACCTTGATATTGCGGCCCATGAAGACGATGCCATTTTTTTCGGAAGCGGGGCCAGAGAAATTCATGAAGAGGCATTCCAGCAAATGGGAATCGACGGAAAGGCTCTTTTTCAGGAAATGTACAAACCCATTCCCGATATAGATTTATTTCTTGAGGAAGGGAAATCGGTTTTCGACTGCGATCTCAGAGTCATACATACCCCCGGTCATACAAAGGGCAGTGTTTGCCTCTACAGTGAAGAGAGTGATATGCTTTTCTCAGGGGACACACTCTTTTTCGAAGGAGTGGGAAGGACGGACCTGTTTGGAGGCGACAGTCAGGCTCTTTTTCGAAGCATCAACGAGAAGTTGATGCCGTTACCCGACAGAACCCGGGTATTTCCTGGTCACGGACCTCTCACGACCATCGAGAGGGAGAGGGGCTATAATCCCTATGTTCAGTAAACTGCCTTACAGATTCATGTTAACGACAATACCCATAAGCGCCTCCGATGAAACCGCTGTATAGGGTGTCTGCTGAGAAGTCAAGGCGGCATTGTGCAACCTATCCGCAAGCTGATCAATCATCGCATCAATTCGTTTTTCGCTTTCACCATCGTCTTGCCCGGAAACGTCGACTTGTACCTTATCACCCTTGATCTGCTTCAATCGTTCAATGAGGACATCAATCGAGCGTAATTTGGCAAGGGGAAAACCACCTACTCCATTTTCGGTAGGAATCCCGGTGACGTTTTTAAACCGGGCATAAAGATACTGATTTCGACTGACAGGCATTGAAACCCTGCCGGACGAATAGCGAGCGTGTAGCAGTTTTGAAACCGAAACAACCGGCGAACCGGCATACGTGCTGATCTCCATTCCCGTATCCTCTTCTACTTTCTTTTTCGGATACGGAATAAAAATGTTTAGGAAAAAAAGAGATCAGCGCGATCTTCGCTCGTCGCTCGATTTACACTCGATGCACATGAGTGCATACGGAATAGCCTCAAGCCGTTCAGTGGGAATTTTCTTTCCGCAACGCATACAGAGCCCGTAACGCCCGTTCTTCAGTCTCGAGAGGGCCGAGTCGATCAGCCTGATCCTTTTTACCTCCTGAGCATTAAGGGCTTCAAGGGTCTTCCGATCGATATCGTCGGCGGCAACATCGACAAGATCCTTTGGATCCATATCGCGAACAAGTGCCTCAAAATCTTCGCTCTCGGAGATAAGAGATCGAACGAGCTCCTCTTTCATTGCCAACAGCGAGTCTTTCATTTTCTCTTCAAAAACTTTATCCATATCTCTCCCCCTCTCCTGTTGTGATTTCCTGTCGAGTCCCGACATATTACTGAATCCGGGGAAAAAGTCAACAGGTTGACAAGAAGAAACTCTAGGCCTACTATATGGCGGATAAAGTCCGGCTATAGGAGGCATTGTGGCGAAAGAAGAAGCAATTGAAGTAGAAGGGATTGTAAAAGAATCCCTACCCAATACCATGTTCAGGGTCGAATTGAAAAATGGACACCTGATTCTCGCACATCTTTCCGGAAAAATGCGAAAACATTATATTAGAATAGTCCCCGGCGATAAAGTACGGGTGGCCCTCTCCCCTTACGACCTCACCAGAGGCAGGATCATCTACCGCGAACGGTAGACTTCCCATCCTATTCCTTCAGAATAACCCAGGTTGCACCGCTTCCACCAAGTGAACGATCGGCTTGTCCTGATTCACCGGCAATGGGTGAATATTGAAGGTATTCCCTTACAACATCAGGAAGCACTGCTCCGTCTCTGCCGGAGTGATTGCCCTTACCGTGAATAATGAGGACCTTTTGCAGATCTCTGCTGGCTGCCTCACGAAAAAAACGGTCAAGGGCGGTCACCGCCTCATCACGGGTCATTCCATGAAGGTCGATTTCAGCCTCGGGGGCTATCCGGCGAAGAGTGGAACGACGCAAAACTGGATCGATATCGGATAATTCCTTCTCTCCGATTACTTGCTCCCAATCGGCCTCTTCGGGGAGATAACGCTCAATCTGCCGTGCGAAGCCGCTATCATCTACCGGTTCTCTCTGTTTGCTTATCGTCTGCTGTTTTCGGCCAGCTTCCCACTTCTCCAGTATCTCACCGAAATCCATATCAACGCTCCATAGGTCCAAGAATTAGCACTTGATCCAGCGGGACCCACCCACTGGTATTAATACCGGTTTCGATGAACAGATAGTCCCTCGATCTACCAAGAAGCGTAACAGCTTCGCCTTCCCTCAGTACGAATGAGGTCCCCGCTCCCGAATCGGGAATCGAGAGAACAGGAAGATCAGCCTGGGCCACTACAACGTGCCGACCCCAATCGGCAGCCGAAAATCCAAGCGCAATGGCTGAAGCCACCCCAATAGTGAAAAGTAACACTGCAACAATGAAAGTCAAGTTTTTTCGATGAAGAAGATAAAAAACAGCCACAAAACCGGCACCATTTATCGACAACATCAAAAGGAAAAAGAAAAGATCAGGATGGACAGAGAATGGCAGAGGAGCCTGGAAACCAAACCCCTCACGCTTTTCGATTGCCTGTACCAGCTCTTTCATCTTTCCATCGGAAGGGTGGGTTCGAAAGGCCTGTCTTGCATAAAAAACTGCCTTGCCAACATGGGAGGCTCTATAAGCGGTAACGGCACAATTGTAAAATAATCTCGGATTATCCGGACTTATTTCGAGTAAAAGAAGATATTCTTGATACGCAGCCTCATCATCACCGGCAGCATATGCAGCCAGTGCTTTTTCATCCGATATAGGAGGAACTTCATCGACGGCTCCGGCTGCGGACATGAAAAAGAATAGGATGGAAACGGTGGCGACGGAACGCTTCTTTCGCCCAAAAATCAAGAAAACAAAAAACAGAAGTGGGCCAGGAAGCAACCAGAGATAGCTTCGGAGATTACGATATGAATCCTCATTGGTCACGGAAAAACCGGCTATGGGAAGAGGCTCGAAACTGAAGGGAGTTTCACCCTCCACTGTTCCGAAGTGTTCAGAATCCTCCACCCTGATCGTCGAAGAGGAAAGATATCGCGTCGAAACGCGTCCAGAGGAGGGGATGAGGAAGGGAAAAGGAGGATACGATATCTCAATAGTACCCTTTCCCGAAACCAGAAACTCAAAGCGAACGACACGGCGACCTACAAAACCATCGGCATCGGCATCTATCTCGGATTCCTCACTTGAAGAGATTAAGCTGGCACCCTTAAGAATCGGCTCAGGAACCGAAAGATAAGGCAGATTACCTTTCCCTGAAACGGTCACCGTTACAAAAAAACGATCACCTTCCTGAAAAGGGCCTTTGTCTGCGGCGGCTTTATACGCAAAAGATCCCACGGCACCGGTAGCGGCAACAGAGTCGGGCAGCGGAAGAACATGGAGATCAAGGGCATCGGCCTGCTCCCGTATCCCGTCGATGGTAACAAAAGCGGAAGGAATTTGAAGATCCCCCGAACGTTCAGGCGTCAAAAGATAGCCTGCGGCAGGCAATGTATAAAATGAAAATCCCTCGATTTCGCTTCGATCGATTGCCCCAACCCGGCCGGTTTCTTCAAAAAATCCCTCTCGCGGAGGCCGAACGGAAACATCGTCGACAAGACGAACCTCCCTCTGCATGGGAACCTTCAAGGTAACCGGTACGGTTTCTCCGGCATATACGCTCTGCCGGCCAAGTTCCCAATAGGGCTCAAAAGGTATTTGCAGGTGTCCGGAACGGTAAAGGCCGACCTCAAGGAGAAGAGGCGACGTTTCGTACTCTCCCTCTTCCGACAAAAAACGAAAAGAGGGAATCACCATTCGTCCCGTTCGAGAGGCGCGCAACGTATAGCTTATCCGCACAAAATGATCCACGCCCTGGTGTGCATAATCGTCTCCGCGATAGAAACGGATGTAAGGTCCACGCCAGATGGAAAGTCCGGAGGGAACCTCGGGAGCGATGGCCTCGACACCGGCAGAGGAAGAGAGCGGCAGGTCTACAACAAGGGTCGTATTATCCCGAACACCGACGGGATTGGGTTCGAGGGTTACCGACAGCGGGGGAAGCGCAGCGAGGGGAAATAAACCCGTAAGGAAAAAAAAGAGAAGAAGGAGTGCCCTTTTTTCTATATGAGCTACCACTGCTGCTCCTCCTTATGGTGGTCAGCCTCAGGAGCCGAACTCCAGGTGAAGGACTCGTTCCGTCGTACATAGTCGAGAATCCGCTCTGATTCTCCCTTTGCCTCAGGTAAGGCGGCCTGGGGGCTTTCCGTCTGCTGTTCCTGGCGTTTACGGGAAATTTTCCTTAAGGCGTGTTCCAGGTTTATTTTGGCATCAACAGAAGCGGGATGAACGGTAAGAGCCCGACGAAAAGCGTCATAGGCCTCCTGATAGTGGCCCTGGCCGAAGAAAAGGACCCCCTGATTAAAGGCAATTCGAAAAGAAAGCTCTTTATCCTGATCGGAGAAAGCAAGTTCCCACTCCTGAAGTGCTGCATCATCTTCACCGAGCTCATGGTAAACATTCCCAAGGTTGTAGTGAACACGACTTTTCCACCGCTCAAAATCCAATGCCTGCAGATATTTGAAGGTCGCCTCGTGATACTCTCCCCGAGCAAAGGCATAATTTCCCTGAAGCACGGCAAGGTGGGTCTCGGGGCTGTCACAAGCGGTGAGAAGCCAGAGAAGCGAAAAGAGGAGAACGAGCCGCATTATTTTTTTCGCCATGGTACCATCCTCACCAAAACATGTAAAAGAAGAAAAAGCAGGGCAAGGGCGAGAAAAGGACGGTAGAGGGTGTCTCTGGTAAGGCGGACACCACTATCCGGTTTGTAGCCAAGCAGCTTGCGCAATTGCTTCAGAGCATCGGCATCGCCGCCGTCGAGGAAACTCCCTTCTCCTGCCGCAGCAACGGACTGAAGGAGAATGGTATTCACCTTACTGCGTACGGGATTTCCCTCTTCATCCTGCATGACCCCACCATCAGCAGCCGGAACGGCCGCTCCATCCGCACTCCCAAGAGCAATAACACTGGTCGTAATATGATGATCCCGCCGTAAGGAGGCTGTGATCTCTTTGGGGTCACCGCTATGTTCTTCTCCATCGGAAAAAACAACAATTAGGCGCTGCCGCCTCTCTCCCTCAGGGAACGCCTGGCCCGCAGCGGAAATACCGGCCGCGATATTGGTACCGGCGGAAGAGAGCAAATCAGGGCTCAGAGCATCGACCGCCGACACTAAAGATTGCACATCCTCGGTAACAGGGACCATCACCAGACCAAGATCAGTAAATACCACCAAACCGTAACGATTGCCGGAACTGTTGTCCAGTACCGTTCTTATAAGCACCTTCGTGCGCTCCAGACGCGAAGGCACTACGTCGGAGGCAAGCATGCTTCGAGAAAGATCAACGGCAAAAACCACATCTTTCTTTTCAGGAAACTGTTCCGAATCGATTCCCGTGCCGGTAAAGCCCATGAGAGCAAGAATGGTAAACAAAAGGAAAAGAATTAAAAAAAACGAAGAAAAAAACCACTTAATAAGAAACACATCGTATAAAGAACGGGGAGATGCACCGTCGCGGAAGGAACGAAAGAGCCTCTTTCCGACAACAAGGCTACGACCGATGCTCCAGAAAAGAGGAAGAAAAAGCAGGAACAGAAAGGCACTCCCTGGGTTCTGCACCATCACAGCACCTCCCTGAAAAAAAGTCGCTTGACGAATGCATAAAAAACGAGCAGCCATAAGCCAAGACGAATGAGGAGATGGTGCACAGGCTCTGATGAAATATCGGTTGTGGATCGTAACTCTACAGATTCGAGGGCATCAATTTCCCGAAAAACCTGTGACAGGGCTCCTGGAGATCCGGCGAGAAAAGCCTGTCCCCTAGTGCTTTCCGTTACCGCTTTCAGAAGTTCCATATCAATCTTTCCCTCGTAGGTCCCCCGATAGCTTTTCCCCGTTTCAGGATCGGTAAATTCGGTTGCAACACTACCCTCACCGCCTACGCCAACCGCATATATTCGGATACCGAGAGAGGCTGCTACTCTGGCTGCCGATTCGGGTGTGATCTCTCCTGCATTATTTTCTCCATCGGAAACGATGACCATCACCTTTCTCTCGGCACTGCTTTTTTCCAGATGGACAGTGGCAACGGCCATTCCAAGGCCGAGGGCACTACCGCGGCCCAATTTCATCACCCGTACGGCATCCATTCGTGAGAGAAAGGATGTATAATCGAGGGTCGGGGGGGTTACAAGGGCAGCTTCATCTCCAAAGATTACCAAACCGAGGGGATCGTGTTCCCGCCCCTCCACAAAGGTTCGAATTGCATGTTTTGCGGCATCGAAACGGGTATCACCGCCAAAGTCCCTGACAATCATGCTGGGAGATTGGTCAAGTACAAAAACGATATCTACTCCACGATGTAGGTAGATCTTCTCACGCTCCACCAAGCGAGGCCCGGCCAGGGCCACAATGAGTGAAGCCACTCCCAACCAGAGTGATACATTGGCAAGAAAAAGCAAAAAACGATGAAAGAAGAGGGGTGACTCAAAACGATCACGTTCCCACATGGTGAAGCTGAGAGGAAGCAAGCCTCCTCTTCTTTTCCAACCGTAGGTAAGGAACATGGCAGGAGGGAGCACCGCCAAGAAAAGGAGAATTCCTGGTTGATCAAAGGTGATCATACGCTTCCCCGTCCCTTACGTCGGTTCGAAGACCGATGGCCCTCGGCACGACGTTCCACATAGGATGCCACATCTTTCAGCAGTGCAAGATCGTGGCGCTTACGATCGGTGTGTACCCGTTCTCCACCAAATTTTACGCCGTCGGATATGTGGTCCATTTCCGCCAAAGCAGCAACAAGAGCCTGATCATCAAAAAAGCGATCGCACAAAAAGCCGAACTCTCTGCTGGTAGCAGAAAGGAAATCCTCTCCGGTACGTTGGGTAAGATAGGAACGAAGGATCCCGGTCATGGTAAAATAGAAATCACGTCCGGCGATTTTATCGAAGTTATCTTCCAGCTCCCTCAATCGTCTGTAAAAGATACGAGCAGGTCGGCGGCCCCGGTGTCGTTCCATGATACCACGAAAGAATCTCCTGCCTTTCCCTGCCAAAAGCAAGGTAAGAACAGGTCCGAGGAAGATAAGCAGCCCAAACAAAATCAAGCCGACGGAGGTCCCCGGTAGTAAAAGTTGACCACGCGCAGGAGAAAAGGGGGCATTTGTGTCATCCAGAATCGATGAAGCATGAATCTTTACCCCCTCAAGAACCTTCCCTTCCCCAAAGACAATGGAGGGGAGGGTTCTAGTACCAGGCATATAGGTGGTAAAATGAATGGTAAGTTCGGAGCCAACGGAATCTCTTTCAATGGAAATATCCCGTATCTCGATCCACGGTACATCGGGAAGGGTCGAAGGAATTTCCAATGAATCGGGATCAACCCCTTCCAGGGTGAGACGAAGCTCGACACTGTCGCCTACATAGTATTCGGCAGGGAGGAAGAGCTGTCGGCTGACGATCAGAGGCTGCTCCGTAATCTCTTGGGCCGGGAGTAACATCGGAGCAAGAAACAGCACAAGTAATAATCGCTTCACCGCCGTCTCCTCCGCCGGAAAAACGTGAATAAGCTCTCAATGGGATCATCCTCGGTCGAAACCGTAAGGGTTGAGATTCCCCGTCTCCGGCATTCCCGGTCCCAATAGATGCGATGTGTTTCCCAGAACTCCCGATACTCCCGGCGGAAGCGTGACGATGCCCCGAAAGCGGGTAAAACTCCATCCGTTTCGGGATCACGAAGTTGCGCAAAGCCGGGTACGGGAAAATCCTTGTCGCTGGGATCTTCAATGCGGATCGCAATAACGTCGTGACGCTTGGCTACAAGGCTCATCTCCCGCCAGCAGGGCGCAGTTCGAAAATCACTGATGATGACGCAGATTCCCCGCCGTTTTACAGACTCATGAACCCCTCTGAGAGCAAGGGCGAGGTCAGATCCTTTCCCTTTGGGTTCCACTTCCATGATATCGCCGGCAAGACGGAAAATCTGGTTGCGACCCTTTCGGGGAGGGACCCATTTTTCTATTCGGTCGGAAAAAAAGGCCGCGCCAACTCGGTCGTTATTATGAACCGCACTAAAGGCGAGCAAAGCGGCAAGGGTTGCAACCGTCTCCTGCTTGCTCAATTTTCCGTTACCAAAACCTAAAGACGCGGAAACATCAATGACAAGAAAAAGTGCCATCTCCCGCTCTTCCCGAAATGTTTTAACGTAGGGCTGCCCCATTCGTGACGAAACATTCCAATCGATAAAACGAGAATCATCCCCCTCGGCATATTCCCGAACCTCGTCAAATTCAAGCCCCGGTCCCTTGAACAGCGACCGGTAATTGCCCGACAAGACCCCCTCGACGAGTCGGGAAGAGACAAGAGGAAGGTTCTTTATTCGTGCAAAAAGCTCGAGACTATCCATGACGATCAGGGAACGGGAACATATTTGAGCAAAAGCCGTATTACATCATCGGCCCGCATCTCCTCAGCCTCTGCTTCATAAGAGAGAACCAGTCGATGACGCAGAATCGGATAGGCAACGGATTTCACATCGTCGGGAATAACAAAGGTCCGTCCCTCAAAGAGAGCCGAAATTTTGCTGCACCGATAGAGAGCAAGGGTACCTCGCGGCGAAGCACCAAAATCGATAAACCGGCTATGGCTTCTCGGATTGCTGTCTTTCATTCTGCTTGCGGCGACAAGAGAGACGATATACTCTTCGATCCGCTCATCGACCATCACCGCTTCGGCGGTTTGCCTGAGGGCAAGCAAGTGTTCGGGACGCAGAATAGGCCGGACCGGAAGCTCTTGCTGTTTGCCCATTCTTCTAAGGATTTCAAGCTCCTCATGCTCTGTGGGATAGTCGAGCAGCAGCTTCATAACGAAGCGGTCGAGCTGGGCCTCCGGTAGCGGATAGGTTCCCTCCTGCTCTATCGGGTTCTGCGTCGCCAAAACAAAAAAAGGATCGGGCAAGGGATGCGAGGTATCGCCAATGGTAACCTGCCGCTCTTCCATAGCCTCAAGCAAGGCAGATTGAACCTTAGCCGGTGCACGATTGATTTCATCGGCAAGAACAATGTTGGTAAATATGGGCCCCTTACGAGGCACAAATTCTCCTGAATTCTGACGATAGGTTAAGGTACCGATCAAATCAGCAGGGAGGAGGTCGGGGGTAAATTGAAGGCGCTTAAAACCGGCGTCGAAAACTTCGGCAACGGTTCTCACCGCGAGGGTTTTGGCTAAACCGGGAACACCCTCAAGCAGAACATGGCCTCCGGCCATGAGGGCCATTAATATACCATCAACCATTTCCGATTGACCGATAATCCGTTTTCCTATCTCTTCCCTGAGCTTTTGCAACTCCTCGGAAGATTTTTGTACGCGGTTTTCCAATTCTTGGGCCATCATCGCTCTGTTATAGTACATCACAGGGCCTCAAGGCAACACGTCGGAAAGCCTCATTGAACAATCGCCCTTTCAATCTCCCCTAAAAAACGGTATGATCAGAGTAAGAGTTACGTATAAAGATCGGGGAGGAAGTGATTGTGGATATCGACCAATTAATTGCGAAAAGTCGCAGCTTTCGCCGTTTCGATGGTACTCATGCAATTGAGAAGGCTACGGTGCTTCAGCTGATTGACCTTGCTCGTAAAAGTCCGAGCGGCGCCAACCGTCAACCGTTGAAATTCCACGTTTCTGTGGATAAGGGCCTCAACGAACGCATATACCCAACCCTGGCCTGGGCCGGATATCTGATAGATTGGGAAGGGCCAATCGAATCGGAACGGCCCACCGCATATGTCACTATTCTTCTGGATAAAGAGATATCTCAGAGTGCCGGAGTCGATCACGGCATCGCTGCCTGGTCCATTCTTCTTGGCGCAACTGCCCGTGGTCTCGGCGGTTGCATGATAGCATCAATCAGAAAAAAGGAACTTGCCGCTGTACTTGAACTAGATCAGAATCGTTTCGACATTCTTCTGGTTGTCGCACTCGGCAAGCCTGTCGAACAGGTGGTACTTGAGGATGTAGGAAATGACGGCGAGATACGCTACTGGAGGGACAATGAAGATGTGCATCACGTTCCCAAACGTCGGATTGACGATATCACTATAGGATAGAAACGAAGCATATGCGATTGGCAAATTATCATACACATTCGCTTTGGTGTGACGGAAAGGGGACCTTGGGTGACTATGTTGAAACTGCGATAGCAAAGGGGTTTGAGGCCCTCGGCTTTTCCGGTCATGCCCCGCTACCTTTTCCCAACGACTGGACCATGACCGAAAAGGGAATCGTCGGATATATTTCCGATGTTCGTACCCTTCGAGACCTTTATGAGGATAAGCTGGAAATCTACCTTGGCCTTGAAGTAGATTTTATTGAAGGGGTGACAACCCCTGCCAGCTCATGGATCGGCTCTCTCGGTATGGATTATCTGATAGGAGCCGTTCATATGCTCCAAGATCCCAAGGATGGCCTTTGTTATTCGGTGGACGGAAGTGAAGCGGAGCTGCACCACCTCATTGACGTAAGCTTTTCAGGCGACGTGGAAGCGATGATCAGGGCCTACTACCGTGCGGTGATTCTTCTTGTCCAGGACGGCGGTTTCGACTTTCTTGCCCACTTCGATCTGGTGAAAAAGCACAATGTGAAAACCCCCTTCTTCGACGAAGAGGCGTCATGGTATAAGGATGTGGTAAGCAAGGCATTGGATGCGATCGCCGATAAGGGAATTCCGCTTGAGATGAATACAGGGGCCCTCAGTCGCGGCTATAGGGAAGATCCCTACCCTTCTCAATGGATCCTTGAAGGCTGTAGAGAACGCGGGATTCCTATGCTCATCAATTCCGATGCCCATCGTCCCGAATGGCTGGACTATGCCTTCCCTACCTGTAGGTCCATGCTCACCGCTGCAGGATATAAAACGGTCCGCATGCTCATACAAGGACGATGGCAAAAAGTCCCTCTTGAAGAGGTATAAAAATGAAATCATTGCGGGAGCTCTACAGGATCGGTATCGGTCCGTCGAGCAGCCATACTATGGCGCCCCATCGTGCGGCCGAGAACTTTTTAGGCCGTTATCCGAGTGCTCCCCGTTACAGGGTCACGCTTTTCGGTAGTCTTGCGGCAACCGGCAAGGGGCACCTGACCGACCGAGCGATCCTCGATGTTCTAGGCGACGATACAACAACATTAATTTGGAAACCGAACGAGCTGCTGCCCCGTCATCCGAACGCGCTTAGATTTGAGGCCATTGATACCGATGGAGCGCTTATAGCAGAGGAAATAGTCTACAGCATCGGGGGAGGGGCTCTCCTGTACGAAGACGAGCAGGTTCAGGCAAACGAGCAAAGGACCGATCCCTACCCATACCTCACCATGCGTTCAATTCTCCCCTGGGCGGAACGTGAGGGACGACAGCTGTGGGAATATGTCTATGAGCATGAAGATACCGACTTTGATCAATTCTTGAGCGATGTGTGGACCACGATGAAAGAGACCATCGCCCGGGGTATTGAAAACGAGGGACGACTTCCCGGTTCTCTGAATCTTGCGAGAAAGGCTTCAAGCTATTTCATGAAAAGCAGGCATGCCTACGGTATGATCAGGCAGATTAGTAAACTCTTTGCCTATGCCCTGGCGGTTTCCGAAGAAAACGCATCAGGAGGCATTGTTGTCACCGCTCCCACCTGCGGATCCTGCGGTGTCCTCCCTGCGGTGCTGAAGGTACTTCAGGAAGATTTTGAGTTTACCGATAAGCGGATCAGAAGGGCCCTTGCGACAGCAGGCCTGATCGGCAACCTTGTCAAGCACAATGGTTCCATCAGTGGAGCCGAGGTCGGCTGCCAAGGGGAAGTGGGTACGGCCTGTGCCATGGCTGCTGCAGCGGCGGCTCAGTTGCTGGGCGGCACCCCCAGTCAGGTTGAGTACGCAGCCGAAATGGGACTTGAGCACCATCTCGGCCTTACCTGTGATCCGGTGGGAGGCTTGGTTCAGGTTCCTTGCATCGAGAGAAATGCGGTAGCCGCAACCAGGGCGGTCGATGCCGGGACCTTTGCAACTCTTTCTGACGGAAAGCATATGATCAGTTTCGACGAGGTAGTCGACACCATGGCTCAGACCGGGAAAGACCTATCCAGCCGTTATCGGGAAACCTCCTCCGGCGGACTTTCCATCTTTTACAATCGGGACGAACTGGAAGCTCTTGCAAAACACGGTACTCCTCAGCATGACCAGCAAGAGATCCCGCCGGGTGTATAGGAAGCAAAGCGTAGTGTTACGAATCCTGGTGATAAGCATGCATTAGGAACCAAATGCTACTAATATTCGTATATTCGTAACAGTAGAAATGCTCTATGAGTCAAACCGTAATTCGGGAAGATACTCACGATAGACCTTCGGCAAAAAGGAGCGTTGCAGGTTGCTGTTGCGGCGTTCCTTAATTGCCGTAGCATGTACATAGCCGCTCCAACACTCCTGCACACAATCCCCTCTAGCGGGAACGGCCTCAAGCTCCTGTTTTGAAGGCAGTAACTCGAATACCCGACGGGCCTTATCAAAAGCCCCCTCACCCGAAGCCCTTCCCTTGATTCCGGGGCCCACCTTTGAAGCGGGAACCGTCCAGCGAAAAAGATCGCGCCCCCTGTCATGAAAAAGCAGAGGTGTTTGAGGAAATCGCTCGGCCGCCCAGGTGGCAAGAAAGGGCAGAACGGCAAAGCGGGGGCGAAGAGGCGCATACATGATTCCGACATCAAGAGGGAAAAAACGCAGGATTCCCTGATACCGATGGCACTCGGTAGCAACCCGTTCGGCCCATTCTCGGAGCCCCAGGCGCTCATCACGGTCCAAGCGATCGGGGAAGCGCCAAAGCAGCAATAAAAGCCGATCCACATCTTCCCGCTCGGCTGCCTGAGCCCGACTCATGACCCAGGCAGCCCGTGCACCGAGTTTTTTCCCGAGGCAATCATGAATCCGTCTCGCATCCCTTTCCAGTGTGGCAACAAAATCCCCCGCCTCGGAAAACAAATCCCCGTTCCTGCCCTGTCTATGTATCGCTAAATCTTTACAATCTTCAGGCTCCATTATCTCACTTTTGGCAAGAAGCGTGAGAAAGCCCTTCCAGCTACCATCGTACGACAATCGCGGCATCACAACTCTCCGCTGATAGCATCAAAAAGAGAAAGCTGACCGAAAGCATCGGGGCCTTCCCCCAATCTCATCCTAAGTACCTTTTCGGAATAGTCTGCGGAAACAAGGGACCGACCACCGCAGGTGACAAAGTACTTGGCACGGGAAAGGACCACACCCAAACGCGCCACCAGCTCAAAATTCAGGGGGCCCTCGCGCCTTGCAACCACAAGACGATGTGCAGACCGCACTCCGATTCCGGGAACCCGTAGAAGCACTTCGTAATCGGCACGCTCGAGATCCACCGGAAAATGGTCGCGGTGTACAATCGCCCAATGACTTTTCGGATCAAGTTCGGGATCAAGAGATGCAGAACGGTCCCCCACAAGCTCATCGAAGGCAAAACCGTAAAAGCGCATGAGCCAATCAGCCTGATAGAGGCGATGTTCCCGAGCCTTGAGACGATTCGGGGTCCCCAGATCAAGGCCTGGCCCCTCGGCCCGGGAAACTGTTGGAACAAAGGCCGAATAGTAGACCCGTTTCATACCGTAGCTTTTATAGAGGCCGTCGGCGAGGGAAAGAATGGTGCCGTCGGCCTCGGGGCTAGCCCCCACAATGAGCTGTGTACTCTGTCCGGCGGGAACGAAGGAGGCAGGTTTTGTTTTCAAAAACGAGGAATGGCGAAACTCTTCCATACCTTCACGGTAGTGGTCGATTTCGGTACGCATCCACCCCATGGGGCCAAGGATATCCCGACGTTTTTTCTGGGGTGCCAGACGATTGAGAGACCGTTCGCTTGGAAGTTCGATATTGACGCTCATACGGTCGACCCAACGACCGGCGGCGGCAACAAGCTCTTGGGAAGCACCGGGGATGGCCTTCATATGGATATATCCGCCGAAACGGTGTTCGCTCCGCAATGTTATGGCAACCCGTAAAAGCTGCTCCATCACCACATCGGGTTCGGCAAAAATCCCGGAAGAAAGGAAAAGCCCTTCAATATAATTTCTTCGATAAAAGGCCATTGCAATGTTCGTAAGCTCATCTACGGTAAAGGAAACCCGTCTACCACCGGCGGAAGCCCTATTCACGCAGTAGGAACAGTCGTAACGGCAGGCATTTGAAAAGAGGACCTTCAGCAAACTTATACATCTGCCGTCCGAACTCCAGGAATGACAGATTCCCGCAGATAGGGTTGACCCCATACCACCCTTGGGACCTAAACGTGTACTTCCGCTGGAGGCACAAGAAACATCATACTTGGCCGCATCGGCAAGTATCTTGATCTTCGCTTCGGTATTCATACAAATACTATACATCTGTTTAGTGTTAAGATGCAATAGCTTTTTCCATAGGATGCACTCATGGTTACCTGGGAAGCAATGACCCCGGAAGAACGGGATCGATTTATCTATCTCATTCTCAGTGAAGATGCCCTCAAAACAATCGTGCTTATCATGCAAAAAAAATACGGTCCGACGGTTTCAACCGAAACAATCATGCGCTTTGCCTTTAAGGTTGCCGTAAACAGAATGACCCCGCAACATCTTAAGCACGTTTCCCCACGGGAGCGGCATACATAAGAAAGCGCTCTTTTCCATCAAGGCCGAGAAAGCGGTCGCACTTTTCCTGGTCATAGGCGCCCACGGCACAGGTTCCGCAGCCAATGGCCTCGCAGGCGAGGTAGAGATTCTGGCACACATGACCGGCATCGATCAGCATCAATCTGTGGGCTTCAAAGGCATAGCTCCATTCTCCACGCTCCGGGGCTCCGGCCCACAGAAAGGTGACGGCTGCACCAAAATTATGCTTCAATAACGCCTCATCAAGCTCTTTTTCCTCGCCATCAGGATCATTCGCCTTGCGGAGCAGGGTGAGAGCGTGATCAAGGGGAAGATACCGATACAATCCGGGATCAAGACCATGAACCGCTTTGATAAAAAGATAGGTTTCAAGGGGATGCCTGGCACCTCCGCTGGGAACGCTTCTGAGACTAAACTGGGAGGAAACCTTTCGCACTCCCTGGGTCGCCCAAAGTAAGAAGGAAAGCTCATCAAGCGAAAGCTCCCCACCGGGGAAATGACGCCGACTTTGGCGTGCTGCCATTGCCTCGATAAGAGTGATTTCGCTCGCCATACCTCCCGGCATGATCGGAAGCCTGATCAGCCCCTCGCCCTGCGATGCCGGGTCCTGAAGGGGAGGAGAAGGGAGACCGTTCGCTTTAGCGGTTTTTATGGTGGAAAGTTCGGGCCACCGACTTTTCAGCAGGGACCGGCCCGCAGCAAAGGAATTATCTTTCACAGCAACACTCCTGAAACAGATTAACACGCCTTGTGTCGATCTCCAGTGTGCCGCTTTTAATTCCTTAAAGCAAGAAGATCGGAAGCTTCTGAAACACAATCAGGAAAGTCTTTTTTCTCATACAGATGCCAATGAGACGGCGATCTGACAGATTCCAGCGAACGAATAAAAAAGTGATTCGCTTCCCGCATAATGTCCTGACGGGAAAGCATTATGAGATGTTTCGATGAATCAAAAAGTGATAAGGTTTCGCACAACCGCCTTTCAAAAGACAATTGCAGACGTTCAACACTGACCAGACCGTGCGACAATATAAATTCCAAGATGCGTTTATCATGATCATTCACGCAAAGTCCCTCCCCCAGTACCATTTTATTATAGTAGCAGAACTGTCGTATCGCAAGAAAAGGTATTGGAAAGCTGCGAAGATTGAAGATTGTTGATGACATCGTCCACCGGAAATCCCGCCGGGAATCCGGCCAAAGGGTCAGGTAAGGAACACAAAACGAGGAGAAGCCGGTTCGTTTCTGAGAAGCGAGGTTTTGTGAAGAAAACGCTCTTTGGAAACAAGATCAGCAACTATCGAACCGTTCGGGCACAATTTAACGCAATTAAAGCAGTAGATACATCGATCGGTAAAGACCGGATGCGGGGCAAATTGAATCGCCGAGGTGGGGCAGACCGCATAGCAGCTTCGGCAGAGGGTACAGGCATTGGCCCCTTCGGTCCGAATCGTTCTGTCGGGCATTTCATCCGCCGCAGAGGCAAGATCAACCCTGGAAAAGCTTTCCCGAACTACAGGGTCGGGGTGTATAAGAGCCTCTATTGAACTTTCAGGTGAAAGGGCTGAAGTGGCGAGCCTACGTACAAAATCGAATAGCCAGCGGTCAAGCATCTCCATATCGTTTTTATTCGGCCGAGCCTTACCGAGAGGGTTATCATCCCTCCACATATGCGAATGGGGGGCAACCATGGAAATTCCTCCGGCCACCCGCAACCCATGCGAGAAGGCACTTTCCGCCATCTCCTGCAGGGCAACGCCGGAAGAGACTCCCCCCCACGTAACAAAGGGGACAAAAACAGTACCGATATCGGAAGGCAACAGATCAATAAAGTTACTAACAGGGGGAACAGCGTGGCCTACATATACCGGTGATCCGAGAAACAGAAGGCCATTCTCACCAGCTGCATCAATTTCTTTCAGAAGCGGAGAAATCTTATTGCCCTCATTGTAAAATTTCAGAGCTCCAAGATCGTAGAGAGAAACAGAAAATTCTTCCGTCCCTCCTTTTCTGAAAAAGTCGGCAATTCTTCGGGCAATTCTCGCCGTCGAGCCTGCAGGAGAGCTGTAGACAACAAATACCTTCATAGAGGCGATCATATCATGTTCGGAGCATCGATTCCAGCTGGCAGAAGAGAAGGCAACGTTCCGTAGGCTTTTCAGTCGCTCGTCTCCCATGATACAGTAAGCAAAATGATTACCAATCGTTACTCCCGTCTCCTTCTGGTGAGACAGGCTCTTTTGGAATTAATACAAACCCTCCCGCCTTCAAATGGTACTCAAGCCAACCGATTGCCCCCGGAAGGGGAGCTTGCCAGAAAACTGGGTGTAAGTGTGGCAACGGTGAGGGAGGCCCTGCGGATGCTCGAAAGGGAGGGTATCGTCTCCAAACGCCACGGTGCCGGTAATTTCTACCACAGTAGTGCATTGGACCTATCCATGCGTATCGATACAAATCTGGAATTTACAGAATTGATCCAGGCAGGAGGATATGAAGTCGGCC
Organism: Sediminispirochaeta smaragdinae DSM 11293; assembly: GCF_000143985.1. Taxonomy (GTDB): domain Bacteria; phylum Spirochaetota; class Spirochaetia; order DSM-16054; family Sediminispirochaetaceae; genus Sediminispirochaeta; species Sediminispirochaeta smaragdinae. The sequence goes on along the minus strand of NC_014364.1, from coordinate 458,652 downwards.
AACGCGGCGATAGGGTCGTTAGAAGGGCCCCGGACAAGGAGGAACGAAAGTGGTTTGGGATCGAAGGCGAGCATCTGTGCTATCACTGGCGCTACCTTGCCGACGGACACCCTGCTATCCTCACCACCAATCTTATCCCCGCATGTATCATCACGAATCCGCCGGAAACAGAGGAAGCAGATGGCAATATCCTTAACTTTCTTTGGAAATATGCCGGCCAAAAGATTTCTCATGCCAACGTATGCATGGAGCCGCAGCTTGCCGAAGAAGCCGACCTTGCAGCCTTCGAGGCCAGCAATGCGCTACCGATCATCGTGTGGTATCAACGTTTTTTCAGCTACCAGGATCGGCCGGTTGGTTACGTTCGAGTGGCCTTCAATCCCCTTATCGTAAAAATGCAGCTTCTCCAAAAGTGGCTCTAATCATCTCAACGTCTTATCTCAATGTCCGCGCCGTTTTTCTTTCCTTTTTTCACACCGTCTACGATACTGTTCATTCGCATCGGCCCGGTACCTCACTTTCCTCTCCTTTTTGCGAACAAGCAGAACTTCCCGCTGCTCCTCTTTATAGAGGTCAAACGATTTCTTTAGACTTCGCTTTTCTTCTTTCCCAGAAAGCCGCTTTTTTGCCCGCACAATTCTTTGGCATGCATAAAATCGCAGATAGTGATAGCTATTGAAATAAAAATCAAGGATGTCGTTATTCGTCGGTTCGGGGCCAAAAGTATGCTTGGCCACGGAGAGGGTTCCATCTTCTCCGCGTTTTTCAACAAGTGCGACCCAGAATTGACCGTTAAAGAAAATCGTCGAAACAACAGTATCCATACTTTACCTCCGGATATATCACTCCAGAGGCAAAGACGGACATCCAAGGATGGTTACGGGATCCGGAAGGGACCGCCCTGACTACCTACAGGGCCGTGTTTTTTCTTTGCCAATGTTATTGAGATTGTACCCTATCGGATCTCCCACGCCATCTATACTGCAACCCCCGCCCTGCGGAAAAGTTCGCTGCAGCTCTGACGTGCATCCGAGAGAACCTTTTCCTCATCGATATCGGTAAACTCTTTTTTCTCGAGCAAGATTCGTCCGTCCACCATAACGGTATCCACACTTGCACTACCAAGGTTATAGACAATCGCCGAATCGGCATGATGGACCGGCATGGCAAAGGGGCTGTCCAAATCGATCAAAACAATATCGGCCTTTTTCCCCACCTCAAGAGAGCCGATAGCTTGCGGCTGGCCGAAGGCATGGGAACCACCACGGCAGGCAAAACGAATAACATCCATGGGGAGCAAGGCCATGGCATTGAGGGTAGACAACTTGGCCAGAAGCGCCGTGGTTTTCAGTGTTTCCATCATATCCTGATTATTGTTGCTGCCAGGACCGTCTGTTGCGAGGGCGACATGGATGCCAAGATCCTTCATTTCCGGTATCCGTGCGGCACCCGAGGCAAGGTACATGTTGGAAACCGGGCAATGTACCACCGTGGCCCCGCTCTTTTTCACCAGTTCAAGCTCATTGTCCTCAAGCCAAACGCTGTGGACAAGTTGCATCTCGGGGCCGAGGATACCAAGGGAATCAAGCCATTCAATATGCCGATTTCCACGATCCTTAAGGTTCATCTCGATCTCTTCCCTGGTCTCTGCCACATGAATGTGGTTTCCAACCTTCCACGCCTTTACAAGCTCCCACGTCTTCAGCATAGTTTCATTACTGCAACCCCAGGGAATAAGCGGAGCAGGCTCAAAGGTAAGCCGACCGTTCGCCTTACCATGCCAGCCATGATACAAGCGTTCCAATTCCGAGATAATATAATCAGCAGTAAGCTGAAGGGTCGGATGATAGTTCATATCGGCCCATCCATAGGCATGTCTGAAGCGAATCCCTAAGTCTTCCGCCGCCGCAAATACCGCATCGTCAACCCCAGGTTCGGTATGAATATACTGATGGTCGATAACCGATGTTGCACCGCCACGAATATTTTCGAGAATGCCAAGCCGGGCAGCCATCCCTGCATTCCCGCTATCCATCGATTTTGCCACCGGCCAGATCGCCGTTTCAAGCCACTTGAGCAATGGCTTGTCATCGGCCAAACCCCGCAAAAAGGACTGAAAAAGGTGGGTATGCGCATTGACCATTCCGGGCATCACGGCCATAAGACTTGCGTCGATGATTTTCGAAGCCTCATCCCTGGTCCTTTCATCGGCATCCCCCTGTCCGACCTTCACAATATGATCATCTTCCACCAAAACATAGCCACTCTTATAGACCGTGTTCGAATCATCAACGGTAAGAATGGTTCCGTTTTCGATTAATGTCGTTGCCATATCCGCCCCCTTAGTCATCAGATGACTCAATCTTTACATGATTATAAAAAGATGTCAACGAAGGATATAGAAGCAAACATTGACACTCAGGAGAAAAACCGTGTACAAATAAGATATTATTGTGCTCCCGTAGCTCAGCAGGATAGAGCGACTGCCTCCTAAGCAGTAGGTCACGCGTTCGAATCGCGTCGGGGGTAAAATTATTTCATTCCATAATAAGGATTTACAAAAGCTTCCAATTAACTTACACTTCCATATTATCAATTGCACCCTATATTGCACCTGAAATGAGGTTATGGTTATGCCACGGCATTCTGATCCTTGGACGGTAAAACGGGTTCGTGGTTACTGGTACTACAAGCTTAGAAGTGAATCCGTTTATCATTCAACAGGAATTAAAGTTGGTAATTGGAAAAGCACAAAGCCAAAAGCGGAACGATATGCTCAAGAAGCTGCAGCAGTAGATTCACGTAAGTACAATACATTCTATAAAGAATTTGTATGCCGAAATGCCATATAACGTTTCGACAATATACAAGATAACCCCACCTCCTTGTGGGGTTGAGGTATTGTGAGAAAAATATAGTATACTTTTGGGACTGAAACGACAAAGGCGCCTAACTACATAATCGCTGAGGTTCGCGCCGATTTCCGGGGTTCCATATATTGTATGATCTTCTCTTCGTAAACTGCATCCTGCTCTGCAGATCATTCACTCCAGAACCCCTTCGTTGATGGTCTCTCGTATCACCCTCACCAGGGTCGCAAGTCTCATGGCAAAGAGGTCCCGGTTTGCCCGACAACCGTTTCGAAAGAAATCCTGGATGAGATAGCCCATGGACTCAAGATGTTCATCAGTTGCTTGAATTTCTTGACAGGAAAAGGAAATGGTTGTAGATTGGTTAGTAAATACCAATTTATCACCTACATCCTTATTTGCCGCTACCAAACCGGTAGCGGTTTTTATGTCTGTACTGCTCATGTTTTGCACCTTGTAGTGATCTCTGGTAAACCCCTCGCCACGGAGACCATCCTCTTGAAAGAGCCGTTTGTGAAACAAATTTCCCCACATCCTCGTGGTTTTGGCGTGTGGTTGGCGCCGTATAGGGACCGATCTGATTTGAACGGGTAGAGGTTCGCCTTTCATGATTGCAACGCCATGCCCCATTTTCTGCCTGAACGCTACTGGCAGACACACTCATCGGAATGAGGTACCGATACAATACCGTTTCGCTACAGTCCCATAATCCGGGCTTACAGCGGCCCCCTTTCAAAACAATAACAGGGGACTATAATTCGAGCCCAGGGCGACGGAGATATGAGCCCGCATAATCCCCCTCATTTATGCTGAGCCCGTTTGTCAAACAGTTTTGCAAACTATTTAAGGTGGAACCTACCGGTATAATCTGACTATGCAGCAGCTTTAAGCTCCTTTTCCTGGAATGATATATACATCTCTTCCGGAGTCCTATAATCCAGGCCCTGATGAAATCTTCGGCTGTTGTAGAACCTGAAGTACCGGGTAAGTCCGGTTTTCAGTTCTCGCACTGATTCATAGGACTTCAAGTAAATATCTTCATACTTGAGAGTTCGCCAGAACCGTTCAACATAGATATTATCCCGCCAACGGCCCTGACCATCCATACTGATTTCTACACCTTCATCTTTCAGGATTTGAAGAAAGCCATAGGAGGTAAACTGACTTCCCTGGTCTGTATTGAAGATCGCAGGCGTGCCATAGTTTCTCAGGGCGTCCTTTAACGCTTCACAGCAGAACTCTGCATCCATAGTGAGTGAAATCCTCCAGCTTAAAACTTTACGGCTATAGAGATCCATAATGGCAACCAGATAAACATATCCTGTTTCAAGCTTCAGATAGGTAATATCGGTCGCCCAGACCTGATTGGGATATCTGATCCTCTTTCCTTTCAGCAGATATGGATAAACCGGATGCTCCTTCTTCGGGATGGATGTCAATTTCTTCGGTGACAGCGCTTTAAGGCCCAATTCTTTCATGAAACGGCGGACCCGTTTTACCGTAGAGACAATAGATTCATTGCCCAGTTCAAGCATCTGTTTACGGTAACCATAAAACGGATACTTTATAAACAACTCTTTCAGCTTGATCATTTCTTCTATATCAGCCCGTTGTGGGGCACGTTTTTTGTAGTAGTGGTGAGAACGACTTACACCAACCAGTTCGCTTTGCCGAGCAATAGAGAGATGACGGTCAGAAGGATCAATCATTCGTAATCCTTTCCGTACAGTTGCTTGTACTTTTTTTTTAACCATTCATTCTCGTATTTTGCTTGGCCAAGTTGTTTATAGAGTTCCTGTTCACGCTTTTTCACCTCGTCAAGTTCCTGGTTCTTTTTGTTCTTACGCTCAAAAAGGGAACTCGCATTCTGTAGAAGTTGTTTCTTCCAGGCACTGATCTGGTTGGGATGGACTTCATACTCCTCTGCCAGCTCCTGCAGTGTTTTTTCTTCCTTCAGCGCTTCAAGAGCTACCTCGGCCTTGAACTCTTCATCAAACTTTCGTCTCACGTACTTCTCCTTGTATATGGTATCATACATCGGAGATTCCACCTTACTCCTTGTTAAAAACTGTTCGCAAATCTGGGCTCAGCATAGAAAGAGCACAAACACCTGTCAGTGAACGCCACGTGTCTCAATTGGATGTTATGTTCACCCAAATAAACTAAATATACGATAGTAACGTATGAAATGCTTGTATAATGAACTATTAAGTGTTACCATAAGACCATGGATATTCAAGAACTATTATTTCAATATAACCCATGGTGGGTTGGCACCTTCAGTACCGAAGGTTTTATTAATAGAACAAGCTACTTTGAGAAGCTGAAGAAACAAATAGATTCAAAACCAATAATATTTTTAACAGGATTGAGACGTGTCGGAAAAACAACGCTAATGAAAATTCTGATTGATTATATGATTAAAAGTGGTATTGATGAAAATCACATATTCTATGTTAGCTTAGATGATTATTCATTGAGCAAAATGTTATTATCTGAGATTTTGATAGAATATAGAAAAATCCATAAATTATCATTCGATGAGAAAATCTATGTATTTTTTGATGAAATAACATATAAAGATGATTATCATCAGCAGCTGAAGAATATTTATGATAATCAGAATGTAAAACTATTTGTTACATCTTCATCAAGTTCATTGCTAAAAGATAAAAAAGCATTCTTAACTGGAAGAGCTTTAACATATGAAGTAAAACCTTTGGATTTTAATGAGTATTTGAAATTTAAAGGAATTGAGATAAAAGGAAGTGAAACGTATCTATTCGACTCATATTTTAGGGATTACATGAAAGAGGGTGGAATGCCTGAAAATGTATTGAAACCAAGCCGAGAATATTTAATGAATTTAATAGATGATATTATCCAAAAAGATATAACTGCGTTTAATGGACTGCGAAATCATCAAATAGTAAGAGAATACTATACGTTATTAATGGAAAGAAGCGGAAAACAGCTTAGCATAAACAAAATAGCAAATATCTTAAAACTGTCTGTCGATACAGCAAGAAGATATTTGGGATATTTTGAAAATACTTTTTTAGTTCATCTATTACCACGTTATGGTAAAACTAATGAAAGATTGTTATCCGCAAAGAAATTGTACGCTTGTGATCTTGGAATAAAACATTTATTCATAGGTGACAGAGATTTAGGAAGCTATTTTGAAAATTATATCTATTTGAAAATGAAGAATAATAAAGAATTATTCTATGTATATGAAAATGGGTATGAAATAGATTTCATAACAGATGACAAGATATTAATAGAATCAAAATACAATTCAGAAATCAAAGGGAAACAAAAGATCTTATTTGATGAATTTGATGCGAAAGAGAAATATGTTATAGATTCTGTTAAAAAATTGAAGATATTAGAAGACTTTGAGAAATAAAGGAAAAAGATAGTTAGAAGAACATAATCAGCAATTGGAGCAGACGTGGTGACTGCCAGATGACGTATAATATCTTGCGCAAATTCTAATTTCGATAAAAAGAAAGTCCTCAATCTGACGATTGATTAAGTACGACCAAAACCAAGTCAGAAAGAGGACTATATGAACAGTAAGATTATCGAGATAAATGAGGAAGAAGTTAAAGCCCATTTGGGGGAATTTGTACGGGAAACTGTCGAAGAGACGTTGAATGCCATGCTGGAAGCTGAAGCCGAGCAATTAGTCAATGCCCAGAAGCATGAGAGAAACACAGATCGGAAGGGGTATCGAGCCGGCCATTATAACCGAAAGCTGTTGACCAAGGCTGGTGAAGTAACCATTCAGATGCCAAAGTTGAAGAAGGTAACCTTCGAAACGGCGATCATTGAACGGTACAAACGCCGGGAGATTTCCGTAGAGGAAGCGATGGTGGAAATGTACTTGGCAGGAGTGTCGGTGCGGAGAGTCGAAGACATCACAGAAGCCCTGTGGGGAGCGGTAGTGTCACCGGGAACGATCAGTAATCTCAACAAGAAAATCTACGAAGAAATCGAGAAGTGGCGGAACCTGCCGCTTGAGAGCCATTACGCCTATGTGTATCTGGACGGGATCTGGATGAAGCGATCCTGGGCCGGTGAAGTGAGAAATGTGTCGGTTCTGGTTGCCATTGGTGTCAATCAGGATGGATTTCGGGAGATTATCGGGGTTGCAGAGGGCACTAAGGAAGATAAGGACAGCTGGCAACGCTTCTTGAGGTATCTCAAAGAACGCGGCCTTGCGACTGTCGATATGTTCATCTCCGACAAATCTTTGGGGTTAGTCGAATCGATGCCGGAGTTTTATCCCCAGGCACGCTGGCAACGCTGTGTCGTCCACTTCTACCGGAACGTATTCAGTTTTGTTCCCCACGGCAAAGTGAAAGAGGTTGCCACAATGCTGAAGGCAATCCACGCCCAGGAGAACAAGGAAGAGGCGATCAGGAAAAAGGATCTCATTGCTCAGAAGCTCATGGATATAAAACTTTATAAAGCGGCTGCCCTTGTGCGGGAAGGATCCTTCGAAACCTTTTCGTACTATCACTTCCCGGTGGAGCACTGGAAAAGAATCAGGACCAACAATGGACTTGAAAGAATCATGCGAGAAATCAGAAGGAGGACACGAGTAATCGGTTCATTCCCTGATGGAGAATCTGCCCTGATGCTGGTCTCGGCCCGGCTGCGTCATATCTCAGGTTCTACATGGAATGAACGGAAGTATCTGAATATGGACCTGCTGATTGATTACGATCGGGAGGATCAGGTCTCATAAGTAAATTCTTCAGATTGAGGCAAAAAGAATTTGCGCAAGATTATTGACACTACCGACTGCCATTGTTTGTGCTGGGGGCTGGGTAAAGAAGAGCTTGATTTAAAAGTGGAAGCACTAATCTACCAAAGATATGGTATAATTCATGAAAGAAAGAGCACAAACACATGCCAGTGAACGCCACGCAGCTCAATTGAATGTTATGTACAAACGATGCGACGGAAAGAACACTGATTATTTAAACGTAAATACAGTATTGCGGGAGAGTTCTTTTAAATCCTCTACGATTTGGGACGCATAGCCTTTCATGGGTTGTCCTTCAATAATGATGACATTGTCGCCGACGACAAAAAAGCAATTGTAAAGAAATGTGACCACATTTTCACTGTTTTTGTATTGGAGTAAAATTTCATACCCTTCGCTTCCAGTACTTTCATTTTTGCATATCGTTTGTTCTTTGTTTGTAATGGATTGCCCCTTTGCCTTTTCATTGTTTAACGCAATCTGGGTATAGTAATTCATATAAGATCCATACCTTTTTATAATCGTTTCTTGCTTGATTTCAGGGATTTTTCCAATTGATACAATAGCGGAATTTCCATCAGGATAGTTTTTTTGAAAGTAATGCCTGATAGATACCAATTGTGTGAAGAAAAAGCCTTGATTGGGTAGAGCGAAAAATTGTAGTTCTTGAATATCGCCCACCTTCTCGGGGTTAATCGTGATGGTGTCACGGATACGGGCATATCGATTCATAAAATGTTTATCGAGTAAGGGAACCCCCATATAAGTGAGCGTATACACATAGCCTTTTGTAGCAATAATGTACATTAATTGTTCAAACGAATTATTGCGTATATGGAAAAAGCTATTATTCGGACTGATTTGAGATTCTACTAATTCAGCCTGGGTATTAGATTTCATCGTGGTGGTTATTTGTTGCACAATTTGATCATACGGATAGGTGCTGATGCCGATGGTCAGCGATGTTTGCAGAGGGCCAGTGAAGGCATTGTATTTGGTGTTCCAACTAAAGCCTTCGGGAAGTTCGAAGTAAAGGTTCGTTCCCGGAAACTGCGTTAACGACTCACCGGGTAGGAATGCCGCACCACATACCCATATAATGAGTGAAAGTACAAGTAGTCGCCTATAATTTATTCTCATCTTTCGTTCCTAAGAGTTGAGATTTGTACAGTTCAACACCTTATAAACACTTATCTAAGATATCCATTTACAGTTTCGGTACATACTGAAACTCATGAATATCATACACCCGAAGATCCGATTCGTCCAAGTATCCCAATATAAAATCCCTGAACCAGATCCTGAAGATACCCTCTCCCAATTCCTCTATCCCGATATTCTTAGTGGATAGTGCTGTAGAGATCGGAGTCCAGCGATTCTTTCCTGACCGTACATTCCCATTTCCACATACATGTTTTACCAGGTATTCAGCAGGATATTCCCAATCAGATATTTTGTTCGAGTAGATACGCTTAGACTTCTCATGTACACTCTTCGGCACTACCATCCCCAATGCTTCATGCGGACGAACCTCGTTGAAACTCATTCATTTTCCGTTGTTGTGCCTGTAAGGTTTTTCCAGGCTTATTACAGGCTGCTGCTTTCAATTCTCGGTGCATTCGTTCATGTCGGCCATTCTGTTGCGGTGATGCCGGATCGCTGTACACTGGCTGAACTCCTAACTCCATCAGCCATACAGCAAACTTGGTGATTCGTCCCAGGGACCGAATACTGGCAAACGGTGAACCGTTATCCGTGTGCAGTTGTACAGGAAGTCCATAAACCTTGAATACATCAATAAATATCGGCGTTGTTTCTTCAAAATTAGGATTATGCAGCCCTTTTATGGCAAGGATCATCCTGGAATAGCTGTCGCAAATAGTAAGGGGATAACAGTACCTTCCATTCCCCATTTTAAACTTACCCTTGTAATCGGCGCTCCATACCTGGTTACAGCCCTCCGGTGTCGCCACCGGAGGTAAATTGCAGGAAATCATCGGAATGAAATTGGAGACTCCGGCTTGAAAAAAAGGGCGGTACCTCCTTGTAATGGTTGTAGCCAAACAATCATAAAAACAAGGAGTACGCCCTACAATGCTGGAGTTACTGATGCATGAAGCACAGATGTTGAAACGACAGGGCAAGAAGATCAGAGAAATTGCTGAATCCCTCGGGAAAAGTGAACGCATGGTTCACTACTATCTGACGGAGCCCTCACGACCACGTAAAAAACGGAACTATCCGAGCAAGCTCGACCCATTCAAACCCTACATTGATACTATACCCGAGGATGATCCCTCGTTCAATCGGGAAGTCCTGCTCCGTCAATTACGAAAGCAAGAATACGCAGGTAGCGTGACGATCCTCAGGGACTATGCTGCAAAGAAAGCGGCCGAGTGTAACCGGAAAGCGGTTATCCGCTTTGAAACAGAACCAGGGTTCCAGGCGCAGGTTGACTGGAAGGAATTAGGGAACCACCGGGTCGATGGGAGATTGAAGAAGCTCTACGCATTTGTAATGGTCTTCGGTTATTCCCGCAAGCCATTTGTCATACACACTACCAGCATGGACCAGGCGACAGTCCTGATGTGCCATGTTCTTGCGTTTCAGTACTTTGGCGGTGTACCGCAGGAAATCCTGTACGACAATATGAAAACTGCATTTATCTACTCAACGACAGATGGGAAGTGGGTACCGAACAAGCATCTCCTTTCACTGGCCCGGCATTATGGATTTACTCCGCGGCGCTGTCAGGTACGGCGACCACAGACCAAAGGCAAGGTGGAACGGTTTATTCACTTTTACGAGAACAATTTCTGGATTGAGCACAAAACCTTCCCTCCTGGCCAAAGGGAGGACTTACTCAGAAGCAGTTCAACGAGCTGTCCAATCTGGCGTTTATCGAGCGCAGGGAAAACATCATTCTCCTCGGACCAAGCGGTCTGGGAAAGACTCACCTCATGACGGCTCTGGGACAAAAAGCCTGCCTAAATGGCTACACCGCATACTTTATCAGCTGTCTGGACCTATTGGAACGATTACAGCGGTCACGGGACCAGGGACGGCTAAAGAACAAGCTGACATGGTTCGGGAAACCTCATGTTCTGCTGATAGATGAAGTCGGTTACGAAAACCTCAATTCAGAGCAAGCTGCATTGTTTTTCCAGCTTATTAATACCCGGTATGAACGTGGATCTATCATCCTCACTTCAAATAAAACTTTTGGCAAGTGGGGTGAGATTATGGCTGATGATGCAGTCGCCACTGCAACTCTGGACAGGCTCTTGCATCATTCCCATGTGGTGAGCCTTAAAGGCGATTCGTATCGTATGAAAGACAGAATGAAGATTGGAGCCGTTGGCTTCTAAAGATTTTTGCCGGAACTCTGCAATTTAACTCCGGTGAAAAACTGCAATTTCATTCCGGTGTTGACACCTGATTACACAGTAGCAGAAAAACTTGAGGAACAAGCGGAACAATATAAAGAAACAAATCTTGAAGAAATTTCTGAAAATCTTTTAGGAAATTTGAAAGATAGGAAATCTGACAAAGCGGCAAAAATGACCACACTACTTAATCAGTTGTATAAATTTGTAGACCAAGGCGGTCATATAGAAACATATGAAAAAGAAGAAAGTGATGATATTCAAGAAGATGATTCTGATGGGACAAAGCAGATAGAAAATGATATAGATTTAAAGCACCATATTTTCAATGAAATAAGAAGACTCCAATATGACATCGATGAATTAAAATACCTGACCGAGCCGGAAAGGGAAAAATGAAAGAGATTGCCGTATTTGAGAACTGAAGTTACAATTGCTAAGGTGAAATAAAATGTAAGGTGAGGCCAGGCAGCTTAAGTGAACTGTCAACACCAAAACAAATTAAGTCATAAGATGAGTATCACCGTTTGCTTTCGTTTACCATAAATTTCCTTCAGCATCGAATTCGAGGAATTCCGGTTCACTTTCCACAGTATAGAACGAATTCGATCGTACTTGATCATAATAGATTTCACTCATCAGAATGCGGCTGATATGCATGCTGTTGGGAATTCGGATAATACGGACCTTTTTCCTATCGATCTCGTTACAGGTTTGGATACAAACTTGGATGGCTTCCCTGTCATTCTCCATCGTAAGCGGTATCCGAACTCCCCCGAGTACGGTACTGGTGATTACATTTGAATACATCGAGTCTATATCAAGTTTATCGACTGCCCGTTGTGTCGTCACATTTGCCATACCAATACCTACCCCATTCCCGTGTGTTTCGTCACTGAGATCCAGCACACATACCCGTTGTGCGCAAATACCTCCCTCAGCATATGGAGTGGAAAAAGTACCGGTGATGTTTGGATCCATGCCATCTCCACTATAGTTCTTTCCGATTTTATCGACAATTAAAACATCGCAATATTCCTCATAGAGCTTGGGCATCAATGAGTATGCTTCCTGCAACAACTTCGGCTCTTCTTCAATGATTGATTCCGCACCGATTGCAAGAATCCGTTGTGTCTCATCGAATGCATTTTCGATGACCGGTACGGCGAACAAAATCGGAGCGTTTTTGAGGATAGCCTTCCCAAAAAGCTCAACGTTCCTCCCCATGGTCCTGAATCCCATTTCATGGCATGCTTCCGCGCCATGTTGATTGCCCAACCCAATAGCCATCATTTTCATAATCCCACTCTCGTAGGGGCCACGGAAGGCAGTGTGTGGTTTAACCCTATTAAAAAGGATGATTCCATCAGCTGAGAAAGCGTACTTGTCGATGAACGCATCCCTTCCATCATCGGTTTTTCCGATACACACCACCTCCATTGAGGACAGGATAGGACAACCGAGATATGCTTCTGTCACACCATACCCTTCGATAAGCTTGCGTTGTCCCTCGGCAGTGGAGGAACCATGGCTTCCCATTGCAGGAACAATGAACGGAAAGGCACCTCGAGCGAAGACTTCCTCAACAATACTCTTGACTATAATTGGAAGATTATTGATCCCTCTTGATCCTACGGTGACCGCGACTTTCATACCAGGCAGGACACGATTTCCAATCCCCTTCTGGGAGATCACCTTCTGTACCACCAAAGGAATCTCCAATGGATCCATGCTGTTTCTATCGAAGTTCTGCCGAACCCCAAAAAACCTGGGGATCGAAGTATGTTGGACCAATTGGGAACTCATCGGCCGCTTTCTTCCAGCAATCATCTGCCTCTCCTCATGATGGATCGTCTAATTTCAAGATAATTTCGGTTATTCAGAAAAGAATGATCGGATGACCGAATCCCTTGGTGTGTTGACAGGGGAATAATTTTCTATTCAAGAATATCCCTATTTTAACGGAGGATGATGCTTCAACGCAGTCTTGGGGCGAATCAGGTACTCCAAATGTTTCTGCATAAGATTGATTACATTTCTATTTTTCTGTTTCAATTCCTCATGGATCTTTTCATGATACATCTGGATAGTGTTAAGGTTGCCTTTCGAGAAAGCGACCTCAACTTCTCGTAGTATTGGTATCCGAATCACCGAATATATGTTGGACAGGAAGTTGTTACGTGCCAAACTCACGATATTCTTATGGAAAAGTAGATCAATTTCCATGTAGCCGACACAGTCGTCAGATTGGCACAACCCCTTCATCTGCTGCAAGAGTCCTTCCATCTCCTCCAACGGGTCATCCTCATCAGATTCTAAGTAGTGTTCTACCGCGTATGTCTCAATCAGTACCCGCAAATCCTTTATGTTCTTCACTTCCTCCGGACTGAGCTTCAAAAACAAATTCATCGCCGGATGATGAAATTGCCGGAAGAAGGTATCTACCGTGACCTCGTTGAGAATCAGGCCCTTTCCTTGGACCGAGTGGATAAGTCCGATATTGTTCAACATCGAGACACACTCCCTGACACTCGTCTTACTGAGATTCAGGTTCTCGGATATCTGGGATTCGCTGAGAAGTTTGTCGCCAGGTTGCGATCCGTTGGTCGTAATGTAGGAAATTATCTCGTCAGTAATCTGAGAAACTCGCGAGTCAACTGCATCTCTATATGCTTCCAGATTATCCACCATTTGTTACCCCACAAGACATTGTATCATAGCCCTTTGGCCTTGTCTGATCATTTAGTTTTCCCAAACCGCTTGAAGAGTGGTGAGAGCAGCGCGGTCAAAATCACCAAGAACATGATGAGTGAAAGCGGTCTGGTAAAGAACGGAGCGGCCGAGTATCGTCCCGCCAACATTGCTTGTCTGAAATTGGTATCGGCCAATGTACCAAGAATGATACCAAGGGCCATTGGGGCGGGAGGAAGTTTGAACTTTCGCATTACGATCCCGAGGAGACCGAAACATAGCATGAGGATTACATCGAATTTCCTCAGGTTGATCATGTAGGCACCAAATACACAGAACACCATCACGATCGGCATAAGAATTCCTACAGGAGCCTTTAAGATCTTCGAGATCACCTTCGTGATTGCACAGCCTTCTATCCACATGATAACATTGACGATAAACAAGGTTCCCGCTAGGAAATAGACAAATCCAGGATTCTCGAAAAAGAATGTCGGTCCTGGTTTATAACCATGCATCTGGATTCCACCGAGTATTATCGCAGAAACGGCATCTCCTGGAATCCCCAATGTCAACAAGGGAATGAACACACCACTGGTCGCTGCATTATTAGCCGTCTCCGAAGCAATGATTCCCTCATAGGATCCGTGGCCGTACTCCTCTGGAGTCTTGCTTTGTTTCTTCGCTGTTCCATATGCCACCCAAGAGGCGATATCTGGACCAACGCCTGGCAGTGCACCGATGAAGGTTCCTATGATACTCGAACGAGCAAAGTTGATAGGATACCTCTTGAGCAATGAGAAGCTCTTCTTCACCAGAGAACCCAATTTTGCCTCAGGTCCTCCATCGAGGATGTCGTGGGAGGAAGGTTCCATCAAAGCAGAGAAGGCCTCTGTGAGACCAAACAGGCCTATCATCGCTGGAACTAAGTTAATTCCTCCGTAAAGTTGGGTTGTCCCAAAGCAAAGACGAGGCAATCCGTGGATTGGGTCCAGTCCCACACAAGCGATCAGCATCCCTGCAAATCCAGTTATGATTCCTTTATAATTTTTCATGTCGCCGGTAGTGAGGGTTGCGCTAATCAACACCCCCATTATAGCCAACCAGAAATACTCCCAATAACCAAACTTTAGAGCAAACTTTGCAATCACTGGGGTCAGAAGGGCCAGTACAATCAATCCGAAAATTCCTGCCAAGGAGGAGAATGTTGTTACAAGAATACCCACATCACCTCCTTCGCCCCGTTTAGAAAGTGGCCATCCATCAAGTGCAGTCGCTGCCGAAGAGGGCGTTCCAGGTACATTGAGAAGTATAGCAGACCTTGATCCACCGTATATCCCTCCGAGAAATACCGATATCAGGATTACAATCGCCTCGGCAGTGTTTAATCCAAAGGTCAGGGAAACCAGGATCGATACGGCCATCGTGGCGGTGAGCCCGGGAAGAGCTCCTACCACGATGCCCAAAAATGTTGCCAATATGGCAAACATCAACGTTTTAGGTTGCATCAACAACGCAAGATTCAATACTTCAGTCATGATGATTATTCCCCCTTTCTCTTCTATCTTGGCATCGGCAGATGTAGTACGAATTGGAACAACACAAACATCACCAGAGACAACAAGACAGAGACAATCAAAGCAGAAGACAATTTCCCATAGAACAGCATCACGCTCACAAACAGGAAGAGAAACGTCGAGATCACAAAACCAACCAACGGCATTAGGATTAATATGTACAAAACTGTCAGAATAATGATGATCGCAAGACGTCTGCTCTCCTTGGTAAAGTGAAACAATCCATTTGGGGAATCGTGCGCTTCTTGCGTTCCTGTGCTCTTTTGATGTTTCAGATACGCAACCAAAGAATCGATACACCACAAAACGCTGCATATTAAAATGATGGTCGATAAGATGGAGGGGAAAACACCTGGACCAACCAGAGGATTGCCCGTACTCTCCATTCCAAGCGATGTCAACAAAAAGAACAGAAACAGTAGGGAAGTGATTGCACTTACAATCAGTTCAAGTATGAACATCGTACTAAAACCTCACGTCATTTAAATTTCTACAGTATTATACTACAGCCGCTCCAACCCGAGTGTCGCAGGATCGATCTTTGCAAAACCAAGATCCCACAACATGTAGGCATTCACACGGGAACTCATCTCGGCGTAGGCTTGGGCGTCATCGCCGAACAGCTTTACAGGAAACATGACCTGCGTCTCACAAAACTTGTCGAAGGAGGGATCGGAGAGAGCTGTCTTGTAGGCCGCGATCAACTTCTCTTGGATCGGCTTCGGAGTATCTGCAGGAACAGCAAAACCTACCCAGCCACCGAACGGATCGTATTTTTGAAGCTGAGGATAAAGCTTGCTGGCATTGGGAACCACTGTACCATTGGATAGAGTGAACTCCTCTGAACCCCAGTATGCAAGTGCCCGAAGCTGGTCGCCCTTGATCAACTCCATTGCCTCACCGAATCCGCAACATGCAAAATCGACGTCCCCCTTCATCGCAGCGACTGCAGCATTGTATCCGCCACCAGAAGGAACAAACTCAGGAAGCTGTACTCCCGTTTCACTGCAGAGTAATGCTGTTGCTCTCGTCCATGCGCACCCGGCATCGGCCACTCCGGCTGTAAGCTTCTTAGCTTTCATTGCTGCAACCAATTCCTCCAATGTATGGATATTCGAATTCGGATTCACCAAGAAAACCGCAGGAACAGAGACTCCAATACCAAGATATGAAAGATCTTTGTAGGTAAACTTTGACTGTCCCATGACACCAATGCTGACAATATCGGTAGGTGCCGCCATCACGGTGTAACCATCATGTGTCTGATCCATCAGATACTGTGTACCGATGGAAGTACCCCCACCGGCCATATTTTGCACAGTAAAGGGCTGACCAAGTTCGTCTTCCATAACTTTCTGCGTAATCCTGGCGAGCTGATCGGTAGCACCGCCAGGACCGAAGGGAACGATCATCAGGATCGAACGATTTGGATAACTTTCTGCAGAATCTTCAGCTTGTGCCGCTGCGAAAACTGAAGACAACACGGCGGTGGACAACAATAATGCCACGCATACTTTTCTCATACAGTTCCTCCTTTGGAAACCTCGTGATTTTTTTCTCCTGCTAAGCAGGCTTTAATCTTCTTCAATGCGGTATTTTCCATGAATCGGAGTGTTTCATGGGTATATGCAGCAACATGAGGGGTACAAATCACATTTTCATGTGTGACAAGCCTATTCCTAATCTCTTCGTTTTCGAAAACATCAAGACCTGCTCCCATAATATGGCCATTCTGTAACCGCTCATATAGCTCTTCGTCATCCACCACTCCACCTCGGGAGGTGTTAATCAGGATCACTCCATGCTTCATACGTGAAAATGCTTCTTTGCCGATCAAATGATGGGTAGTTGACATCAACGGGATATGGATGGTTATGACATCCGATTGCTCGAATAATGTGGGCAAATCGACCATGTTCACTCCTTCCAAATCGAATGTACGAACATCGTAACCGAGACACTCCATTCCAAGAGCAGTTGCCATTTTCGCAACTTTTCTACCAATGGTCCCCATGCCGATAATGCCGAGTTTCTTATGTTGGACAGTATGCGAGCAGTATTGTACAAACTGACCATTAGACATACGCTGGCCCATCGGCAAAATCATCCGTGAAACACAGAGCATCAAGGTTATTGTCATCTCAGCAACCGCGTCACTATTGATACCAGGCATGTTAACTACCTGCACATGTGCCTTCCCGGCACTCTCCATATCAAAATTGTCGAGACCTACACCGAATTTCATTGCCACACGAAGGTCGGGACAGGTGAACAACTCCTTATCGGCTTTCTCCACCCCGACAATCACCCCTTTGATTCCCTTCGGATCAGCAAGCAACTCCTCTTTTGTGCAGTAGCGGATCCGCAATTCTAATTCATCAGCCAAAGCGGCATATGTATGCTCCCTATCGGGCAAACCGTTTCCAAATGCTGTTGTGATGATTGCTATGTTGTGCATATACTCCTATCTCCTGAAATCCAACACTTCCTTGATGCACGTACCGGCGTGTGTTTCAGTGTACCGGATCGCCTTGATCGAATCAGATAGACTCCAATATCCTGTGATGATGGCTTGAATCAACTTCGGATCGGTTTTGGTTAGCAAGTCCAATGCAGCCTTGAAATCCTCCCGTCGTGTCATTCTCGTACCCCTAACGGAAAGCTCTTTTTTTAAGATTGGTAACAGTTGAAAGCCAATCTCCGGCTTAGCCATACCAACGATGATGACCTCACCTCCCCTTTTTACGATTCGTTCGGTCAAGGTAACTGTGGAGGGAATCGAGACAGTATCGAACACTACATCGATATCCTCGGCCGGATAGGTATCACCAACGGAGTCGAGGACTTGATCAGCACCGATGATGCGTGCCGCCGACTTTCTGTTCTCGAGAACCTCAAAGACTAATACTTCTTCGAATAGTTCCTTCAATGCAATCAGGAGTGCGAGTCCGATTGGACCGGCGCCGATTATTGCAGTTTTCTTTCTGCCAGTCGAAGTAATCCGTGAAATCGCATGCATCGCGATGCTCAACGGTTCACTGAAGATAGCTTCCTCGAAGCGCAACGAGTCGGGAATTTTGTGAAGCATATCGATTTCGCAGAGGAAATAGTCGGCAAAACCTCCGTCACAATGGACTCCCAATACTCGTAACTCCTCACAGATGTTTTCCTTTCCTGATAAGCAGAGATCACACTTACCACATCTGAAGGAGGGATCAACGACAACCCGATCCCCAACTTTGAATGTTCCTTCATTTTCCGAAGCTGCAATTGCATCGATTACACCAACCAATTCATGTCCCATCACCGTTGGAAAGAGGAGTGATGGCTGCATTCCATGCAGGGCATGGATATCTGAACCACAGATACCAGCCAGGACAGTCTTGATCCTGACTTGACCTGTACGTGGTTCAAGCATAGGCCGTTCTTCCATGACTAAAATATTTTTATCTTTCAAGACGTTACAGATCATATATCCCTCCGATTTCGGTCAATTCAAGTTTTAACTTATGGCCAACCACGATCCGTCCATACATTTTCAACTCCCCCAGTTCTTTAGAATCCCGAGAGAGCTCCTCCATCGACCACCAAAGAAGTTCCTGTAACAAATTTCGAGGCATCGGAACCGAGGTAAACTGCGGCCCACCCAATATCCTCAGGTTGTCCAAAACGGTGCATTGCAGTTCTACATAGAACATGCTCCTGTCGCTTTATATCGTTTCCCATGGCTTTTAACATCATCGGAGTCTCGAACCACCCGGGTACGATCGCATTGAATCGAAGCCCATGTTGCGAGACTTCACTTGAAAAAGTACGAACAAGGCCCATGATTGCTGATTTTGCAGCTGCATAACTGATCTGATTGGTTAATCCAATGAACCCTGCCATGGAGGAGATGAATATCACCGAACCGCGCTGTCGATCGATCATATAGGGAAGGAATGTACGGGTCATAGCAAAGCTTGCCTTGACATGAACATCGAACGTGCTCGACATATCATCGAGATTCACCTTAAAGGATGATGCCTTATATTGATTTCCCGCATTATTGACCAAAATATCCAACTTCCCGAAAGTTTCTACTACTTTTTCTGCGAATTGCTCATGGGCCTCCCAATTGGTGATATCAAACTGGTAATAGTACGCATTTGACCCTAAACTGGCGCAAGCCTCTTTGAGCTTCTCTAACCTCCTACCTATGAGAATTACTGTGGCACCTGACAAGACCATACATCGAGCAATTCCCAATCCTATGCCTGTCCCTCCTCCGGTAATCAGAACAACCTTTTCTTGGAGGCTACAAGTTTTCATGAATGTATCATCGACCATGTCTTCAATTCTCCTTGATGGGCTCATATTCATGTTGCCAAGAATTCATCAAGCTCCTTGCGGGTTGGCGACGATGAGATTGGCCCGAGCCCAGTACAGGTGAGACCTCCCGTAGCATTCCCGATTCTTGCAGCTTCTTCGAGACTTTTTCCTTCTAAGAGTGATATGATGAATCCAACATCAAAGCTGTCTCCAGCACCAACTGTGTCCTTCACCTTTACCAAGAATGCCGGTGAGTCGAATTGGCTCCCACGGGTTTTTATGGTTACGCCCTTTGGGCCCTGCTTGTACGCTATTACCTCAAGTGTCGGAAAACGTCTGATCAAGGCATCAAGATCGGTTCCCCACCCCAATGCAAACATCTCGTCATCGGTGATATCCAAATGGGTCACACCTGAAGCAATCGCATTCGATATTTCCCGTTCCGCTAAAATGGGGTCGTTCCACTGTAATGTGCGATAATTCACATCAAAGGAGATGATACAATCACTCCCTTTCTTTGCGTCTATGATTTGTCGGCAGAGTGTTCTAGCAGCACTCCCCATACCAAGACCAGTACCGGTGAAGTGGAAAACGGCGCTCTCTTTAAGGACTTGCTGATCTAGTTGGGCAAATTGGATGGCTGTTGCTGCCGAATTTTCCCGATAGTAAGTCAGGTTATGCTTGCCATTGATGAATGATACAAAGTAGAAGCCAGTCCGCCGGGAAGGATCACGGACGACTTGGGAAACATCCACTCCGTTTTTCATCCAAAGATCGATAAATCCATCTCCGAATGGTTCAGTGCCAAGTCCTGTAAAGAAAACCGAATGATGGTCTAACCTAGCAACTCCGATGGCGAAATTGGAAGCATCCCCCCCCCAAGTCATGCTCAGAGTGTTGCACTTTTCGATCATAGGATTATCAATGGGATAGAATCCAAACATCGGCTCTCCCCATACAAGTATATTTTTCACGCTTCGTGCCCCCATAAGAAAACCCTACCATTGGTTTTATTACCTGTCAATAAAAAAATTTTTTTACTTTTTATGTAATTTTATTGCATAATCCCCGAAAAATGCATAAAATAAAATAAAATTTTAGTTTAGAAGGAGAATCTAATGCAAAAGAAACTTTTCTCAGGAATTATCCCACCTCTGATTACCAGTTTTGATAAACAAGGTAATATCGATGAGAAGACCATGAGAAACCTGACCAGATGGCTCGCAAACCATGTACAGGGCTTTTATCCTTGCGGAACGTATGGAAGTGGGCCCCTTCTGACCACCGAAGAGCGCAAGCTGGTAGCTCGCATCGTGAATGAAGAAAAAGGGAACGCATTTGCAATCATTCACGTAGGAGCAGCAACTACGACCGAGGCGATAGATTTGGCAAAGCATGCTGAGGAAATTGGTTCCGATGCAATCGGTGCAATTCCACCGTATTATTACCATTATACACAGGAACAATTGGTCGACCACTACAAAGCCTTGATAGATGCTGTAAAGATTCCCGTGTTCCTCTACAATAATCCTGATCTCTCCAACAATCCTGTTGCTCCACAGACTTTAAGTGTGCTAGCCGACTATGGCCTTGCCGGTGTCAAGGATTCGGCTTTCGATCTCGTGTCTTTCTATAACTATAAACTTGCAGTCACAAGACCTGACTTCCAGTTCATTATAGGCACTGAAGCGATCGCAGCCGGAGCTCTTGACGTAGGTGCATGTGGCGTTATCGCAGGGCTTGCGAACTGTTTTCCCGAGTTCATGACTGATTTCTATAAGACTTGGAAGGCTGGAGACCCTTTGGAAACTGGCAAAAAACAGCTCGCTGTTGTCAAGGCGAGGAACATTATCAAGATGGCCCAGACCCTCACCATGATTTACGCAATTCTTAAGATGCGTGGAATCAATCCCGGGTACCCACGTTCTCCGTTCAAGGATATCTCGAAGGAGACCTATGATAAGGCACGAAAAATGATTGATGAGCAAGGCATATTGGCATAGCTAATTCTCGGTGTTATACTTTCGCTAAGAAACAGTATACTCGCGGGGATTATGGATATCATATCGACAATTAAAAAGAAACTAGCCTTTCTTCCGCCCATTCAAAAAAAGATTGGCAGTTTTGTGATATCAAATCCCCATAAGGCAATAAATATGTCTATTTCTAGCCTCACTTCGGCTTCAGGAGCTAGAAGTGAGGCTTCTGTTGTTAAGTTTTACAAGGCACTCGGCTTTTCCGGGTACCATGAGTTCAAGGTCACACTTGCAACCGAGATCGCAAATCAAGGACAATCGCCCCTCGAACAATTCTCTACAATTCTTCCATCCGACACTATTTTCAACATCAGAAAAAAAATATTCCAATCTGCGATACACGTATTGGCTATGAATAACAAGGATCTCGAGGATGACACCTTCGAACGGATTGTAACACAAATCGAACAATCAAAGCGTATCATTGTCATCGGATATGGTACCTCGGCAGTAACAGCATACGACCTTTTCGTGAAACTATCGAGGTTAGGCTTCGATTGTCATTATACGACCGACGAACATACAACAGCAATAATCCTCAGTAATCCGAGAGAAAAAGATCTTCTCTTCTGCTTCTCCTTTTCTGGGGAGACAAAGAACATCGTTGCACAAGCATCACTTGTCAAAGGAAAGATACCAATCATCTGTATCTCAGGTGAGGATAACTCTCAGCTGGCCAAACTCTCCGATATCTATTTACCTATTCAATCATTCGAGACGACTTATCGGAATGAGTCGATCGTCTCACGGTATGTACAGCTTGCAGCCATAGATATCATTTTCTCCTGCCTCGCTCAACGTGCGGGAAAGGATGCTGAAAAACGTTTGATGAATTCACGTAAAGGTTTATCTTTCCTCAAGTTTTGATCACACAAAGGAATACTGTTAATGCAACCGATGCCATTGGAAAAGGAAAAGCTCTCCGACCTTGTCGCCGAACGTCTTGTTCAGTATATCGAGGAGAATAATCTTCAGCCAGGGGACATGCTGCCAACCGAAAAAGAACTTGCCAAGTGTTTCCGTATCGGAAGAACAAGTGTACGAGAGGGGATCAGCAAACTCAAAAGTATCGGATTATTACATACAGTCCAAGGATATGGTTGCATCATTAATGAAACTTCGATTTCCAGTTTTCTTGAAAGTATCAGTACATCTGTGTTGAGTCGGTTCGTAAAATTGGATATGCAGGATTATCGCCAGATCATGGAGACAAGAGCTCTCTTGGAGACATATGCCCTGCGGACCTACATTTCTTCGGATAGGATAACGGATCCCCAAAAATTGTACATCATCGTCAGAAGGATGGATAAGGCGCTTGGGATCTCCGATTATTCTCTCTTCCAGGAGCTGGATTTTGATTTTCACCGTCAGATTGTGCATCTGGCGAACAATTCTATCCTATCGCAAATTTACGAACTCGTTAAGGAACCATTCATTCGACGTGCTGAAGCCTTCTGTCCGACGCAGGATCATTCAAGACTACAGGAGGAACACCGGCAACTTCTGGACGGAATACGCAGAAAGGACATGGCGGTGGTTCAAATCCTCGACAATCATATCAAGTGCCAAGCATAAACCGATAGATCCCTATAGTATCTAGAAATTTTACAATCACAGATGCTCCCCACACAACTGGAGAGTTGCTGTGTAAGCGTCAAATAAACCACACCGCATGAAAAAACCAAAGATCGACGTTCCAAGGAAGCAGTGCTTTTCAAGCTTTCGTAGTTTGGCGTCGGTGGAGCCATAGCCATTTCAAAGACTTTTCTAAAATAGAGACATTAGGATTTGTTCGGTTCTGTTTTACCGTCTCACTCTACGCTAACTTTTGTCAAACAGTTTTCCAGCACGTTAAGGTGGAACCTCCAGTAGTTGCTTGGTTAAGCAGCAGCTCTTATCCCTTTTACCTGGAATGACTCATACATCTCTTCTGGTGTCCGGTAATCCAGACTCTGGTGAAATTTTCGGCTGTTATAGAACTGAAGGTACCAGATAAAGTCAGCCTTCAGCTCACATATCGATTCATAGGATTTCAAGTAAATATCTACATACTTCAGACTTTGACAAAACCGCTCTACATACATCCATAGAAGGTAAACTGACTGCCTTGGCCTGTGTTAAAGATTGCAAGGGTTCCATATTCCTTCAAGGCCTCCTTTAACGCTTCAACACAAAAATATGCATCCATGGAGAGTGAGTTCCTCTTGCCTCTCACCAACTATGAATACACTGGATGTTCCGTCTTAGGAATAGACTTTGGCGATAAAGCTTTCAAACCCAATTCACGCATAAGTCGTCGAATATGAACAGCTCGTTAAGCTTTATCATTTCTTCGATATCAGCCCGTCGTTGGACACGTGTCTTATAGAGTTCTTATTCGCGTTTCTTCACCTGATCGAGCTCCTGGTCCTTTTGGTTCTTTCTCTCAAAGAGAGCCGGTGCACCTTGGCGCGGTTGCCTCTTCCAGACACTGATCTGTTTTGGATGAACTTCTTATTGTTCTGCCAATTCCCTGTAGGGTTTTCTCTGTATCGGTATAGTATTGACCTTACACCTTACCCCCGAAAGATACTCAGATTTACCTAAGCGACATTGCCGCTTTTCTTCTTCTTTCGTATTCCATAAAGGAAGGCTTGTTTCGGCGCCCAGCCATTCATATTCCATCCCTGGTGAGTCCGTTCTTCGTTGTTGTATTTCAGATATGCTTCCAGATCTTCCTACATTTCACCGATGGCTTCATAGAACTTTTCACGGCCCTTTATCCTGAAATGCTCATCAAGCAAAGTACTTTGTTTCCAGTTTATGACGCTGCCAGACGCCTCTGACGCCGTCTGTGCTTACCTGAATACTCAGCAGAAACCATGATAGTAGACACGTCTGATTCAATTGCTGGTTATGTTGCTATTTCATAATTACCAATCATCTTCTGTAGCCATAAAAAGATTGAACGATTCAGCATTTTTTCTCCATCTTCTATTTGTTTCAGCGAGGTGCTTATTACTTGTCATTCGACGAAAATCTGGCTTGTAATCATTTCCATCATCGGTTTCACCCATCATGGTACTAATTGTACCATATATAGTACCAGTATATTTCTCATGAGGATTTTCAAATGTCATTCTTACCCTATTTCCCTTTATTTCAATGTTGACATCAAATTTCATCTGATAAAAGGTGTTCACGTCAACGAAGCTATCAAATATAGTACCAATAATATAACCGTATTCCTTATCTGATATTAAAATTATTGAATTCTCACTCGAAAAATTTGAAATAAACCATTTATTTGCTTTCAAAAATATTTCATTTTTAGGCATATTCGATAATTCTAGAATTACCTCATATTTATCAGGATAATCAATATCTGGGTCGTATGGGATTTGAACACAACTAACAATGATTGGAACAATAAAAAATAAGCTAATGGATCGTTTCATTTAAATTCCTCACATGCAAATATTTTTTAATAACACTACGCTTATTGCAGTGATTAAAGTAGTTCAGCTAAATCGATACTGATAAATTTTATCTAAAAAAATAGTTTCTATATTCCTATACTATTTTTTCATATGCATGTACGGCTCCAGAAATGAAATAAATTCATATTTATTTATAAAAATTTCTCTGTTGCTTATACCTTTGCCAACATAACATCCAATTGAGACACGCCTGATTCAATTGCTGGTTATGTGCCTCTTCATCCTTTTAACACTTCATACAATCTCTTATTCACATAGATTCTCTCTTTCCACGATTTAAACGATTCTAAGATTCCTATTTCTTCAAGCTGTTTCAAATACTTACTTGCTGTTCTCCTTTCTGCTAACCCTGCATTTACCAGAAATTCTATCTTCGTATATGGCTGTTCAAACAGCAACTCTATCAATTCCTTTGAATATGTTGTTTTGGGTAATTTCTCTCGGCAGACTTCTGTTGTCTTATTCAATAACTCAACTATCGAAGAAACCAGCTTTAAAGTTTCTATTGATGTTATCTCCACTGCTTTTAGCATATATACTATCCACTCTTCCCATCCCTTTTCATCTCTTACTTTTTGAAGCAGTTCATAGTATTCACTCTTATTTTTTATTATATATTCACTAAGATACAATATCGGCTTATCTAGCAATCCTTGCAATATCAAATACAATACGTTTACTATCCTTCCTGTCCGTCCATTCCCATCATAAAAGGGATGGATAGATTCAAATTGATAGTGTATCACCGCCATCTTTATCAGCGGATCAATTTCATCTCTTTCATTTATGTACTTCTCTAAGTTTTTCAGCAATTCCAATATCTTTTCTTCATTGTCTGGCGGTATATAAATTGCTTTTCCCGTTCGCTCATTTACCAAAGCCGTTCCAGGTAATTTGCGAATCCCCGCACTATTTCCTTCCAGTTCGCTTTGTAGCTCTATCAGTATATTCGTCGAAAGAAACCCTTTTTCTTTCAGTTGCCGGAATCCTCTCCAGATTGCTGATCGGTAATTTAAGACTTCCTTCGTTTCTACATCAATTTCTTTTACTGTTGTGGCTAACGCTCTATACAGTTCATCTTGTGTTGTTACAATATTCTCTATTTCTGAGCTCGTTTTAGCTTCTTTTAGAATAATTGCGCTTAGCAATATTGAATCGTTTGGTAACAGCGAACAATAGCCTTTTAGTATCGCCAACTCACGATTCGCACGAATTGCTTGATTCAATATTTTTTTCGTTTCTATATCAGCATTCGGTGGCAGTAAGGGAAGTTCATTGTTTGGTCTTTTTTCACTACTATTCATTCATGTACATTATATCACATTATTTGTACATTACAAGCACTTCATGTACAATACGTGCACATGACAACGATTTAGGTAGCAAAATCGTTCCCCGTCTTCGGGGAATTGGCGCGATTTTAGAACATAGGTGCTATTAGCACCGTAGTGTTCTATACGGCGTCTGCTTGATCTACTTGTTATCTATATTTTTCTGTCCTCATCGTATATCACTTTAAATCTCTCAAATATCACAGGAATTTCTTCTGAAAATTTTTTTCCTTGCTCTTCATATTCTAATCGAAAGAAATGCTCATGAGCATTTCTCCAATATTCCAATGAAAGATCTCCTTCACCCTCTAATCTTGCCTCTTCTTCTGTAATTTCTCTAAATTTCTTCTTCCGCATCTCTTCTGTTTTTATTATACATCCAGGTAATCCATTTCCGTATGTTATTATCGATATATCACCTTCTTCAGGAACTTTTTCATCAATATCATACATTTCTAATGCTGATGATGTTCCAGTTTTCTTTCCTTCTTTTACATATCCAATCAATTTGTTAGCGAGATTTTCACTATATCCAAAAGACCATACTTCATATTTTGATTTTTCATATTCTTTATTCTTCTTTATAAATCTATTCCAATATTCTTCAATTATTTTTGTTAATTCTTTCTCGGAAAATATCCTATATTTCAAAACAATCTGATCAAAGCATTGAATATCATTTTCATATATTGGATTTTTATAATTTTTTATCATATAGTCTTTATTAACAGAATCAAATCTAAACCCACAGCGTTGATACAAATATAACTGCCCTATTCCACAATTTCCTGTTTTTATTATTAGTTCCTTATATTTCTTATCTTTCGAATATGATATCGCTTTTTCAATTAGATTTGTCCCAATTCGCTTGTTTTGATATGCTTCATCTACAGCAACACATACAATTTCTGTTGATTCTTCATTTATTTCATTTATTCCGATAATTCCGATGATTTTCTCATCATCCATTGTTGCTAGAAAGGTTGATGTATCTTTATATTTATTGATTTGGTCATCATCTTCATCTGCAAGATAGATTAATTCATATGGAACATCATCATTTTTTATCTGCTTAGTTTTAAGCATTTCTATCACCTTTATACAGCCTATTTCTCACATTATATCCAATATTTTTTGATCCGACCTCAAAAACTGTAAAATTCTATCACTTTTATTATATCTCTATTAAATTGTTGATAACACCAATTTGAGTCGTAAAACCGTGCCGCAGGCTTGTCATGAAAATTGTCACCCGCCAGCACAAATTATGACAATAGCCACGTCTGCTCCAATTGTTGGTTCATCATGCTTACAATTCCATGGAGGTAAAGATTCCAGCGTTTCAGTCTTTTGTAGCATAGGAGCTTTATCAAATAAACATTTCAGATACGCATAGGGATTCCTTTTACATAAACCTAATAGAAAATATAACTTTTCCTATCATTATACTATTGATTTTATATATTATCAGTCGCTTCTTCTTAAATCATTCTGGTGATATACTGCTTTGCATGGCAGAAAGCAAAATAATTAATAACTATACATCGGGAAATATCTGGACTCAGCTTATACAATTTTCTTTTCCTTTTATGCTGTCGAATGCGCTGCAGGTACTGTACAGCCTTGTAGATATGATAATTGTCGGCCGGTTTGTCGGTAGTGCGGGCCTTTCCGCTGTTTCCATAGCAAGTCAGGTCTTCATGTTTATGGTTATGTTGTGTATCGGATTCTCGAACGGAGGACAGGTTCTCATCGCTCAGTATGTCGGATCGAATCAGAAAGAGAAGCTGAACAGCATCATAGGGACACTTTTTTCAATCCTTTTTATAATCGGGATTTTTATGATGGTTGTCGGTCTTCTGTTTTCCAGATCAATTCTACAGCTGCTTAATACTCCGGCGGAATCATACGCAATGGCTGCAGATTATATTCTTATCTGCAGTATCGGTGTACTGTTTTCCTTTGGCTATAATGCTTTATCTGCTGTTCTCCGGGGGATGGGGGATTCGAAGCATCCCTTTATCTTTATCCTTATTGCTTCTGTGACGAATATTTTTTTGGATCTGCTTTTTATTGGTGTATTCAAATGGCAGGCTGCAGGAGCTGCCCTTGCAACAATTATCGGACAGACCGTTTCATTCATCTTTGCCGTAATCTATTTATACAAAAGAAAGGAATCCTTCGGTTTCGATTTTAAATTAAGAAGTTTTCGTATAGATGCAGAAGCCAGGAGACTTCTGGTAAAACTCGGACTTCCCTTTGCTGTACAGAGCTGTGCAATAAACATTTCAATGCTTTTTGTTAATGCGCTTGTAAACAGTCTGGGTGTTTATCCTTCTGCGACCTTTGGTGTCGGCATGAAAATAGATGATATTATCAATAAAATAACACTGGGAATCGGGTTTGCTACTTCCACGATGTGTGCCCAGAATATAGGCGCGAAAGAGTTCGGAAGAACAAAAAAAATTGTGTATGTAACAATCCTGTATCAGGCCGTCTGTTATGCTTTTTTTACATTAATATACCTTACCCTTGCGCGGGAATTATTCAGTATATTCACTAACGATGTACATGTCCTTGATCTGTCGAGAACCTACGTTACTGCAATTGTCTGGAGCTTTCCCGGAATGATTCTGATGCGTGCATCAAACGGCATTATTCGGGGAGTCGGAAATGCTCGATTAGGTCTGATTTTTGGCCTTATGGATGCATTTATTTTTCGTATCGGCTGCAGCTGGTTTCTGGGCTCCGTCTGCGGATTAGGTCTTTACGGTTATTTCCTCGGATATAGTATTGCTGTTTACGGAACAGGTATTCCGGGATTCATTTATTTTCTTTCAAATAAATGGGAAAAATACCGGTTGATGTAAATTTTACATACTCTATTTTGTATCGGTATAGTATTGACCTTACACATTAACCCCGAAAGGCATTCAGATTTACCTAAGCGACATTGCCGCTTTTCTTCTTCTTTCGTATTCCATAAAGGAAGGCTTGTTTTGGCGTCCTGCCATTCATATTCTTTTCCTGGTGAATACGTTCTTCGTTGTAGTATTTCAGATATACTTCCAGATCTTCCTGCATTTCACTGATGGCCTCATAGAACTTTTCACGGCCCTTTATCCTGAAATGTTCATCAAGCAAAGTCCGGTGCATTCTTTCCACGAAACCGTTACTCTGTTGTCTCCGGACCTCTGTTTTTATATGCCGTTCCCGGAACTCGGGATAAAACCGCTTCCAGAAGTTTAATCTGTTCCTCTGTGAGGTCTGTCTTCTTTCCTCTATTAAGATACTTTCACACATCCGTGTGATGGGTTCTTCAGTGAATAATCCAGAATAGCTTTTTCTATTTCTTCTGATAATCTGTTTGGATGGGGATTCTTAGTACCCGGGATTCTATCAAGAAGTCCAGCAGGTTCATCTTTCTTCGTGCAGCCTTTTGTGCTACTGTCTTGTCGGTGACTACTTCGTCCTCCAGATAATAATTTTTGTGGTAAAATCATTATATCTTTCAGGGTCTTAGTGATCACCACTGCTCGCAGATCTTCCAAACTCTTGAGACAGTGATTGTAATTTTTTGAATTTTGTGTCGTAACGATGTTTTTTGTTCTTATTCATAGCTATACCTCATTCTATTAAAATAAGGATAAAATCACAGCTCTGTTTTTGTTTTGTATTTTTCTAGTTCAGTATTACCATATAATTTAAAATACTCATCGGAGATCATATCCATAATAATTTCATCATAAAAACTATTTCCAACAATTCTACGGTTTCTTCGTCGACCAATTAATTTGAAACCTATCTTTTCATATACATGTATTGCTGCTTTATTATATTCCCATGTACCAAGATCAATATTTTCTAAATTTAAATCAATAAATGCATGTTTTAATATTAACAGAATGGCTTCTTTCCCAAATCCTTTTCCTCTGTTTTCTTTGCCATATATTATAACGCTTAGTGATCCCGCTCTATTATAAATATCAATTGAATTAATGCTGATATCACCAATGATTTCGTTATTGTCTTTTCTGAAAATAGTATATCTTTCATCTTCTTTGTTTTCTTCAAAATGCGTTTTCATTTTCGTTTCATAGATAGCAGAACCGCAATTTCTGCCGAAGTATTTTATGTGATCATCATTCATAAAGTTAGCGAGAAAAGGTATGTCATTTTCATGTGTAGGATTTAAATATACCTTTTCGCCTATTAGCGACATATTGGCCATTACAGTTAACCTCTTGTTTGATTTATTCATTCACATTCGACCTTAACGATTTGTTACTCAGTTTCATAGTGAGGTGACGTCGGTGGTAATTCAAAACGCCGGGCGGTTTTTTTGTAATCCTTCTCAAAATCTGCATAGAGGGCTTGATAATCCCTGATGGTTTCCAGCGATTGACTGAAGAAACATCGAATGTATGTCTGCCGCCCCATCCCGGGAGTAAAGTCTTCACCGAACAATCGTAGATATTGAGCGTGGTGTTCGAGTACATCGTCTGAATATCCATCCTCCGTCGAATACGTTGCCCCTACTGCGTGAACGTCTTTCTCCAACCCCATAAGAACGACCTCAAGGTTTTTGTCCATAGAGGCAACCAGCGGAACCGCGTATTCCCGGCCGTACGAACAGTTCCAATACCAGTGCCCCTTGAAGTGGCGACCGTCCGTCATCGTATGAATTGATTGTTCATCGCGCGGAAAAAACACAAAAGTATCCTTGAAAACCGGCGATAGATGCACGGCGGCTTGTCTCACACCATCTTGGAAATCACGAACTAGTACGGTGTTGTTGAATCCTTCCGCTAAGTAATTGGAAAAGACAAGCTCATAATCGGGGTAGTAGCCATAACACTCGATGGAGATGTGGATGTCAATATAGTTTTGGTCTGAGAACGTATAGGTGAGTTGGGTTTTTGCATTATGTAACGGGGTGGGATTCCAAAGTAATCGAATTGATGTATCGCCCACAGTGTATTCAAACGCATCCGCCCGGAAGGTTTTGAGCCACGCAGTACGGGAAAATGCCCTGAATAGACTCAACGATCCAGCATGTGACTTCTGACTTCCATCTGGAGAGATTGTTTTTTTTAGTGGATGATAATAAATATTCCGGAGTGAATATGTCGCATTGTTCACTTGCCCATCAATCGGATCCAGATAGAAATTTGCTCTATAGGCCTTCCGTGTAATCGGTACTATTGTGCTTCTGGCAGATGAAGCTGATTCCATACGCATCTTATTGTATAATGCCCCCACTGATTATGCCATTTTTGATGTACTGTTCGGCACCTCATAGACAATTATCCAAGATCCCCATTTACAGTTTTGGTACATACTGAAACTCATAAATATCATACACCCGTAGGTCTGATTCGTCCAAGTATCCTAAGATAAAATCCCTGAACCAGATCCTGAAGATCCCTTCACCTAACTCTTCAAGCCCGATATTATTGTTGGATAGTGCGATAGTGCTGTAGATATCGGTATTCAACGACTTTTTCTGGAACACACATTCCCATTCCCAGTGCTTCATGTGGTCGTACTTCGTCGTATTCACGCATGAACTCATTCATTTTCCGCTGTTGTGCCTGTAGGGTTTTCCCAGGATTAGTACAGGCTGCTGCTTTCAATTCTCGGTGCATTCGTTCATGTCGGCCATTCTGCTGCGGTGACGCCGGATCGCTGTACACTGGCTGAACTCCCAACTCCATCAGCCATACAGCAAACTTTGTTATTCGTCCCAAAGACCTGATACTCGCAAAAGGTGAACCGTTATCCGTGTGCAGTTGTACAGGAAGTCCATAATCCTTGAATACATCGATAAATACCGGTTTTGTCTCTTCAAAATTAGGATTATGCAGTCCCTTAATTGCGAGGATGAACCTGGAAAAGCTGTCGCAAATTGTAAGGGGATAACAGTACCGGCCATTCTCCATTTTGGACTTACCCTTGTAATCGGCACTCTATACCTGGTTGCCGCTATCCGGATCAAAGATGGGTTTCTGCTGTTCCACGTGCTTACGCTTTTTACGTTCCTTGATTAACCCGTTTCGTTTCAGAATAAGACTAATTGTAGATGCTGCCGGTATCCGGCTGTATACACCCTCTGTCTCCATCAGTTTTCGGATCTTCTTGGGGCCAAGAGTTTATGCCTTTTGCGTATTTCTACAATCGCTTGTTCTATTTTGGGTGGTGTTTTGTTTGGGATTTCATGCGGAGAAGGATCTCGATCTTCGAGGTTTTCCATGCCGCCTTCTTTGTACCTTTCAACCCACTTGTACCCTGTCGGCCGGCTTATCCGAAATCGTTACACAGCGAGCTGAAGTTTTGTTGATCTGTTTTCCAGTGCAGAATGACTCTTTTCTATTGTCCACAACGGTCATCTCCATAAACGGCACAGTATCCTCCTTTTAAGAATTCTATGTCATAATTGTAAACCGCTACTTTAGATAACTGCTAATAATGCTATCGGGTCATACCTTTATCAACATAACATTCAATTGAGCTGCGTGGCGTTCACTGGCATGTGTTTGTGCTCTTTCCTTCATAAATTATATCATATCTTTGGTAGATTAGTGCTTCCACTTTTAAATCAAGCTCTTCTCTACCCAATCTCAAGCACAAACCATGACAGTAGCCACGTCTGCTCCAATTGTTGGTTATGTACAAATTTTCTTCTTATATTTCTTCATTTCCTATATTCATTTCAAGAAATTCTGTTGCAGTTAAAGCTGGTATTTTACTTCCTTTATAATCTTTTTTATTTCTTGTAATTATAAAGTCTATTCCATTCTTCTCTGATGCTATATATTGAATTGAGTCTTCAAAACCTGGCGCATCAGAATATAATGCCTCATCAATTACTTCTTCATTTATGGTTAATAGAGATAGTATCTTTCTTATTCTTCTTAAATTTAATATCGATTCTTCTTTTCCTGCATATTTTGTCATTATAGAGTGTACATTTGCAAACACAATAGGTGATGTAAATCCTTGAAATTCTTTTCTATCAATTTGTGTAAATAATATTGCGGAACTTTCAAACTCATTTCTTTTTATTAATAAATCTAAGACTATATCTGAATCTATAAATAACTTAATCATTCAAATACCGGGTTTCCAAATATTCTAATTTAGCTCTTTTATAATCAAAATTTTCAGGAACAGTAATCGTCCCCATTATTTCATTCACTAAGGGAGAAATTTCTTTTTCTTTATTTCTTCTATTTGCTGTTAATAGTCTAAAGTAGTTTTCAACCAATTGGGATAATGATTCATTTTTGTCTTCTGCATATGCTTTTGCTTTTTCGATTATTGAATCATTAACTGAAAGTGTTAGTTTCTTATTCATTTCAGCTCTCCTACGTATAAATATACCACAATTCATACGTAAAGACAACTAAAACTGTATAATCTTTTTTGTTTTATCCTTTTATAAATTATGCTTTTCACCCAATATTAAACAAATAATGATAGTCAAACCCTAATCTTTGTACATAACGTTCACTTGAGTTGCCTGGCGCTGTTACTGTTACGCCTTAGCTCACTCGCATTAACCATTGTAACCCCACTTTTCCATATCAACAAAAACTTTGCCATATTCACCGCCAGGTCAACTCCAAGTGGTTGTTATCTGGTTAATTTTATTCATCCTATTCTATATATTCCTTATTTGTCTGACTATAGTGGACCCCTTCGTCAAGACAGCATTTAGAAAATCTTAATGAGATTTATGCTGCCACTCCAAATACTTCATCCGGCGTGGAAATACCATGCTTGGTATGCGGACGCCTGCTGTTATACTTTTCAATGAACGCTTTTATACCGTCTTTTGCCTCCCTAACTGATTCATATTCCTTGAGGTACACTTCTCCATATTTCAGGGTTCGCCAGAACCTTTCTATTGCAATATTGTCCAATGCTCTTCCTTTGCCATCCATGCTGAATGTAGCCCCGGAACCCAAGACTAATTTTCTGTATTCTTTTGAGGTAAATTGGCTCCCCTGATCGGAGTTCAAGATTTCCGGATTACCATATTGAGTTACCGCCCTTCGATATGCAGAGATACAGAACTCTTGATCCATAGTGGTAGAGATTTCATGACTGAGGATTTTCCGGCTATACCAGTCAATGATCGCGACCAGATAGACAAAACCATGAGCAAGCCGGATATAGGTAATATCTGTAGCCCACACTTGGTTTGGTCGGCTGATACTCAGCTTTCTCAAGAGGTACGGATAGACTTTATGCTCTGACCCTATACCGGGTTTTGAAAGGTTTCTTCCAGGAAAAATCGCCATAATTCCCATGTCGCGCATCAATCGCTGCACTCTTTTCCTGTTGATTTTCCTTCCTTCTCGACGCAGGCTGTTGCGTATTTGGCGACTACCAAAGTCGGGATTATCGGTATATAGTTCATCAATCCTTTTCATGAGTTCTATGTTCTCGCCTTTAACAGGCATGCTCTTGTAATAGAGGGAGCTGCGATTCAGAGACACCAGCTTGCACTGCCGTGATATCGATAGCTTTTCATCAGGTGATATCATTTCTCTTTTCTCCAGGACTCCACAAGTTTCAAGTTTTTTTTTAACCACTCGATCTCGTATTGCTGCTGGCCAATTTTCTTGAAAAGATCTTCCTGTGTTTCTTCCAGAATCTTCTTGGAATCATCTGCCTTTGTATTAAAACAGTTGCTCCCTTTTCAAGAATTGCTTCTTCCAGTTGCTGATCTGGTTGGGATGAACCTGATACTGCGCTGCGATTTCAGAAATTTGCCGTTCGCCTTTGATTGCTTCTATTACAATCTGGAACTTTTGTTCACTGGTAAATTTTCTTCTTCTCTTGGACACTTCATGCTCCGTGTTTCATGGTACAACAAACTTAATCTGTTGTCCAAAATCACGGGTCCATTATAGACAGAAAGCATTTTTAGTTACATTACCTACTGAAATTAAAAATAATACTATTACTGGGGTTAAAAAAGTAGCTGATGTACCTACAACTGGAGCTATAGCGGTTGTCAATATATTGATAAAAAATGCATGTGTAATATCTGATTTTGAAAATAGTTTTTGTCTTTCGTTAACATATGAATTTTCATCACATATAAACCTAATTACTTCTTTTTTTATATTTTCATAAAAAATCTTTTTTCCGGTTCTCGTACCAAATGCTACAGTATTAGAGGTTGATGCATTAAGCCATATTTCAGCGATTTCTTCGGAATCTTTTTCTGAATAACCTATCTCATTTATAATTTCTTTTTGATAATCTTCCAGGGTATTAAAAAGTTCTTCCTCATTAAAAATTTCTAAATTATTATAACTCATTTTATCATCCTCAGAATGTATTCAGCTGACACCATATGTGAAGTTTGGTGTAGGGTTTGAGGATCAATTCCACCTATACTAATGCCTCCACTTTTTTGGGGAGCATAAGATCCAATTAATATTCCAACAATAGAACTATTTCTAATACTAAAAACTGGAGATCCAGATTGACCTGGCTTCGTTTGTATATTAACAACTGCATGTTTGCTTTTTATTCCACTATTGTCTAATAATATCTTTGCTCCAATTGTTGTTGTTTGACTAGTTAATACTTTTCTTCCATGATTTGCATGAGGATATCCAAAGAGAACAACGTTTTCATTAACAGAAACGCTGTCTAAACTTCCTATTTTAATTGTTGAATTTACATCCGCATTTATTTCTATGATTGTAGTATCATGAATTGGATCAGTTTTAATTATTTTTGCATTTATCATTTTTACATCTTTTTTTGTTGTATCCTGGTAATTAGACAAGCTTTCTTCTTCTGGTATTAATACAACAAGATTTCTATCGTCATTTTCAGTTACATGACTAGCTGTAGCAAACCAACCTCTATTGGGTAATAAAAAACATGTACCTAAAAGATTAACACCATTTGGTCCAACTCTCCCTAAAGGCATTACTACTCTTGGTATTCCTTCATACATCGCTTTCTCCTTATTAGACTTTATATATTAACCAGATAACGTCGAGCTGACTTGCCCGGCGGCTTGAGCAAAGCGAAAGTATTGGCGCAGTTTTTGCGTGAAGGGACGATTAGTCCCGAAACGTCTTCTGCAAAAACTGTGACAATAGACGGGTCAAGTCCAGCGTTTTGTTATATTGCCAGATTTTTTTCTCTTATTCAGATATTTCTCTTACAATTCTACACGAGATTTCTCCAATATCATCAAATATTGATAACTGCATCCAATGTCTTTGATCTTTTATTGCAGATTCTTTATTAAAAGTACCTCTATAAAATGAATCACTTCTTAAGATTGCATATGCTTTAAAATTTACAGGCTCATTCTTATGAATCTTTTTCTCTTTCGTACTTTGAAATACCAATATTTGATTATTTTCACTTTTAATTTTTGTAAACATTAATTCCTCTGAATCTGAAACTAAATCTTTAAAGTAAATACTTGATATCTTAATCGTGAAATAACAACAAGTGGTAGAAAACGGATTTGTAAAAACGAATTCAAATGGTATTCTTTTTGGATTAAAAAATTGTTCAACCCTTAGAAAACTATGACTTAATTCTAACTCCCTCTCAATAATCTTAAAATTGTTTTCACCATCTTCTTTATTATTTTGTTTATTATTATTTTTCATCTTGATTCCAAAACTTTCATAAAGATTCAATCAATTTTATTATTCTTGTTGGGTTATTAAAATATTCATTAAGTTTACCACTTTTTTCAATTAGATCAAGCTTTAGAATATCATTCAATTCTTTGATTTTTTCTTTTTTGAATAATGATGGATATATTTGTGAATAAGTGTTTAATGTATTTCTCAATTGATCCTTTGTTTTAATAGCTAATTCCTTACTAATTTCTTTCCCAACATTAAATATTGGAATGAATATTTCTAATAAAGTGTTTTTCAATGATTGTTTAAGTTTATTTTTCTCAATTATTTTATTAAATAGCATACCTAACAAAAATGCAGAAATTCCAGGAAACCAGGCATTCATTAATTGAAACAAAGAAATCTGCCACCAAATTATATCGTTGTGTATTAAATTCACTTTTTACCTCCTTTCTTATTTCTGGCAATATAACATTCAATTGAGCTGCGTGGCGTTCACTGGCATGTGTTTGTGCTCTTTCCTTCATGCATTATACCATATCTTTCATAGATTAAAGCTTTCTCTTTCAAATTCTACCTGTCTCTACCCAATCTCAAGCAGAAACCATGACAATAGCCACGTCTGCTCCAATTGCTGGTTATATCGATTTCAAATATATTTCACAATAAGACCAGCAGCTAATGATATTAAAAACCCAATAATTATTACAGTAACAATAGTTTTTCTAATTCCATCAATTTTATCAAAGTATTTTATGTAATCACCCCAGTAAAAAACACAAACAGGATATAATTTTTTGACTACGACTTTAATAATCAATAACAAAACAGCTATCGATCCTCCGATAATTGCAGGTATATAACTTATAACTGACACACCAAATTCTTTAGCATATTTTTCTTTTTCTAGTTTAATAATTACTTCAACCGGGTCTGTTATAACTCCAGAGATCCATTTTTGTTCTATTTCATCTATATACGCTGAAGGCGCGATATAATTATATAATGTTACAAACATAGAAATCATTAAAGAGAATGTTATTATGACGAATAGAAAACTCAAGCTTGGTTTGGTAAGAATTTCTAATTTATTTCTTTTTATTAAATTTATCCTGTCATTAATTAATGATTCTGTTACCATCACCCAGTCACGTTCTTTTCCATTTATAATCAAACTTATATTATTATCATTGAAAAAGCTTTTACCTATTTCTTTTTCGAAAATTATTGAAATTCCTTCTTCATCGTCATCCATATAGATTTGTCTATAATCAGCTAATTCTTCATCCTTGCTTGATATATATGAATTAATTTCAATTCTTTCAATAAGAAATGTACCAAAATTTTCTTCAGCTACAACTTCTTCTAATTCATTTGTAACTTTTCTAACACCATTTTTATATTTTATATGAAAAGAATTAAATATTTTCTCATTATCTCCCAACTCAATCTTGCTCATTTGTTCTTTAATGATAGAGTAAATTCTTTCCAACTCTATTGCATCAAGATGAAAACCTTGTTTATAGCGCTTTCGTGATTGTATCTTTAACTGTTTCATTTTACCCCTTTTTTCATAAAGCTTAACAAAATTTCAGCAATCTGTAATATTACCTAATTCGATATAACATTCAATTGAGCTGCGTGGCGTTTACTGGCGTGGTTTGTGCTCTTTTCTTTCTGAATTATACCATATCTTTGGTAGATTAGTGCTTCTACTTTTAGCCCAAGCTTTTCTTTACCCAATCCAAAGCACAAACCATGACAGTAGCCACGTCCGCTCCAATTGTTGGTTATCCAGCTATTCTTAAAATTTAAGATTTAACTCATTCAAATCCTCTAATGAATATACTGAATCAATCACCATTTTATTACTGGCATTAAAATCTTCAAATAATCTTTCTTGTTTTTCATTCATTTTCGAATTGTATTTTAATTCTATCAATGTATCTATATCTCTTACATAAAAATCTATTTCTATTCCATTTTCATACAGATAATATACGTCATTCTGTTTTAACTGTAGATAAATATAGTTTTCAAAATAACTTCCAAGATCTCTTAATCCCGTAAAACTAAATTTTATCCCCAGATCACTACAATATATCTTTTTGGGCGACAATAATTTTTCGTTCGTAGTACCATACCGTGATAACAAACGAATCAAAAAGGTATCATTAAAATATGACAAATACTTTTTTGATGAATCAACTGATATTTTTAGAATATTAGCTATCTTGTTTATACTTAACTGCTTTCCACTCCTTTCCATGAGTAATAGAAAATAGTCTTTAATGATCTGAGGATTTTTTATTCCATGCTCACTTATAATATCTTTATATATTATATCATCAACTAAACCTATAAGAAATTCTCTTTCCTCTTTCAGAACATAATACGGAATTCCTCCTGATTTTAGGTAATCTTGAAAATAAGGTTCATTTAACTTTAAATCTTTCAATGGTATTTTTATATTTTTGAAATACAAATATTCCTTATAATCCAAAGGATTAATCTCGACCAAATACGATCTTCCTGTTAAAAAAGCTTTTGTATCTTTTAATTTTATACTGGATGATGAAGTAGCATAAATCTTTGTATTCTGTCTATCAAAAATTGTTTTTAACTGTTGGTAATAATCTTTTTGATATATGATTTCATCAAGAAATAAATAAACCTTATCATCAACAGAGATTCTATGAAGCTTTCTATATTCTTCCAAAATATCTAATATAGAATTTTCTTTAAATACGTAATCATCAAGACTTACATATAAAATATGATTTGGATTTATGCCTTTATTTTCTATTAATTCTTTTATAACAAGTTTCATTAAGGTTGTTTTACCAATCCGACGCAAACCAGTTAGAAAGATTATTTGCTCATTATCAAGATATGAAACTAACTTTTTTAAGTACTTTTCTCGTGGAATTATGCCTTCAAGAGGGATTTCTCCACTCCACCAGGGATTATATTGAGATAATGCTTCAATCATATTAAATATTTTATCGCAAAAAACACATTAATACAAGTAATTATTCGCTGTAAAAGTATAATAATCGACAATTAGTCTGGATAACATCCAATTGAGCTGCGTGGCGTCCACTGGCATGTGTTTGTGCTCTTTCCTTTCTGAATTATACCATATCTTTGGTAGATTAGTGCTTCTACTTTTAGCCCAAGCTCTTCTTTAACCAATCTCAAGCACAAACCATGACAGTAGTCACGTCTGCTCCAATTGCTGGTTATGTAGTTCTATTATTCAACCATTTATTCAAAGGTATTCAAGTATAGATGTTTTACGAAATCCAACTCCTCATTCAATCCCATGATATTGTTCATTTCATTTATTGCTGTATCCCATTCTATGATATTTTGAGGTGAATTCCTAACATTTTTTTGTACCATGTCTCCAATGAAGTATATTTTCAATAGAATTGCATTAAAGTTTAATCTTTTTAGTAGACATACAGAATATAATCGATTTGCGTATTGATAATACGGTTCTGTCCAATTATTTTCTTTTGATATCTTCAAGTATTCTTTTGTTTTATTTAAAGCATCTATTATTTGTTTTTTACTTCCTTCCGAAGCCCCGCATTTAGACTTCAACTCACCTATGTGAGCCTTGGCTTCACACAAAATCCAAGTAGATGTTTTTTTAGAATATCCAACCAAATCCCAGTTCATTACATTGCCGGATTGTGGCCATTCTTTTTTGAAAGTGTCTCTAACAATACTATTGAGTGGAACGAATTCAAAGCCTTTTAGTTCATCATCTGGTATGCTTTTATTTTTATTAAAATTGAAATCCAACCAATTTATATCATTGATTTTTAGTAATTCATTTATCTTATTATCAAATAAATTTCTATGTCGTCCAATCCAACGTAGTAGATGAAATTCGCTTCCGTACCCGAGAGCCATTTCTCCCATTATGTCCTCCTATAAACATGAAAGTAATCAAATCATTTATCGTATCCTCATTATAATAAGAGTGAATTTTTGAATCTACATAACATTCAATTGAGCAGCGTGGCGTTCACTGGCATGCGTTTGTGCTCTTTCCTTTCTGAATTATACCATATCTTTCACAGATTAGAGCTTCCACTTTTCAATTCTGCTCTTCTTTACCCAATCTCAAGCACAAACTATGACAGTAGCCACGTCTGCTCCAATTGCTGGTTATATTGTAAACATTACCCATATATCTTATCTTTAAATTCGAAAAAATCTATTTCTTCAATTGGATCCATAGATAGATCATTTCTTACCCACTCAACTGGAGAATAACCGAAAACTTGCGGTAAAATAATATTCTTTATCAATTTGTACTTCCTGATATAGTTATTAATATTCCAATCACCACCTAAAGGTGTTATTGAGTTGTAATAAAGTAATAATTGTTCATTGTTTGTTAATTGAGAGCGAAATAATTTAGCGGATTGATATTTTATTTCTCTAATTTCTTCGTTGGAAAAATCATTTTTATTAAATTGGTATTCATCGATAAACTTGACTATTTGAAATTGGAATCTAAAATATCTGGAAAGTAATAATCCATAACCATAATTATAAAAGCGTAAATCAAAATACCAACCACTGTAGTCAAACTCATTCGAATATAACACGCCATTCTGTAGGTCAATTTTATTGTGAAAAAACTGATTATAGCTGTTGTACAAGTTAGAGTTGTTACTAAAGAATTTCCATAGAAAATATACAAATAGCATAGTTGTGTTTTTTCTTTTTTATTTAGTTCATTGTCATATTTTAGAATTTTATAAATCTCTTCAAGTTGATCACGTATAAATAGTATAAATTCTTGACCCCGAATAGGTGGTGTGTCTTTTCCTGTATCTAAATATAACTCTTCCACATTTTTTCGATGCATTTGTAGCATTGATAAAACTTTATTTTCATAAGCTTCAAGTTGATCTTTTTTTCTTAGTACTTCAATATTATCTATTTGTATTTTATTGGCCGTGTATTGAATATAAAAAGCCATAAATGTTAAAAACGAACCAAGTATGGCTAAGACAGGGGCTGTAAGTCCACCAATAGTATCACCAATCTGGCCAGTATTTGAGAAAGAAATATTCGACGATGGTCTTGTAAGTAAGTATGGTGCTACTATAGACAATGCAATAAGGAACAAACCAATAGAAATTGTAACAATAATCATTGAATTCTTATTGTGTGTGTTTAATGGCAAAACTTGCCCCCTTTTCACTTTATCAATATAACATTCAATTGAGCTGCGTGGCGTTCACTGGCATGTGTTTGTGCTCTTTCCTTCATGCATTATACCATATCTTTCATAGATTAGGCTTTCGCTTTCAAATTCTGCTCTTCTTTACCCAATCCCCAGCACAAACCATGACAGTAGCCACGTCTGCTCCAATTGCTTGTTATGTGTATTCTATCCATATATTAAATTCATATTAGTTATTTTATTTATATATAAATTGGGTAAAATTCTTTCACAATATTCTAAAAGCTTATTTATGAAAAATTCATTGCTAGTTTCAGGTATTTTTATATATTTTTCTACTGCTTCCGGATTATATCTTACAACTGAACTAAGAATATAACTGATACCATAATATCCTAAAGAGGGACAAAATTTCTTATCACTTTTCATAATATTTATCCAATTTGGTTCTTCCTCATTAATTTTATATACGCAATACTTATTTGCAAGAGAATTAGCAAGCTTATTCATTTCTGAACCTTGTTGTTTTTCCTTACTTCTTAAGCAAACTTTTTCATTCTCTTCAAATAGTTCGAAATCATTTAATAATTTTGTGTTGTTTATAATAATTTCACTCAAATTATCATAAGAATCAGTTATATTCTTCCAATTTATTAATTCTAATTCTACAGTTCCCTCATAATTACCTTTCCATCTGACATTGATAAAATTGCTGTTTAAACCATAATAATCTACCAACAATTTATTCCCTTCAACAGTATTATAAATAAAATCCGTTATTAATAATTCTTCTTTTTTATCAAATTCATAATTGAAGCATTTAGCCAAACTCTGAAATACACCATCATTTGCATAAGCTTTTGTTTCTAAAATGGTTTCTCCTATTTCACAATTACATAAACCATGATAATTTAAATCATCTTCATTTCCTCTTAATTCAATAAATGCTTTAGTTAAATTATGTAGGCTATAATATATTAAAACTGGTTTTGTTAATAAAGTAACATTACGACTTGAAATATAATATTCATAAGCTTGTTTTATATGTGTTGAAACCTTTTTTATCGTTTCAATCTTAGTTTCTGGCCATGTCCTCTTTAAAAAAGGAACATCTGATATCTTAAGAAAATAATCCCAAATATCCTTTTGTGGATTAGCGGTTTTCACATAGGAATTATTATTAAAAATAAAATAATAATTAAATCTCATTACTTTAAAATCTCCTTATATTTTTAATTTTAGCTCAAATCTTCATTACACATAACATCCAATTGAGCTGCAAACCGTTAAGCTGGCGCGTATTCTTGCGCAAGCAAGAATCGTGACAGTAGGTTTGACTGCTCCAATTGCTGGTTATGTACCATCTATTTGTTCCATTTTCTCAAGTTCATCTGAAGTATAAATTGTTTTTGCCTTACCATTTACCATTGTTTCATGAACAAAAATCAATTTTCCTCTCATTTTTGTATATCTTTCTGCTGTCAATCTTTTAAAATAACCTCTCCTAAAGTGTGGCGATACTTTTTTGCCAATGTTAGTATTTTCACTATAATCAACAATTTTATCTGATATATCTACGTATAATGAATTATCATTGTAAAACGGTTGTTTTTTAATGATCTCCGGAACACCATCAATGACGCAACCAGGGAACGTATTCATATAGGCGACAGTATTTACAGCAAATTGAATAATTTTAACAATCTCTTTTGAATTCTTAGATTCTTCTTTCAATAAATCTTTATATTTTTTTATCGGACACCAACCCCGATCTCTTCCAATAACCCAAATCAAAGCAATCTCTTTATTTTTATTCATCATAAAACTAAAAGCATATCCACTTTCTTTACTCACATTTGGGATATGTATTCCAAATGAATAATAACTTGTTTCTTCTTCTGAAACAGTTAGAGGTTTTCCATTTGGTAATAAAATTTTTTGCTTTGAAGAAAAACCATTGTCTTTTATGTATTCAATTATTCCATTTAAATCCGGTAGTTTTACATTCTCTAAAAACTCATATAATGAACGGTCTACAAAATATAGATGTAATAATTTTTTATTTGCGTCTGCAGCCCATAGATCTAAGCAAAAAGTATCTATTTGTCTTCTTTCTGGGGTTAATAAAGGATTCGTTAGAATGTTTCTATTCTTTCGCTTAAAATATTGCAAGGTGGTTTCTTTATATTTTTTATAATTCTTGGAGTATTCTGACCACTGTGCTGATAAAGGTTTACTAAAGATAACTGTTTTCATTATTTACCCCATTCTACAAATATCACCTTCTGTTTCCACAACACTTAA
Source organism: Sediminispirochaeta smaragdinae DSM 11293 (assembly GCF_000143985.1). Lineage (GTDB taxonomy): Bacteria > Spirochaetota > Spirochaetia > DSM-16054 > Sediminispirochaetaceae > Sediminispirochaeta > Sediminispirochaeta smaragdinae. Next base: position 414,038 of record NC_014364.1, on the reverse strand, counting down.
TAATTTCATCTCAAACAATTATTACCCATGTGTACATAACGCCCAGTTGAGCTGCAAACCGTGAAGCTGGCGCTGTTTGTGCCACTTTCATAAACAGTATAACTCCACCAATACGATAGAACAATGCAAAACTATTGTTCCGTATTTCTTAACCATCGCACAAACTGTGACAGTAGGTTTGTCTGCTCCAACTGCTGGTTATACAGCGTTTGGCTTCCAAGCATAAGAACCATTTTTCGAACCATGAGGAGAATTCCCTCGAACCATGATAAATAGTCTCAAAGGAAAAGAGCCTTGGCCGTAGCGTGGGCATTAATAGCGTTGGGATGTGTGCAGGCCTTTGTGCGGCTGCGCGGACAGGCGCGGGCCAGCGCTCGGCCTTAGTGTTTCAAAACGATTGGCTTTCGTTATCGAATTCCCTTTTCCTTGCCTTTTTCGAAGCCCTAAAAAAATGTCTGTATAACATCCAATTGAGCTGCAAAATCGGGCCGCGATAGCGGCATTGGCATGTGTTTTTGCTGCCTGATGTTTACCATTATACAACAGCTTTGGCCCTCGAAGCCTTTTTATTACAATTTGCCAGGGTTAAACCTTTTGCAAAAACCATGACAATAGGATTTGTCTGCTCCAATTGCTGGTTATAAAGCAATCAGTTTGTTTTCAGCAATTTCTCTACTTTTATTTTTATATCTTCAACAAATGAAAGGAAAAGAGTTATTGTTCCTTTTTGCGGAATCCCGTCTGGAATTAATCCTGTTGAGGATGGATATCGTGTATCAATATAAACTTCATTAATTTGATCTAATACATCCCTATCAAAATCAATTTTATAATTTTCCATTACAATGTTCATTAAAACTAAGAGTGTATGTACTCTTGGTACATCCATATCTAAGTTTTCAATCAATGCTTTAAGATATTTTTCTACAGCTTGTTGACAATGAAAAGCAGCTGAGGATGTCAAATATTCGTCTTCATTCAACTTCAAGGCAGATTTATAATCTAAATCTGCGTATTTTACCCATTCTTTCACCTTATCTTTCATACAGAGTCTTGCCTTCTGAGCTGATTTCTCTAATAAAAGAACTGTTTTGAGCCTTTAATGCATCATATTCGGGCCGGGTATATACGAGAAGATCTATTGGTACTTTATAACTTTGCTCGCGTATTGCTTTTCGAACGACTAGTTTAAGTTTCATTTTTTCTTCATAAGACTGAGGAACTTTATCTTCGTCCAATACAACGAGAATATCTAAATCGCTCCACTCATGGGTTTCACCGCGTGCTGTGGATCCAAACAAAACAACCTTAAGCGGATTTAGAGTTTTTAGAGATTCTACTGTTTCAGTAAGGTATTCGATCGATGAAACCGTACTCATACAGTTATTTTAGTCGATCATTTAGGTTTTGGATAGTAGGTTTTATTTTATTGCATTACAACAATTTATACGTAATCCTTGCTGGTAATAACTGTCCCTTACATTCTAACCGGCCACGTAGATGTATCATCAGTCCAACTATATTGGTGCCATTACTAAGATAAAAAATTTTGTCTTTATAACATCCAATTGAGCTGCGTGGCGTTCACTGGCATGTGTTTGTGCTCTTTCCTTCATAAATTATATCATATCTTTGGTAGATTAGTGCTTCCACTTTTAAATCAAGCTCTTCTCTACCCAATCTCAAGCACAAACCATGACAGTAGCCACGTCTGCTCCAATTGTTGGTTATGTACAAATTTTCTTCTTATATTTCTTCATTTCCTATATTCATTTCAAGAAATTCTGTTGCACTTAAAGCTGGTATTTTACTTCCTTTATAATCTTTTTTATTTCTTGTAATTATAAAGTCTATTCCATTCTTCTCTGATGCTATATATTGAATTGAGTCTTCAAGATCTGGCGCATCAGAATATAATGCCTCATCAATTACTTCTTCATTTATGGTTAATAGAGATAGTATCTTTCTTATTCTTCTTAGATTTAATATCGATTTCTCTTTTCCTGCATATTTTGTCATTATATAGTGTACATTTGCAAACACAATAGGTGATGTAAATCCTTGAAATTCTTTTCTATCAATTTGTGTAAATAATATTGCGGAACTTTCAAACTCATTTCTTTTTATTAATAAATCTAAAACTATATCTGAATCTATAAATAACTTAATCATTCAAATACCGACTTTCCAAATATTCTAATTTTGCTGTTTTATAATCAAAGTCTTCAGGGACAGTAATCGTCCCCATTAAGTCATTCACTAAGGGAGAAATTTCTTTTTCTTTAGCTCTTCTATCTGCTGTTAATAATCTAAAGTAGTTTTCAACCAATTGGGATAATGATTCATTTTTGTCTTCTGCATATGCTTTTGCTTTTTCGATTATTGAATCATCAACTGAAAGTGTTAGTTTCTTATTCATCTTAGCCCTCCTACGTATAAATATACCACAATTCATACGTAAAGACAACTAAAACTGTATAATCTTTTTTGTTTTATCCTTTTATAAATTATGCTTTTCACCCAATATTAGGCGAATAATGATATTCAAACACTAATCTTTGTACATAACATCCAATTGAGCTGCGTGGCGTTAAGCTGGCGCGAGTTCTTGCGCAAGCAAGAACCGTGACAGTAGCCACGACTGCTCCAATTGCTGGTTATGCAGCATAACGTTTCTATTTGTCATATATTATCTTCTTTAATTGCTCACAGTATTTAACAAGCATCATATTTACTTCACGTATCGAACTAACTTGTTCTTCATACTCTGGATATTTCTTTTGTAATTCTTGTGGGGATATTTCTTCCTTTTCGTGGGATAACCACCATTTCCTATACTTTGCTTGATAACTTGTTAAATGTGGTCTAAGTCCTTTATTCAGTACATCCATAAGTAAACTTACAAGATTTTTTGTTGTTTCATTTCCCTTTATTAAGTTCCCTGGAATATCCTTTATTTCATTCCGAATCAAGGAAAACATCTCATACCATGAGTTGTATATTTCAACAATAACATCGTTCTCATGATCAAATGGCTGACCAGCTTTGCGAGTCATAATTTCAATAAAAACCCTGTGAGCAATTTCTATATTTCTATAACTTCTAAGAATTTCATATTCAATAGTTTGTCCACCAATTGAATATTGCATTTTTACAGGAACAGTTTTTTTAAATATAGCTCCTTTATTTTTTTGTTTTTTCAAAAGTATAGTTATTAGAATAATAGTAACAATTAGTATTAATAAAGTAGTTAAACTAATATCAATTCTTAGCTCATCACCGACAATTTCTATTAACATAAGTTTAACTTCATTCATACCATCGATCTCCGCTTCTATTATTTACAAAGTTTGGAAATGAATTATCAGGTATTATTACATTTCGTCTATCGAAAGCTTCATCTATCCAGTATTTTAGATTCATGAAATTTGTTGTCCAGTTGTAAATTTTGGCATATCCATTTTTTGCATTCAAATAAAGCCTAGGAGGAATAGTATATGGATAAAAAGAATCTCTGTAATAGTCGCTGCGGGTAGGGAGAAGAAGACCAATTAATCCACAGCGAGAATTATATTCAGTTTTACGAATTGATGAACCAATTTCCCAATCCACATGCCTTCTTTTCCAAGTTTCAGTTCCAATTAATACTATTGTAACAGTAGCATCCCTTATATACTTATCTCTTATCAATTGACGTAATCGGTCTGAAGGTAAATTTGGATTCAAATCTCCAATTTGTACACTATTTGACAATGCGACTTCATATGATGATCTGAATATGCCTTCGAGCTGATTTTTATATTGTTGATCGTTCAGGTGATGATAACTTATAAATACTCTATGTCGTGACATTTATTACTCCAGTTTTTTTGTCTGCATAACATTCAATTGAGCTGCGTGGCGTTCACTGGCATGTGTTTGTGCTCTTTCCTTCATGCATTATACCATATCTTTCATAGATTAGTGCTTCCACTTTTAACCCAAGCTCTTCTTTACCCAATCCAAAGCACAAACCATGACAGTAGACACGTCTGCTCCAATTGCTTGTTATGTTGTACAATTTTTGTCTATTTATGTTAGCTTCTTTATTAACAGATTTCAATTGGTATCCTTTTCATGAGTATCTCAATTTCAAATTCGATTTTCTCAAATTAAAATCATTAATACTTAACATAATAAGATGGTGATCCATAGTATATTCTTATGAATTCAGTCAAGCTATGAAAATCAGATGGTCTTAGCATTCCATAATTTATGATCTCAAATCTTATTCAAAAATGTGTAGCAATGTGTTTAGCATATTTTTTCTATACTCATTCTTATCCAATCTACAGCAAATCTCATTTTTCGATCATCTATGTCTTTATACCTATTGTATAACAGTTGCTCAGAAACCTATTTTGCAGATTTTCGCTTATAACTACGTTCTATAATCTTTTTAAACCATACATTCATAGTATGATAAGTCTTCCCCTTTTTATTTTCATGATCGATTATCCGAATTTTATATACCAGAATCGCGACAAGTTTATTTAGAAAAATAGAACAGTAATGCAAAAATCTACACGAAGAAAGCATCCAAAGTTCATTACTCTCTTATAAAATGCATTCCAACAGATACCTGTTTTAGATAGTATAGATGTCTATTCATTATATTAAAGACAATGCCTCATCAAAAAAGTTCTTTATTATTTCAAGTTTTAGCTTTGTAGGGACTTTATCATTAACTAAGGTTTCATAATATTCATCTTTTAACTCGAACCAGCACTCATTGCCATTTTCTTCATAATATGGTTGAACGTAATATTCCCCCTCTTCTAACAAAGCTTTTTTGAATTTTTCTGTAAGATTTATATTAGATTCAGCTTTAAAACCTATATGAAGATTTTTAGAATAACTTGCAGTGTAAACACCAAACCACAATTCGGTGTTTTTATATTCAAAATCAATTCCATGCCGGTATTCAGTAATTGATTTCTTATTTGTATTAATTTTGCAGCCATCTTTTTGTTGCACTAATGATCTTAAATAAGAATGTAGATCTTCAAGAGATCCTATATCCGACAAGTTAAATTTTTCTATATCGTTCATTATTCCACACACCCCTTGTATATATTTTCTGAATCCATTTATTAACAAACGGTCGCAATCGTTAAAATTGTCTAATTTCTCTTCGATATACTTATAAAACCCAGGCCATGTCTTTGAGTATTTGTAATGGTCTTTCTTATTTTCAATTTTGTAATTGGCAATAAATCCTATTTCATTCCTAAAACTTTTCATATACTTTTCAAAATGATCATCTTTATCGTTTATTTTATTTTCTATAAGACAAACAATACAACCATTTTCATCTTCAATCTTGAAATCTATCGTACTCTTCTTATCTTCAGAAGTAAATTCTCTGTACACGGATAAACCTTTAACCTCATGATATTTATTATCGAATAAATAATCTATAAAAATTCTTGTAAAAGATTCACTTGCATTGCATAACGATGCAATAATATCCGAAAAATCTGATTCTTTGTACTTTTTCTCAGAAAGATTTCGAAAAAACAACTCAATAGTTTTCATATGTTCCTCTATTTTTAGTTATTGCACACAGTAAAAATAATCAAGTTACCATTATATTATCCCCGTTTACTATCTGGGACATCACTGTATCAACATAACGCCCGAATAACCAGTTTTCCGTACATGGCGAGAATCCTGCCTGCGATGCAGATAAGCAGGATTCTTGACATAGGAAAATCTGGTTCATTCGATTGTTATGTTTCATTTTGAAACCTTCTAAATATATATTCGATAAGTTCTTTCCCTTCTAATTTTTCAGTTGCTGGATTTAATCGTAAATAAAAATCCTTTTTCTCATAGCAACAAGGCAATGGAGATTTATCAACTTCTATAAATAATAATTTGGTGCCATTAAAATCTGTAATTTGGTAATTAATGTATTGAAAGAATTCTACTCCTATTTTATTTTTTATCTTGTCCTTTATATATAGAAGATAGGAATCATTATTATTTTTGAATAACATTTTTAGTTCATCCTCAATACCAAAAATTGTAGCATTATCATCTACACCAATAAGTAAATAGCCTCCATTAGAATTTAAGAAACCAACAATAGTTTTCAATGCAGATAATTCAATTGCTTTATCTTTTCTAGGGTTTTTCTCTTTTTCTTTTACATTAAGAGAAAATGATTCTTTATATTCAATATTCTTATTTTCGCCAGTTTTTAAACAATGAATAATTCTGTCATTTATAGAATCATGACTAATTTGATTTAATGTAGTCTCTATTTTTTCAGAAATAAATTTTGAACTTGATAGATTTAAAGAAAACTCGTTTTCAAGGCTTGCAATTCTTTCTTTTAATTCATTTAACTTCTCATTAACTTCTACAATATCACTTTGCTCTATGAGAGGTGGTACTGGTATCTTGATTTTAAGTAAATCAGTTCTTCTTATATAAGGGATTGAAGATCCAAGTTGTATTGACTTTAATGAAATCTGTCCAAGACTAGATCTGAAATATATTTCAAGGTATTTAGGATTAATTAAATTATGATTTACATCTATCTTTAATAGATTACTGAAGTTCTTATGATTTATTTTACTTGGTAGATTTCCTTGCTTTGTTATATAAATTTCATTTTCGCTATTACTAAAATCCTCTGAATCTTTGACAGGGGTGATGCTTTTAATTATATCTTTGACTACTTTAAATTCTACATTCTTGTAATGTTGAAGTAAAATCTGCTCCTCTTTTTTAACCTCTTCATTTGATATACTTGTAAAATCATTTATATCGACGAGTTTTCCAAAATCTATATTATTTGAACTTTTATTATTAAAATAATTATCAATTAAAACACTGACATTATTGAGTTCATTAAGTGAACCTATAAACAGTTCTGTTTTCTCTTTGCTAAGACCTATTAAATAAGGTCGAATATTTGTATATGGTATTATTCCCTTTGGCGCTTCAATACAGAAATTTATAAAATAAGATTTCTCTTCAAGTAGATCAATAAAGACTTTACCCCTAGTAGACCAAAAGAAAGAAGGTTCAACGGTATATATACCAAGACCATTTTTCTCTAATTTTTCCAATGTATTGATTATTACATCATAATTAACTGGTATTTTATATTTTTGATATTGTTTAAAATCCTTAATACCAAATGGTAGTACTCCAAATATTAGATCATAATTTCTTGAGAGCTCATCTTTTTCAAAGCTATAAATATTGTTTTTTAAAATATAATCGTAGTTATTCTCATTAATTGAATTATGAAAATGGTACTGATTACTCATTTCCATATTTATATGAAGAAATTTCTTAATATCTAAATGAGCTGTTATTTCATCTATGAATTTTTCAATTATTTCCATCTGCCCTCATTAAGTGAACCATTTGAAACATAACATCCAATTGAGCTGCGTGGCGTTCACTGGCATGTGTTTGTGCTCTTTCCTTCATGCATTATACCATATCTTTCACAAATCTGAGTTTTCATTTTCAAATCAAGCTCTGCTTCACCCAATCTCAAGCACAAACCATGACAGTAGCCACGTCTGCTCCAATTGCTTGTTATGTTGTTATTTCTTTTATCAATTTACTCAGAATTTCATTATCTACTTCAAATAGATTAATTATTCTATACTCTATTTTTTTAATATAATAAAATTCATTCTTTTCTTCTTCTGTTAAGTCATCTACCAGAATTATCCCACCACTTGTTTTCTCTATTGCGTTATTTAATATTAATTTTGAAGCATCATACTGAAATTCTTCCCAATATTTATCCTTTTTAACTTTATCTTTAGGTATGAATTTTCCATATATAACAACTGGTTGATTAATATTGTTAATACTATTCAAAAATATATTAATAAATGGAAAAAACTTTTTATTTCTACTTCTATATTTGAATACGTGAAATAATTCAGTTGGCATACTAAATAGTAAATCAAATTGTTCTTCATAATTTGCTTTTCTCTTATTTGGCATACAATCGGAAATATATTTTTCTTCTAATAACTCCCAATTCTTTTCTTCAAAATCATTGATTATATATTTTGTCATCTTTTTCAAACTCATCAGTATCGATTTCATCTGTTCAATATTCTCAACAATTCCTATAACATCATTCATCTAAACCTCCAGTCTATTCTTTTATATTCTTTATCAGAACTTATTTTGAAATGAGTAAAGTAATCTAAATAAAAATATTCTAAAACTAAACAAATATCATCAATTATTCTTTTATTATGTCTGCATTTATCTAATTGACAGTATATTTTATTCCAATTTAACCAATATATTGTTATTGGTAATTTTCTTTTATTATTATATTCATCTATTGATTCTTTTATATCTTCTATTGGATATCTAAGACTACTAGTTAAATATATTAAATATAGTTGTTTTTTCCCTTTGTAATATGAAAGATTATCATATTCTTTTGCTAATTGATCATTAGGAACATTACTATTATCTTTTTTACTACTCTTACCTGATTTATACTTTGCTTCAATACATACAATTGAATTGGGGCCCTCTATAATCAAATCAGGTTCACATCTTTTACAATCCTTTAGCTGTAGATGTTTCCAGAATTCATAATTGATATTATCACTATCAATAAAATTAAGTTGATCTTTTAAATAATAAAATTTATTTTCTTTCTCATTTAGAGTTTTAGCGTTCTTTAGTACATCATAAAGGATTCCCTTGTTCAAATATTTAAGCATACCAAATACAGATGAAAAAATAACATCTTCCCAGTATCTTTTGTTTTGCCTAATCTTTTTATTAAGGATTGCTTCTATCAAAATTTAACTCCTATCAACATAACATCCAATTGAGCTGCGTGGCGTTAAGTTGGCATGCGTTTGTGCTGCTACCAACCAACAGTATATCACCAATTCAACTCGCATTGTTACTTTTCAATCTAACCTATTCCTGGAACCAGTAGCACAAACCATGACAATAGCCACGTCCGCTCCAATTGCTGGTTATATACTATTTTGCCGTCGTTTCAAATATTCTTTTAATTACTTCCTGTTCAATTGCCATCTCTTTCATCTGTTCATTCATTTGTTTTACATTAATCTCAACAGTCTCAATACTATCTTTTGTCGTATTGGTTCGTTCGTCCAAGACTCCAATCTCTCGATTCAAAGACATTCCAAATAAAAATAATAAGGAAGTAATTCCAAAAACTATTATTCCATATAGAATCTCCTTGTTTAATCTTTTATTATCTGGCTCATAATTTTTTAATTCTGGCCTAGCAATTGAACTGCTACCAGCTTCATCAACTACTACAGAATTTGTGGATTCAGTTTCATGAAATTCAAAAGTTGGGTCTTCGGCGTGTTGTGACTTCAACATATTGACATACTGTTCTTTTTCCCAACGCGATTTTGAAACATGTGATTTTCTTGGATCGCTCATACAGTTTCCACTAATTTACTAACTAAAGGATTTATCATGTCATAAAAACTATTATCTAAGGAATAGAAGGCTTTCGTATAAAAAGATTCAGTGTTCCAGTCTTTTATGCTCGTGAGTTCTGGTGAGAAATAATATTGAAAATCGAGAGTTACTTCATACTTTGATTCAGTTATTTGCTTTATAGTAGTTATTTTATTTATATAGTCATTGACGTCTCTCCGGATCAATGCTTCCTTAGTAGTATCTTTGTTACCGAATCGGAAAGTAAATTGATCAGCATTCCTTATCTCTCCATTTGTCAGCTGATCAAGTACATTGCCGCCTAAATTCTCTCCATCAATCTCATGAGTTATCATGAACCCAAATCTCATTATATTCTTAATGCTGTTCTTTTCTAGAATTTCATTAATGATAAATTGGCTTGCATCATTTTTAAACCATTCTATTTCATCGGATAGATCCTGTTTTTCAGGATGTAGTGTATACTGGAATATTACATCGCTAGTAGTTATCCGAAAATAGTATCCCCTCTCAGAGTTAATCAATGCTCTATCCTGACTATTCAGCTCTTGATAACGGGGGAAAAATTCTGTTCCGAATGGGGATGATCTATGATGGAGGACCGTATCAAATAAGCTTCCAGCAATATCACTAATGCGAAAAGTCTTTTCATATCTTATTCCACAAGTCAACTTACTGATATTATCGCGATTTACAATAGGCATTTTTATCTCCTTTTATTCCAATATGTATATAACATAATACCTTCTCTCTTCTTCCGCATAAACCGCTTAGCACATTACCTATGGCCATATAACTTCCTCATACATACATTATTCTTATCAACAATGGTCATAACGTGCTACACAATAGAGATATACCCAGTGAGCATAACCGGCCACACCAGTTTAGTCCCAGCGCCATGATGCCAGTGGGAACATTGATTACATATTGTCTAATAGCTGCCCCAAAACCAGCTGTCATATACTTTACACTAACTTTTGCCTTTTCTGCAAATTTTTCATGAAATAGGTAAACTTTACTTACTGTTCGGAATCCTGGTGGTGCACATGCCGTTTAGGAAGTAGACACCTTTCTTTTATGCCGGTGCATACTTTCTCCCATGGTTTAACTTTCAATTGACGGCGAGAGAAGAAATTGTCTCCTTTCAATCACCAGGATTCCGAACAGTAGATAGTGCTTCCAGAATTTACATACAGTCCTCCAATTCATCTGGATATCAACAATAGTACTTCCAATGTTGAATAGTTCAGGAGATTTCTGCGTTTATACTGTTAGAAATCATGCAAGATAACAGTTTTTATAGTTACCTTACAGAAAGGCTACGCTACAATGAGAAAAAGGCAACATATTTGCAAAACTGGGTAGCAAAGTATCATGCCTTCAAAAAAGGTCGGCCTTCTGGTTCTGTAGCGGATTATCTTTCAATGCTTTCCGCCCGTTTTGAACCATGGCAGATTCTACAGGCAAAGGAAGCGGTCTATCTTTACTTACGCTTTACAGGTAAACTCCCAACACACGATACTCCGTATAAACCGACTCTCCCATATAAAGCAAAAGTCAAAAATACAGAAGATCCCAAACCTCAGGCACAAAAAGCATCATCGGTTATACGCCTGTGGGACGAAGCAACCAGGATAATGCGACAAAGCCTCAGGATTCAACACAAATCCTACGCTACTGAAAAAACTTATCTTGGATGGGTTGAGCGGTTTGCCCAGTGGACTCGCCTAATGCCCGATAAACTGACAGAGCAACATGTTAAAAAGTATCTCTCGTATCTGGCTGTCGATCGAAAAGTTGCAGTAGCAACACAACGGCAAGCATTTAATGCCCTCCTCTATTTCTATCGTTACGTTTTAGCAATTCCCATTGAAGACCTAAGCGGAACAGTCGCTTCCAAAATCCCACAACGGCTTCCCGTCGTACTATCGAAAAAGGAAATCGATGCTGCACTTTTGTGTCTCCCAGCCCTGCACAAACTTATGTGTAGAATCATTTCCTCTATGAGGATGATCGGGCAGAACATCGAAATGGGGTCATGCTGCCTTTTGCCTTAGAGCAGAAATACCCGCTTGCAGGAAAAGAGTGGAAGTGGTTTTGGCTTTTTCCGTCCCCAAAGCTTTCCATCGATCCTATGAGTGGAATAGTACGCAGGCATCATATCTACTCGTCTACACTCCAGGGAAGTTTCAAAAAGGCATTGGACCGTGCAGGAATACAAAAGCATGCGAGCGTTCACACCCTGCGCCACAGTTTTGCAACACATCTTATAGAACATGGCTATGATATTCGATCGATACAAGAATTGATGGGGCACTCAGATGTATCTACGACAATGATCTACACCCATATAGCAGAAAAGAATAAATTGAGCGTCATAAACCCCCTCGACTTCTGACAGGTAGTCACGGGGTCACAGAAAAACAGGCTCTATAAGAACGCCATGTTGCGCTTTGCACGGCGGTTTTTCCAACGGGAACCAATCACCGCAGCCACAAGTTGCATTGGCATAAGCAGGCCCAAAGAGCGAAGCACGTTATTGATCCTTCCAGGAATATATATGAGCCGGTTTCTTAAGGCCGAATCGATGGTTTTTGAGGCCACCATTCCCACATTCCGGGTAGTTATCCGCCCCATGATCCCCTGCGATTCAATAGAATCGATGAGATCCGGCCGTGTAGGCATCCCAGCGGGGCAGAGAATTGTCACAGAACCTCCCGCATCACGAATCTCCTCTCGGAATGCCACAAAGAAATTAAGGAGGAAACGCTTCGAAGCAGCATACATCGCTTTAATCGGCATTGGGTAAAACGCAGCCAAGCTTGCCACGGTGATAATTCGAAAAGGCTTGCCCTCTTCTCGCAACCGAAACAGCTCTGCTGTTGTTTCAAGTGATGATTCGATATTGAGGCGCAAAAGATTTCTAACCTCGCTTCCGCTGCGTTCGAGAAAGGGGCCTTCATAATCCAGCCCAGCCACATTGATTAACATGTTGAATTGGAGCCCCTCACCCTTTATATAATGATATAGTTCCTCCCGTGATCTCGTATCGGTCAAGTCACAGGGGTAATACTCAACACTACAAGAAAATTGGCGTTGCAGTGATTCGGCAAGTATCCTTAAAGACGCTGTCTGCCTATCGGTAAGAAATAGATTCCACCCCCGGCAAGCGCATTCCACAGCAAAAGCTTTACCAAGTCCGCCCGTAGCTCCCGTCAGAAAAACAGAAATCATATATGACTCCTTAATTTAATCATATGATTAAATTATTTGATTAATAGGAAAATGTCAATCATATGTTTTAATCAATTGATTGACTACAAAACCCATCCGGGATATGATGAAATATACGCGAGGTGATGTATGAATAAAACTGCGGTAATAACGGGAGCAACATCGGGAATCGGCTTGGCCACGGCACAGGCTCTTGCACAACAGGGGTGGTACATAATCGGCATAGGAAGATCCGAAGAACGCTGCGCCCAGGCAAAGGCTGCGATAGAAAAGGCCGGTGCATCCGGTTGTGAATTTTCCGTTACCGATCTTTCTTCCTTGACGCAGGTCAAAAAAGCGGCAAAAGAGATTATGCTGATGATGGCGCAGAATGGGGATCGGGGAGCACTTGATGTTTTGATCAACAATGCAGGAACCTTTTCCAACTGGTTTATACAAACAGAGGATGGCATAGAGTTACAATTTGCAGTGAACTATCTTGCCCACTTCCTTCTCACCCTTGCATTGCTCCCGGCACTCTCAAAGGCCTCTGAGCCCAGAATAATAAGTGTGAGCTCCGCCTCACACCGCCACACCCATCTTCGTTGGAACGATATCCAGCTCCGCAAACATTACAGCGGGCTTCGTGCCTATAAACAAACAAAGCTCGCCAATGTGCTTTTTTCCGCAGAGTTCAACAGACGATATGCGGCAAGAACCGGCATACAAGCCTTTGTGGCCGATCCTGGCCTGGTTCGCACCGAAATTGGCTTAAAATCAAGTGGTGGCTTGGCAAAGTTGGTGTGGAGAGTCAGGATGGCGCAAGGCCGTCCGCCTAGAGAAGGTGCGGAAACATCGGTATTTCTTGCAACAGATCCTACCGTTTATAACAGCGGACAGCTTTATTGGCGGAATAACATGCCACTTGCTCCAGATCCCTTGGCACTCAACCAAACGGCGGCAGAACGATTGTGGCAAATCTCGGAACGCATGTGCGGCATAGAACAGGAAAAGGAGCCTGATTGATGAAGACACAACAGGACACACGGGCAGAGAATGAGGAACAGATTATTCTTGCCACCATCGAATGTATCGAAACCTTTGGCATCCACGGAGCCACAATACGAAGAATCGCTCAGAGAGCAGGAGTCAATAGCGCCGCCATCAGCTACTACTTTCGAAGCAAAGAGCATCTCCTGCAAGTGGCAATGGAGCGGACACTTGAAAATGCTTTTGATCTAAACGATTTCAGTGATTCCGTCGGGAAACCGGTGCAGGAACGCCTTACTCATATTTTCTCCTTTCTGATAGAAGGAGCCCTCAAATTTCCAGGCATCAGCCGGGCCCATTTTTATGAGCCCTTCATCGAAGGGAACTACGAAACTCCGGGAGTAGAACACATAAATGCATTTCTTTCCGCACTCGAAACAGAAATCTTGGCAAGCAGCAATTCCTATACACAACAAGAGGTGCGAACGAAACTTGTCTATCTCACCAGCGCAACCATGATATATCCGGGATTGATGCCGAAGCTGTTGGAGCCCTTTAGCAATGTGAAACTGTCTGATAAGGCGACAAGGGATGCGTATGTTGAGAACTTGATATGGACCCTCTTTCCTGCTTCGCAGCCGTAAAGGGCAAAGCCTAGCAGATAGTGTCCCGAATATTGGTGGTCAGACACCTCGAAAGCTGAAGATTGATTATTCTCCACACCTTATTGCCCCAATTCGGCCATAATTTTCGCAAAAGGATTGACTGTTTTATTATCTATCGATATATTTATATCGGTAATTAGATAACGATACCAAGGAGGCACGTTATGGCAGTCATGAACTATTCGGTTCCAAGGACGATTGTATATGGCGAGAAGGCCCTGGATAAACTTGGAGAGCTGGAAGGGAAAAAGGCGATGCTGGTAACCGGCGGAAGCTCAATGAAACGGTTCGGCTTTCTTGATCAGGCAAAAAATATCCTCGAAAAAGCGGGCATGAAAACAGCCGTGATAGACGGAGTTGAACCAAACCCTTCGGTCAAAACGGTAAAGGAAGGCGCCGAAGCGATGATCGCTTTCCAGCCCGATTGGATCGTGGCCATCGGCGGAGGTTCCGCCCTGGATGCGGCAAAGGTGATGTGGTGCTTCTACGAACATCCCGAACTTACCTTTGAAGACATTGTTACCCCACTTACCATGCCAAAACTCAGAACAAAGGCACATTTTGCCGCCATTCCCTCGACAAGTGGCACAGCATCGGAAATCACGGCGTTTTCCGTTATTACGGATACCGATAACCACATCAAATATCCCCTTGTCTCTCCGGAAATGGTTCCCGATATAGCGATCCTTGATCCGGCTCTTCCCGCAAAGATGCCGGCTCATATCACCGCAAACACCGGCATGGATGTTATGGCACACGCTACCGAAGCGTTGGTATCAACCGCATCCACCAGCTTTACCGACCCTTACGCGCTCGAAGCAATCACCCTGGTGGCAGAATGGCTTCCCAAAGCCTACAAAAACGGTAACGATATGGAAGCTCGCTACCACATGCACAACGCATCCACCCTGGCAGGCATGGCCTTCACCAACGCATCCCTCGGCCTGGTACACTCTTTAGCGCACAAGATCGGAGGAGAGTTCGGTGTCACCCACGGTCTTGCCAATGCTATTCTGATGCCCTGGATCATCGAATTCAATAAAAAATCGACGGATAAGTACGCACTGGCGGAAAAGGCGTTGAAGGTCGACAACCTTGAAAATGAAATCAGGCGGCTGAACAGGGTTCTTGATATTCCAGCAAGTTTTGCAAGTTGTAATGAAGTAGACTTCAACGAAGAAAAATTCAAAGCGGTTCTGGATCGTATGAGTGAGAACGCCTATAACGATCCCTGCACCCTTACCAATCCCGGCGCACCTTCGATTGCCGATATTAAGGCGATCTACCAGGCTGCCTACTACGGAGAATGGAAGAAGGCATAGCGGAGCATATCTGCTATAGCTTGTAAGTAAGGCTTTTCCAGGAACGGACCCGGACCCCAGCACAGACCCTCCTCTGCACCCGGGCCCGTTCCTTTTGTATAGTGTTCCGAATATTGGTGATACATACCTCCTATCTCATTTACCCATAGGCATGTACGCAATCACCTCTTTTTTTTCTATTGCCACCGGACAAATGGTACAGAGGAAAGAAGATACAGCAAATATATCACCAATATTCGGAACAGTAGGGGGGAGTGGAAGACGCGAGGCGGCGCCCGGCGGAGGGGACGGAGCCGGGAAGCGATAGCGTTGCGCCGCCGCTCCGCGACGGCAGGAGCGGCGCGGCTGAAACGAGGGGGGAGACTTCCCCCCCAATAAAATTAAAAATAGCTCCCGTGATCTCTGAGTGTATCGAGGATCTGATCGTCGAAGAACATGTTGATAATCTTGCGGTCCATACCGTTGTCGTATTCGGTGATGACGATTTTAATCGGATAGTCTCTGCAGTAGACAAAATAGGTTGTTTCCTCAAGCCCTCCGAGGCTGACGGTGGAGACCTTGTCCCAGGCAAGGTAGTCTCCGTAGAGCGACTTGATCTGGCTAAACTGGGCGATCCAGTTGTTACGTGTTTGGGTCACATTCACGACTTTCTCTTCCAGCAATGAACCGGCAAGCAAATTGGTAATCCCTTCTTCATACTTTTCCTGTTTCAGGGCCTGAAAAAAATCTCCGACCTTGGCATCAAGCTCTTTGGAAGCAAAGAGCGTGGAGACGGAAATAAGCATCAACAGAAAAAGGAGCGGTAAGCGTTTCATATATTCTCCTCATATAGGTTTGATTTAGATACTCGATAGTGTAACACGGGAAGAGGAAAGAAAAACGGCCGGAAGCTGGAGGATTTTGCTTCCGGCCGAAAAGGAAAGTGAGTATATCAATTGCGAAATCGAGAATCAGATTCGTGATTCTGCGAGTTCGTCCACTACCGTTGCGGTGAGGGCACCGGTGGGGCAAACCGAGACACAGGCGCCGCAATTGCGGCAAAGTTCTCGATCCACGCTCATGATCGGAAAATCGAGGGTTCTTGCGTTGTAGGGGCAGACGGCGACACAACGCAGACAATTGATGCAGCCGCAATGCATGCAGCGGGCGGCCTCTCTTCGAGCGGCATCCTCGCTGAGGCCGGTCTCAACCTCAGGGAAACCTGACAGGCGCTCAGAGACGGGAAGCATGGGGCTCTCTTCTTTTGCACTGCCCACATCGGTCACCTCGATGAAGTAGCTTCGATGTTGGCTTTTGGTCTCCATAACCGAACCTGCTCCGCCGAGGCTTTGATGTATCGCCTGGGCGCTTCTCCGGCCGGCTGCGATGGCCTCGATCACGGATGCGGTCTCACTGGTGCAGTCTCCGGCAGCATAGATACCATCGCTTTTTGTCTTGCCGGTCGAGCTATCGGCAAGGGGCGGAAGAAAATCGGTATCGACACGCTGCCCGGTTGCAATAACGACAAAGTCGGCATCGATGCTTTGCGACGGAGCTCCGGAGGGGACGGGCTTACGACGTCCCGATTCATCGATTTCTCCAAGACTCATGGGGGTGTAGCGAAAGGCCGCAGCCTTGCCGTTACCCTCTATGCTCTCTGGGCCTGCAAGGAAGATATAGCGCACCCCCTCTTTTTCGGCCTCGCTGATCTCCTCCTCGTAGGCGGGCATATCTTCCCGTTCCCTGCGATACAGGAGGGTTACCGATGCTGCACCGATTCTCAAGGCGGATCGTGCCGCATCCACCGCAGCGTTTCCACCTCCGATCACCGCAACCTTTCTGCCCGAAAGGCTGGTGAAACGGCCGAGCGCAAGATCCCGCAGGAAACGGACGCCGGAGACGACACCCTCTTTATCCATGCCGGGAATCTCGACCGCAGGATCTCCGTGGGCCCCGGTGGCAATGAGCACTCGCTCGTAGCCCTGCTGTGTTAGCTCCTCTATGGAAAGATCCCTACCGATGGTAATACCGGTTCTGATCTCCACACCCATTCGGATGACCCGATCGACCTCCAGTTTGAGGATATTCTTGGGAAGTCGGAACTCGGGTATACCGACGGCCAGCATCCCCCCTGCCATGGGAAGGGATTCAAAGATCGTTACGCTGTAGCCGATCCTGGCAAGATAGTAGGCAGCGGTGAGTCCTGCAGGCCCGGCGCCGATAACGGCAAGTTTTTTCCCGTTCTTCGGAAGCATCTCGGGAAGCGGCAGTTTGTCTCCGAAGCTTTCATAGGTTTTGTCCGCGGCAAGCCGCTTGATGAGACGAATCTGCAATGGATCATCGAAAAGGGAACGTCGGCAACTGCCCTCGCAGGGATGATCACAGACCCTGCCGCAGATTCCGGGAAAGGGATTGGTAACGCTGATGGTTTCATACGCCTGCACATAGTTACCTTTCCGAACCATATCCAGATAGAGCGGAACATCAACCCCGGCAGGACAGGCTGCCTGGCACTTTGCATAGTAGGGCTCATAGGAGAATTCAAGCTTCGCTACTCGCTCGGCAGTGGGAAAATTGGGCAGTGCGATACCCTTCGCCTTGGCAAGGGATGCGTAGCCAAGCTGGTCAAGCAAAACCGAAAGGTCATGACAAAGCTTGTTGAGGTAATCCATTCCGTGGATGATCAGACTGGAGCAGATGCCTAAGGCCTGGGCACCGGCCATTACGTATTCCACGGCGTCCTCGGCCTTGCCGATACCGCCGATACCGACAAGCTGACTACAGCCGTTTCGCGCAATCTCCGATACAATACGCATGGCAACCGGACGCATGGCAGCTCCGGAAAGCCAGCCGTAGCCGTCGGCGCTATTCATTTCGGGCCGGGCGTTTTGGATGTCGATCTTCAGGGTCGGTCCGAGAGAGTCAATGGCAGAAATAGCGTCTGCCCCCTTTTCAAGGCACTTCCTGGCAGTACCGACAGGATCGGGCCAATTCCCGCTTAGTTTACAGATGACAGGAATGGAAACCCGCTCTTTTGTGGCAACAAGCATGGGAAGCAAGGTATCTTCAGTGTAACTGACAAGCTCGATCATATCGGCTCCGGCGGCTTCCGCCCGTTTGACCAGAGCCTCCGCTTCGGGAAGGGTATGACCGATGCTGGCAATAACAACCGCCCCCGCGGCCTTGGTCATCGGAATTTCCCGCTCAAACCACACCTCGGGAGGGGAGTCCGCCCATTTTTCACAGTTGATCAGCGAATCCTCGTTCACGATTCCTATATGGGGAGTCGGATTGATCGCCGCATTAAGACGGATGGTTTTTGTCACCACGGCGCCTGCCCCTGCCTTGTGAGCCTCGATCAGGCCCTCGGCCGCATAGGAGAGTGGACCGGATGAGAGAATAAAGGGACTTTGCATCCTGATGCCGCAAAGCTCACAGCTGATATCGGCACCCTTCAATTCTTTGATATTAATCATCATCTTTCCTCCACGATGTTATGAAAAGGTCCAAAACGTCTCGGTTGCCTCGCGCAGTTCGTCTTTGATCGCCGCCTCATCAAGGGTAAGCAGTTTTCCCTGTTCTTTGAGAAGAACGCCGTTGACCATAACCTCACAGACATCCTCGGGGTTTCGGAAAAGGATCAGTTGATCGTACACATTTTTCTCATTGATCGGTGTCGGTGTATCCAGACCGATGGTGATGATATCGGCCAGAGCCCCCTCTTTGATGGTCCCGATATCGTCTCTACCCATCGCCCTTGCACCTTGGGCAGTGGCAGTGTCATAGACGGCCGCGGCAGGCATCACCTGAGGATCCTGATGATAGGCCTTGTGGATGAGAAAGGCCCCTCGCATCACCTCGAAAAAATTATTAACATAACCGTCCGTACCGAGACCGGTGGTCACCCCTTTTTCCAGGTAACGCGGAATCGGGGCCACGCCACCGCCGACCTCGCAATTCGAAAGGGGCATATGAACCACGCGTACCCCCCGTTCGGCAAGAATGTCGATCTCTTTCGGGCTCATTTGCACACCCTGGCTTGCAAGGACGTGAGGCCCGAGATAGCCCCACTCATCGTACAATTCAACGGGACGCTTACCGTATTTCTCCATGACCCAATTGGGTTCGTACACGCTTTCGGAAAGATGCATATGGATGCCGCAACCCAGTTCATCCGCCGCCTTTTTGGCCTGCATGATGTACTCTTTGCCAGCGGTGAACAGGGTGTGAATGGAAATCATCCCCTGCACCAGGCTTCCCGCTTTATTATTGTTCCTGGCAAAATCAATATTTTCCTTTAGACCGA
Organism: Sediminispirochaeta smaragdinae DSM 11293; assembly: GCF_000143985.1. Classification (GTDB taxonomy): domain Bacteria; phylum Spirochaetota; class Spirochaetia; order DSM-16054; family Sediminispirochaetaceae; genus Sediminispirochaeta; species Sediminispirochaeta smaragdinae. The sequence continues at coordinate 394,068 of NC_014364.1, read as the reverse complement.
CCTGTCCATTCTCGGGACTTATTCGCTCACATGCCTCAAAGCTGAGGATGCCTCGAAGGCCTGCCGACTCCACAACACGTTTCTCAATATCCAGAGCACCGGGAACCGAATTGGGCCCTTCCAGAACCTCCATGAAGGTGGTGATACCGCTTTTGATCATTTCCACACAGGCCCACTTCGTTGTGATTTCCACCAGACGATGGTCAATCCTGTTCTCTACATAGGGCCACCAGAAATCCTCGAGAAAGCTGGTAAAGTCGGTAACTACCGCATCGGCACTGATACCGTGGGAAAGCACACCATACATATGCATGTGGCCGTTAATAAAGCCCGGAGCAATAAGCTTGTCGGTCGCATCGATATATTTGTCTCCAGCAGAAACGGTCAGGCTTTCGTTGGGTCCGACCTGCACGATGGTATGTCCTTCCACCCGTACACCCCACGCCTTTCGAATGCCTTCCTCGAGCATCAAAAAGCCACCTTTGATAACAGTATTGGCCATGGTTACCCCTCTTGTGTCATTGTGATTGTCCTGAATGATTATAGCTCCTTGAAACCGGTTTCACAAGTAAAATAGTACGAACTTAGAAGAAAGATTTAGCTCACATGTAGTGTTACGAATCCTGGTGGTTTCGGAAAAATCAGGAATCAAAAGAAATGCCTTATAGATATATGATATAATGCGTGAAATCTTCTATGACAGAACATCAGATGATCCACAGACGAATAGCCATCAAAGTACATTCTCTGCCATATGCCAGCACTATCGCTCTCTTTTTGTTCTGTAATTCGCTACTTCTGCATTTTGCTTCGACCCTTTACTACGGGAGTATACAATCTCATAGTGCTTCGCTTTGGGTTGCCTTTCGATGGCAATTTCTCCTGTTAATGGCCGTATCATTTTGTGCTTCCATATCCCAGATTTTCTTCTATCTACAGAAAAGTTCCCGCCTGCTCTTTTCCGAGTTGATACAATTCGTTTCACTAGTACTCATTGGCCTACCGATGGGGCAGGATCTCACTATTGAGATGATCCTCAGTTGTGCACTTATCACCATGATCATCATGACCAATAGCCAAGTGGCATGGATAAAAGTCCCTTTTATTCTTCTGGCCTTTAGCCTATTCCAATTCAAGCTTCGCTTTTTAGGCTATACGGTCGAAGCAGCCAAAGGGCGAATTCTGACCATATCCGAAATTGTTCTGCTCCTTGTCTCTCTCATTATGTTCTTTATCAAAGATATCATCAGTAATAATATCGAACTGAGACAAAAAAACAGGCAGCTGGAGGAAACTGCCGGCCTGCTCACCAATGCTAATCGTTCCATTCAGGAGTACACCCTGAGCATGGAAGAGGTATCTGCGGAAAAAGAGCGGTTGCGTATGACCCGGGAACTTCACGACATCATTGGTTATACCATGGTTAACACTACAATAATGATGGAAGAAGCAATCGCCCGCTACAAGCAAAAGGATGAGAGTGCACTTCTGACCTTGATTGTCAAAACCAGGGATCACGCAAAGAATGCGCATCAGGATGTCAGAAAAATATTGCTCAACTATCGTTCTCAGCAAAAACGAAAGAGCTCTTTTATCAGGGACCTCATCAAACTGACAGAGACCTTTTCCTTAGCAACGGGCATAAGCATAGAGGTGTTCCCGTCAAACTTTCCGTCTGTCTTGCCGTATCATGTTAGTTATGCTTTACTCAGGATTTCGCAGGAGGGACTTACCAACTCCCTTTATCATGGGAGGGCAAAGAACATCGTCTTTCTATTAACAAAAAGCATAGATTCGTTGTTTCTTATTATCAGGGACAACGGACAAGGGTCGATTCACTACGAAGAAGGTTTGGGTATCTCCGGTATGCGAGAGCGTTTACGAATGTTGAAAGGAACGCTCACCATCAAAGCAAAAAAAGATTTGTTTGAATTGCATATAGAAATTCCATACAAAGAGGGGCAATCAGATGTCGGATCGTATTAAACTGGTGCTGGCGGATGACCAGACACTCTTTCGCGAAAGCCTGTCAAATATTTTGAAACTGAAAGCGAAAGAATTCGATGTTGTCGGCTTGGCTCAAAACGGGGAAGAGGCCGTTGCCCTTGCGGCATCAACCGCTCCGGATATCATTTTGATGGATGTCAGAATGCCTATTCTGGATGGAGTGGAAGCAACCAAAATCATCCATGAACGATTTTCAGACATAAAGATCATGATGCTGACAACCTTCGATGACGACGAATATATTCTCCATGCCATTCAGAATGGCGCCATCGGTTATATCATTAAGACCATTCCACCCAACGAGCTGATTACATCCATCATGGCCCTGAAAAACGGTATATTCCAGATGTCTCCTTCCATTGCTGGAAAATTGGCTCGGCAGAAGGTGTGGGAACAAACAAAGACAAACATGCTGAACAAAGAACCGCTACCCTCTTGGTTCCTCTCCCTACGCGCCAAGGAACGGGCTCTACTTCTGCTGATCTGCCAGGGATACACAAATAAGGAGATCGGAAACCGGCTCTACCTTGCAGAACAGACGGTGAAAAACTATACAAGCCGAATCTATGAGGCAATGGAAGTAGATAATCGTCATGCCGCAATCAAAAAGGCCCTTGATGCCAATATCGACCAACTATAATTATCCTTTGATGGCCCCCATCGTTAGGCCCTTTACCAGATATTTCTGAACAAACATGGTAAAAATGACAATCGGAAGGATCGAGACAACACCGACAGCCGCCATTTCTCCCCATAAAACCCCCAGCACCGAAATGAAGCTGTTGACTATCGTAGGAACCGTCCGAGAATTAAAACTGGTTAGGAAAAATGCTAAAGCAAATTCATTCCAGCTTTGGATAAAACAGAAAATGGATGTGGCAGCTAAGCCCGGAAAAATTGATGGGAATACCACTTTGCAGAAGCCTTCCAAACGTGTACATCCGTCAAGCCATGCCGATTCTTCGATAGACAAGGACACATCTTCGATAAATCCCCTCATCATCCATATGGTGAAGGGGATATTGAACCCCAAATAGACAATAATCAGGAGCAGCTGCGTATCCAGAAGGTGGGTATAACGGGCCATGATAAAGAAGGGAATGACAACCGCCATTGGAGGAAGCATTCTAAGAGAAAGGATTCCAAACGCCAACGATTCCTTTTTCTTAAATTGAAACCGGGCCAGCCCATATGCGGCAAGTGTCCCCAGAAACACAGAAATTGCAGTTGTCGCCACGACGACGATAGTACTATTCAGGATAAAACGCAGAAAATCATACTTCTGGAACACGGTTTTGTAGTTTTCCAGTGTGGGTTTGAACAAAACCGAGAAACTGATAATATCGACGCGTTGTTTAAAGGAAATCAACAGCATCCATAAAACCGGGGCAAGTGCAGCAAGAATAATGATCCACGTAACAACGGGAATAATTGGTGATGTTTTTCTCTTCATGCAGATTCTCTCGAATAACTAATTTTTTTTGCCAAGTTTGAAACAATTGGAATGATAATGAGCAACAAAATAACGGCACAGGCACTAGCGCGACCTAACCAATGCGTCTGCTTAAAGCCCAATCGGAAAACATGAAGGCTAAGTAGCTCGGTGGCATTCCCCGGCCCCCCCTGGGTGAGGTTATAAACGATATCAAAGCTTTTGAGATTCTCAATCAGTTTGAGTAAGAGCGTAATGGAAACAATGGTGCTGATATGAGGAAGAACAATCCATACAAGTTTCTGGAACCAAGACGCACCGTCGACATCTGCTGCCTCCAGCGGTTCCTGCGGAACAGTTTGCAAACCGGAATATATCATAAGTGTCACGTACGGTGTCCATTGCCAGATGTCGATGAGGATAAGCGAAACAAGGGCAAAATCGGTACTTAGCCAGTTTCGCCCTGCACATCCCATCCACCTGAGAAAGGTATTCAGAACCCCATATTCCGCATTCAAAATCAGCTTCCACATCAGCGCAATGATAGAGGGAGTCGCAATCATGGGAATGATAAAAAGAGATAATTTCAGTTTTCGAAACCGGGTATTGGCATCAAATAATAAAGCAATAGCCGAACCAAGAACCAATTCGACAGTAACACTCACAAACGTATAGGTAAGTGTAATATATATCGATTTCCAGAAATCTTTATCAATCGAAAACAGATAGCGATAATTTTCGAGTCCGACAAAAGAAAGATCCTCAACCCTCTGAGAAATATCATAATTCGTAAGGCTGATGATATACAAAAAAAAGGTAGGGAAAATATTGATCAACGCCAAGACGATTAAAGCCGGCAGCAGATACTTCAAGTATTCTCGTTGCTTAAACAGCATCATTCCAATTCCTTTATACCCAAGATAGATAAGAAGGTCCCCGAAAATTTCGGGGACCGAATCGCCCTATTCATTCATGATCATTTCCACTTCAGTCTGAGCCTTCTCCATGGCCTTCTCCGGGGTCGAGATGCCGCTCAGGACATCGTTTCCATAGTTCCCAACAATTTCGAGAACTTTAATCGCCTTCGGATGTGGAGGGATCCAGATGATGCCGTCTTTGACCAGGTTGGCAGCTTCTTTCATGGTTAGTAGCTGTGCTGGTAAGGATTTATCTTTCGCTACCAGTTCACCGTTGGTCAGCAAGGATTCTCTGACGATAACCCCGCCGTTATGAACATATTCCAGACTATGCTTTTTCCCGGTCATCCATACGATAAAGGCCCAGGCCGCCTCTTTCTGGGTATCCGAAACATCGCTCGATATGCCCGCACTCCATCCTGCCAGCGGTGCATAGGCTCCGGCAGGACCTGCGGGAAGGGGAGCAAATTCTACTTTGTCGGTAATAGTCGACTTGGAAGGATCGAGAATCCAGGAGGCAATGGCGGTTGCATCTATCCACATGGCCGTCTTTCCCGCCATGAAAGCACTGATGGCCTCTTCATGGGTGTATACGGAGATATCCGGAGGTCCCTGCTGCATAAGTTCTACATAGTACTTCAGTGAATCAACCGTTGCCGGACTATCCACCAAAACATCCCAGGTTTTCTGATCCAGAAATTGCCCGCCCATCGAGTACATGAGCGTCATCCAGCCGCTGGCGAAGTGGATACCTTTCTGGGCCCTCATTGCGATGCCATAGACACCATCCACCTCTTCGTTAAAGAATTTTGCGGTTTCAAGAAGTTCATCTGTCGTTGCAGGAGGGGTTTTGCCGTACTTGTCAAAGAGATCCTTTCTGTATGCCAAAAACCGGCTTTCTCCTGCAACAGGGATTCCGTATGCAACCCCGCCGTAAGAGCCGACACCATCCCGATAGGCGGGAAGAATATCTTCATAATCAAACCACGACGGAGTCAACGCACTGTCATTAATAAGCGGTTTAAGATCAATCATGACATCCACGGCCGAATACTGCGATAAATTGAATGCATCAAGAAAAAGAACATCGTAGGTTCCGGTTCCCGCATGATGATCCATAAGGATCTTTTCGCGTAGCAGCCCCTCTTCCATGATGTCCCAACGAACCTTAATGCCTGTTTCGGCAGTAAATTCGTCTACCATTTCCCTCATTGCATTGCTGGAAGTATGCGACATACTGGCAATGGTAATGGTCGTTCCCTGTAACTTTTCCCTGACAGCATTGATGTACGGATCGTCAGATTCCGTAAGCGTTTCGCTGCTACCGCCGGCGAAGATTGTTCCCGTTGCTGCAAATATCAGCAAAAAACATAGCAGAACAATTTTCTTCCAAACATTACTCCTTTTCATACAGTTCCTCCTGTTTTAATATTCGACCGTAACGATCTTATGTTCTTTCACCGATTCGAAAATCGAAAGAATCACCTTGCTGACATTGTAGGCATCCTGAAAGTCGACTAAAAATGGTTTTTCGTAATAGATTTTCTCGATAAAATCGATAATGCTCTCATATGAGAAGCCGGTAGGTTTCCCATGTAATATCGGCTTGATAACCGTATCAGGATGGTCACTTGCGTCCTCCAGATAGCGTTCAATGGACTGGTTGTTAGTCAAATCCATGTTGAACATCCCCTTGGTTCCGGTCACATTTACCTTGATGTCGTTCCAGTGGGGATGCGTGTTCGGGGTTATCCAGCCGTTTTCCATGGTAGCGACAACGCCGTTTTTAAAGGTCATGATCGTCTGATATATGTCCGGTATGTCTATTCCCCGCTTCTTCAAAACCATCGAGCGGGAAAGGGCATACACCGTATCAACTTCACTGCCGCAAAAGAAACGCAGGGTATCCACCGAATGTGACCCAAGAAACCAGAGAATGGATGATTGCTCCGACCACTTCAGCATCTCTGTGGGTACGAAAATCGTGTCGTTGAGTCGGTAATACATGGAAACAATATCACCGATCTTCCCCTCCTGAATATCCTGGTATGCCAATGCGATTGGAGGATTCCACCTGTTGTGATAATCCACCATACATCTGATACCGGATTTTGCATGAGCCTCTTTCATTCTTGCCAAGTCCTTGTGATTCGTCGCCAAAGGCTTTTCCAACAGGACATGCTTTCCTGCCTCGCAACATGCAATAAAAGGCTCAGCATGGGCAAAATCGGGAGTTACAATGCTTACCGCGTCAAGCTCCTCTTTTTCCAGCATTTCACGATAGTCACCATAGGCAGCCACCCCATGTTCGGAAGCCAGGCGTTCTGCACGTTGCGGGTCAAGATCGGCTATAGCTACCAGATCGGCTAAAAGATGGTGAGAAACGATGTCCGCATGGGTTTTACCCCAAGTACCCGCTCCGATAATTCCCCACCGTAAAGGATTGATTGTCATGGTTATTCTCCCTCTGATTTTTAGATCATTATCAGAGCATGTAAGTCTCCGAACAAGGTTACGATAGTACTCAAAAAAGTACTTATTACGTACCTATCAGAGAGAAAGGAGGGAAATTCGAAGATATGTCGAGATCCACCGGCTTTCATACAACCGTATGCCCCGGTTAGATTGGGGGAAATAGGGAAAGGGGGAATTTCATCGCCATAGGCCGGAAGAGTGACTATCTTTCGGCCTATCCTTTGATAGTGTCCGGAATCCTGGTGGTTTTGTGCCGTTTCTCCCGGAGAAATCCTTTTGTTTCCTGGATTCCTTAATCTTTTGTACCTGCACTCTTATAATTGATGGGAAGAAAAAGAATTGGGAGGCTTTGACCACCAGGATTCGGAACAGTAGATCGTTATTACATCTATTCTGCTATCGTCAGCACTACAGGACAGTGATCCGACCCCATCACCTCCGATCGGATTTCTGAGTTCTTGACCCGGTTCTCGAACTCTTTATCGGTACAGAAATAATCGAGCCTCCAGCCCACATTTCGTTCCCGGCCCTTTGTTCGATAGGACCACCAGGTGTAGTTTCCACCTTCATTATTGAAGATCCGAAAGGTATCGGTATAACCAGCATCAAGGAAGCTACTCATCCAGGCACGCTCTTCAGGAAGAAAGCCGGGATTTCCCTCGTTTTCCTTCGGACGGGCAAGGTCGATCGGCTTATGAGCAATATTGTAATCGCCGCAGACAACGACATGACGTCCCTCTCCAACCAGGCTGTTGCAACGTTTCAATATGGCATCGCAATAGGCAAGTTTGTAATCCAGGCGTGCTCCTTCGCTCTGACTGTTGGGGAAGTAGCCGTTGATAAGGACAAAATCGGAAAATTCCACAAGCAAGGCACGCCCCTCTGCATCGAACTCGGCGATTCCGAGAGGCGAAACCGAAAGGGGCTTTTTTCGACTATAGACGGCAACCCCGGAATAGCCGCCGCGTTCGGCGGAACTAAAATAAGAGCGATAATCAGAGGGGTTCAGCAATTGCTCATCAAGCTGCTCGGGCTTGGCCTTTGTTTCCTGCAGGCAGACCACATCGGCATGTTCCTGCATCATGTATTCGAGCAATCCCTTTTTTTGTGCGGCACGAATGCCGTTAACGTTCCAAGATGCGATTCTTGTTTCCATGGTTTTCAGCATAAACGATAGTTTATCGCCAGGCAACGGTTATTCGGCAAGTCCTGCAACCCATCGATTATAGAGAATTACCAGAATCAGGGCAAAGAAAAGGAGCATGACAGGAATGGCCCCAAGTGCCGTAATCTCCACACCGAGGCCAACCAAGAGAGGAACCACCGCAGATCCGATACTGGCACATGCCACCTGCCGCCCTATCTGACGTGAAGCATCTGCCTGCCCCACCACTGTTGGGGTGTAGCTGACAAAAAGAGGGAAAAGTGGCGCACAGGAAAAACCGATGACCGGTAGGGCGACAAGAGAAATAAATGAGGACCATGGCTGGAGAAAGAGAAGACAACCCGCGGCAACAACAAGAACCATGCGGGAGAGGATTGTGCGGGTGTGCCATCTCTGGCCGAGAAATCCGAAAAATAAACGTCCGACCATCAGCGCCCCCCAATAGATACCTACCCAAAAGGCTGCTGTTTCAGGTGTCACACCACGCCCCTTTGTCAGCCAGGTAAAGCTCCATCCCCCGGTGGTCACTTCCACTCCCGTATAGACAAAAAAGAGCAGCATACCGATGTTCTTAATCCGCCCCGGCACCTCACTCTCGCCAGCCTTGTCTGCATCCGAAGAGAGAGAAACTCCTCCGTTCCACATCTTCTGAGATACAATAAAAAGAAGGAGAAGCAGGGCTATCATACTCAGGGTAATCAAATATCCCCTCTGCCAGGGAGCATGAAGATGAAGCACTCTGCGCATAATTACCGGACCGATCATGGCACCAAGTCCGTAGAAGGCATGCATCAACGTTATTTGCTCTTTGGTAAACCGTGAGGCAGAATAGGCGTTCAGTCCGGCATCAACGGCCCCGCCCCCCATGCCAAGCACCACCATAGAGCCGACGATCAGCGGCCACCTATCGGCGAAGGAGAAACCGGATAAGGCAATGAAAACCATCACATTGCTGGCTATCAGCAAACGACCGACACCAAGCCGTTCGATAAGACGCCCTGCATTGGTACTGGAAAAAAAGAAACCGCAGGTCGCCGCCAGCTGAAGCAGGGCAAGCCGGCTCAGGGGCCTTGCAAACTGAGACGCAATAGAAGGCCAGGCAACCCCAAGCAAACCATCGGGAAGCCCAAGACTCACAAATGCTATAAACGTAAGAAAAAGCAGCAGACGATTCTTGGTATGCGTAGTGATCATGAAAGGATGATATCCCGGTTTTTCTCATATGTAAACCGGTTTACTGGAAAGAAGGGCCAGGAAGCTTTTATATTTTACGTAGTGTCCGGAATCCTGGTGGTTTTGTGCCGTTTCTCCCGGAGAAATCCTTTCGTTTCCTGGATTCCTTAATCTTTTGTACCTGCACTTTTGTAATTGACGGGAAGAAAAAGAATTGGGAGGCTTTGACCACCAGGATTCGGAACAGTAGATATAGTTTATTCATTATCCGTTTCCAAGAAGGTTACTACCTGATTTCGCCCCTCCGCCTTGGCCCGGTAGAGCGCCTCATCCGCCTTTTTACAGAGAGATTCAAAACTGAAATCGGAACTTCCAAGGGAAGAGGTAACCCCGAAACTTGCCGTCATGGGAATAGAGGTCCCACTTTCCAGTGCCAAGGGAGAAATTTCAATACTGCTTCGAATTCTCTCGGCAATGAGTTGAGCATCGGACAGAGATGTCTGGGGCAGCAGAATGACGAATTCCTCTCCACCATAACGGCCCAAAAGGTCGGCCTCACGGACAAGTCCGCGGGCGATCTCTACAATATGGATAAGAAGCTGATCACCTACGTCATGGCCGTAGGTATCGTTCACCTTTTTAAAGAGATCGAGATCAAACATGATTAAAGCAAGATTCGTACCGTAATGAAAGGCACGCATCACCTCCTTCTCGCCAAACGAGGAGAGATGGCGCCTGTTACTGATCCCGGTCAGAGGATCTTTTGATGCAAGTGTTTCCATCTTTTCCAGCAGTCTGACCCGATTGGTGATATCATCAAGAAGAATGAGACTCCCGAGTACCCTCCCTTTTGGTGTCCGTATACTTGATCGTCGAGCCCAATAGTGCCGTAAAGAGTCATCGGAAGCAATCTGAATATCGACAGAGACATCCCCACTATCCGATTCTTCGAACAGGCGGTTGCCCGATGTTATGTTCTTGAAAAGATCTTCACCATGTACGCCCTTCATCTCTTTTTTTAAAGCAGGAAAAACAAGATACGCTGCATGATTATAGTCTACAAGCCGCTTCTCGCTGTCCAAAACAAGTACGCCGGTATCAATGCTCTCGAAGACCTGCTCTTTTGCAATCGGCGAGACATCAAAAAGACGATACCGCAGAAGGGCAGTGGCCAAAAAAAGGGAGGCAAGAAAAAGGGCAAAGGGAGTGGGATCGAAACCTGAGGGAAGAATATCCAACATATAGACAAGCCATCCCGCCCAGGGAAAGAGTGCCCCGATAAGTATCAGAACACTTTGCCGTCGAAAAACCGCGACAGATCGAAGAAAAAAGCGTAAAAAAAGGATAGCACCTGCACTGATAATGATGGCAACATGCCAGCGGGAAATCTTATACCAAAGCCCTTTATCAAAGGCAAGAAACGATAAATTCCATACCCTGTGGATCGTTGGATTGATATACATAAGATTGTGATGTTCCTGTGTCAGGTGCAGGACCATGGTAATGCAAGGAAATCCTACAAGATAGAAAACCAGAGGAAGGGGTATTCGGTCACGGATCCCCGTATAGTTCGCCGCAAATAAAAAGAAAAAGGTGGGAATGAAGGGGATACCCAGATATTGGAACTTCGACCACACAATAAGCGTTGTAAGGTTCGTGGAAGCGAGCTCCATTCCATAACCCAAATTGTATATTGCAATCGATAAGCACAGAGCAATAAATGATTTACCGAGCGCCCGATCCCTGTGGCTCCAGGCAGGCACGGTAAGAGACAAAAGTATCGTACTGGACAAAAACAACAGAATCGATATGATCCCGATCCGCATAAAAACGCCTCCTCTGTATCTTTGTAAGGCTTCCGCTTTTTCTTGTCCAGCTTTTCGAAAAAAGCAAGAAGCTGTTGTAGTAGAAATTTTTCTCGAAACCCTTTTATATTGACATAAGTTTATAAGGAGAACATGACATTATGAAGGATTTCAGACTCGAAAAGCTCGCCTCGCTTCTCGTTAACTATTCCACAAAGGTAAAGCCTGGCGATTTTGTGTTCATTATGGGCCAGGAGGTGGCCATACCATGGATAAAAGCGGTAACACGGGAAGTCCTTCGTGTAGGAGGGCATCCGGAAAGCCTCATCACTAGCGATGAAATCGAAGAAGAAATTCTGAAAATCTCCACCATTGAACAACTTCGTGAGAATAATTTTCTTATGGAACAGATGATGGGAAAAGCCGATGTCTTCCTTTTCGGATGGGGAAATTCCAACGTTAAAGGATTCTCCAACATCGATCCGATGCGAATTCAGGAGCGACAGAAAGGCAACAAGGCATGGAGAAAGCTTTACAGCGGCCGAACCGGCACGGGTGATTTGCGATGGTGCGGCACTCAATTCCCAACCATTGCAGATGCCCAGGAAGCGGCAATGAGCCTGAGCGAATACGAAGATTTTGTCTATGCCGCCGGTTTATTGGACAGCGAGGATCCAAGTGCCCGGTGGGAAAAGATCAACGAAGAGCAGAACCGTTGGGTTCGCTATTTGGAGGGAAAAAAGGAACTTTATTTTCGGACTACCGATACAGACCTAAAGGTACGGGTAGACGGACGCCGTTGGATCAGTTGCGCAGGAACAGAAAATTTTCCTGATGGTGAGATTTTCTCGACCCCGCTTATCAACGGGGTCGATGGTCATGTACGGTTCACCTTTCCTGCAATATATAAACAGCGTTCGGTCGAAGATGTTCGTCTTGAAATCAAAGAGGGAAAGATAGTAAAAGCACATGCCGCAAAGGGAGAAGATTTTCTCCATTCCGCCCTCGATACCGATGAGGGAAGCCGCTATTTTGGAGAAATCGCCATCGGAACCAATTACGGCATCAAGCAGTTTACCAGCAACACCCTTTTCGATGAAAAAATAGGCGGAACATTTCATATGGCTGCAGGAGATGCTCCCAAAGAGACAGGCGGAGAGAATGAGTCGGTCATCCACTGGGATATGATCTGTGACATGCGCCAGGGCGGGGAAATTACTGCGGACGGAGAGTGCTTTTATAAAGATGGGGCCTTTATTACCGAGGTTTTGAAGGAATGAAGCTACATCGAGGGCCAGTCGTTATCTCTGTAATCTATTTCTGTTTTGGTTTTCTGTGGATCCTCGTTTCCGACACAATCGTAACAACAGTGGCTCCCCATCCTGAAGTCTATCGACACATGCAAACCTGGAAAGGTTGGATCTATGTTGTCATAACAACTATCCTGATCTATATACTTCTCAGCATCTATGCCCAGCGAAAAGATCGGGCACTGGAAGAGCTTAGGATGCGACAGCGGGATATTGCAGAGGGCCTCGAAGAAAAAAACGAACTCATTCGGGAACTGCATCACCGGGTAAAAAATAACCTTCAGCTTGTATTAAGCATGATACGGCTCACCGATGCGGGAGATAGGGGAAAATCCGCAGATCTTCTCCCGCATCTCGCAGGCAGGGTATTTGCAATATCGGCCATTCAGGAATCGATCTTTGCCGGTGAACAATACGCCCAGGTATCGGTCGGGCGTTTCATCCAAGATATCCTTCACTTTCTTTGTTCGCTATCGGGGAATTCCGGGTGCCCGGAGTTCCTCCTTGAGATGGAAGAAAAAGATACACTATCGATTCAGCAAGCCGTACCATTCGGCATCATCTTCGAGGAGCTTGTAAGCAACGCTCTTCGCCACGCTTTTCTTCCCGAAGAAGGGGGAACGATAACGATTCGCCTGGAAATTTGTGCAGATATCATGAAACTGACCGTTGCCGACAACGGCAAAGGCTGGGATACGGAAGCAATACAAGAGGGCGTAGGCTTATCGATAGCCAGAGAAATGGCAAAGCAGATCTCCGGTACACTTTTGATAGAACCATCAGACAAGGGCACCTACGCCACGCTCACCCTATCTACTCTTCTTCGGGCCTCCACTGCTGAAAAAGATAGACAATCAGATCATCGGTAAAACGACGCAGATAGTAATCGTAGTCAAGGTCCTCTTCTTCGATGAAATCATCGGCAATATAGTGGCTTACCGCATCCAAGATCTCTGGTTCTTCTCGTAGAGCCTCAACGTATTCGTCAAGCTGGCCAGCATCAACCTCGAAATCCTCCCGAATTTCTTCCAGGACCTCTTCAAGGGGGTCAAAATCATAATCGGTAAGCGCTTCAATCAATTCATCTTGGCCAACTTCAATAGAGTCACCATCTTGTATTGGGGGTGAAAAAACCATGCACAGCCTCCTTCTCTCTCTACCCTTATAGCAGAAGAAGATAGATTGCAACAAGGATTCTTCCCCTTCATTTTTTGATTTTCTCGACAAGGTTTCATACCATTATCTAAGGAGGAATGCATGAAAAAGCAGAGTTTCGCTTGGAAACTAATCATCATAGTCTCGACGCTCTTATTAATCTCTCTTCTCATCTCTGATATCCTGTTTATACGGACCTTTCGTACCAGCATATATCAAGAAAAACGTGAAAGTCTTACGCGATTGGTCGATGCCGCCATGGGTATCATTAACTATGCAGCAGAAAAAGAGACATCGGGAGCATTGAGCCGAGAGGATGCCCAGGATATGGCAAAGGAGCTGCTGGCCCACTTTACTTACGGAAAAGATAGGATGGATTACTTCTGGATCAACAATATGCAGCAGATTATGGTGATGCACCCTTATCGTCCGGAATTGGATGGTACCGATATTTCGGGACTAAAAGATCCGACGGGTGTGCCTATTTTCCAGAAAATGGTCGATGTGGTAAATCAATCGGGTAAGGGGTTCGTAGAATACTCCTGGCAATATTACAACGAAAAAGGGCGGATAGAACCCAAACTTTCGTATGTGGCGGATTTCAAGCCCTGGGGCTGGATCATCGGAACAGGGATCTACATCGATGACATTGAAAAAACCATCATTGCGATTGCCACGAGGATCGCAGGGGTCACGATTATTTTCCTCCTGGTTGCCATTATCTTTATTTATCTTATTTCACGAGCCATGGCGGGACCATTGGTACGATTTGCCACCATAGCCAAGGACATTGCCGAAGGAGACCTGTTGGTAGATGTTCCGACGCTAAAACGTAATGACGAATTGGGAACCCTTGCCTCGGCCTTGGGCCAGATGGTCGAGCAGGTCGGCAATATCATACTGGAGGTCCAGGAAGCAGCTGCTCAAGTGCGGATCGGAAGCGATCAGGTAAATTATTCTGCACAGGATCTTTCCAGAGGAACAACGGAACAGGCATCGTCAATGGAGGAGATTTCTTCGTCCATCGAAGAGATGGTGGCAAACATGCGTCAGACGGCGAAAAATGCAAAAGCAACCGATTCCATTGCCCAGAAAGCGGCCACCAGCGCCGGAGAAAGCGGCAAGGCGGTAGGGAAAACGGTCGAGGCAATGAACGCAATCGCGGAAAAAGTATCACTTATCGAGGAAATCGCCCGTCAAACCAATATGCTTTCCCTCAATGCCGCCATCGAAGCGGCCAGGGCGGGAGAATCGGGCAAAGGCTTTGCGGTAGTGGCGGCCGAGGTACGGAAACTTGCCGAACGGAGTCGTTACGCAGCAAATCAAATTGGAGAGTTGATCGAGTCAAGCGTAAGAATCGCCGAGCAGGCGGGAACGGCCATCGACGACCTGGTTCCCGAAATCATGAACACCAGTAAACTTGTCAGGGAAATCTCGGCAGCTACCGAAGAACAAGAAAACAGCGCAAGCCAGATCGGCAAGGGGGTCGAACAACTCGACCGCATCGTCCAGGACAATGCGGCGGCCTCGGAAGAACTTGCAGCCTCGGCCGAAGAGCTATCGGCCCAGGCAGAACAGATGCACGCGGCCACCGACTATTTCCAGGTCGACAGGAACGACGCCATCGAAGAAGAGCAGGAGGAAGATTAAGGTTCATCCGACAGCACCAATCGCCCCGGAGCCTCCTGATAAATTTTCCACTCCCGGTCGGTCAAGGCTTCCCGAAAACGCCGGTCGTGAGAAACCAGAAGAAGGGCTCCGGAGAATTTCTTGAGTGCATCCTCCAGTAAGAGGATAGATTCGATATCCAAGTGGTTCGTCGGTTCATCAAGAATAAGAACTTCGGTTTCCATGAGCGATGCCCTGGCAATAATGACCTTCCTCGCCTCCCCCGGACTCAACAGGGAAGAGTGCAGCACCCCCTCGACCTCAGAACCAAGGCGGTGCACGGCTGAAATGAGCATTCCCCGCTCCGAAGGATCAAGGGATGCCACGAGGTCGGCACACAGCCTACGGTCGGCTTCGGATAGCTCCTGCGGCAGGAATACGGCATTACGATAAAACCATGGGAAGCGTTCATCCTGATTAGGTAGAAAAAAATGCTCTACAAGGAGATGGATAAGCGTACTCTTTCCGTTGCCGTTGGCCCCTGTTATGGCAACGCGTTCTCCAGGCCGAAGTTCCAGTTCGGGATACGAGAGTTGCCGGTTTCCCACCTGAAGCTCATCAGGGCCAAACATAAACAGACGGTCCTTTCCGCTCAGTTCACCTCCAAGGGTAAGGCCCGAGGCTTTCCGCATAGTAGCATCATCAAGGCGGGCCTTGGCTGTCTCTTCGGTCCGAGAGGCAGCCGCCAGGGTGCCATCCAGCTGGCGGAGCAGTTTTCCTCCGGTACCATCCTTACCGGTAAGACGGGCAAGATTTTTCTTGAAGCGGGCATCGTGATCCTTGATCGGTAAACCGGCCTTTGATCTTCGTTTCTGCTGCTCCCGAGCCACGCCTCGTCTTCGCTCAAGGTCGCGCTGGAGAGAATGCATACGGCTCTGAGCGGTACGTAAAGCCCTTTTCGCTTCTTCCGCCTCCCGTGCCGCCTCTTCGAGACCTACAGTGATCCCTCCAGGACGGAGGACCACCGTGCCATTCCGAAGAAAGAGGGTCCGCTCACAGAGACAATCAAGAAGGTAGCGGTCGTGGCTGACAATGATGCCGATCCCCTCATAATCGGCAAGGGCGGAAAGCAGGCGATCACGGCTGACCTCATCGAGATGGTTTGTCGGCTCATCAAGGGCAAGAAGATCCGGAGCGGTATAGAGTGCCGTCCCAATCTGCACACGCTTTCGTTCCCCGAAGCTGAGACTATCCCAACGAAAAAACCATTCGTACTGGATATCGAGCCTTCTCATGATCTCCTCACTTCGCTCGTCAAAGGCGTAAAAAAAGGAGTCCGCCTGGTCGGGAAGCCGTGCGGTATCCTGGCGACAGAGAAGCATCCGGGAGGGGGCTTTTACAGAACCGGAATCTGGTTGGTTTTCTCCCGTAATAATCGAAAGGATGGTACTTTTTCCGGATCCATTCGCTCCGACAAGCCCGGTCCATCCGGCTCCTATCGAAAACGAGAGATCGGTAAAAAGCGGCTCTACCATACCAGGCCAGGAAAATGAGAGTGCTGAAATTTGCAGCTGATTGAACACCATGACGGCGCCTCCTTTGATAAGAAAGCGGCAATGTCACGGCCGTCAAATGGAATTGTACAGACCGCAAGAATAGGATCGCGGGGAAAAAGACGCCGCAGACGGAAAACAACCATCCTGTCTTCTTTTTCCCTGAACTATTCTCACGCTTCTACTCCCTCTTTTACGGACTATATGGTAAAACAAGAGGTGGATAGGGTCAAGTGGGCCGTTTGAGTCGAAGAATAAACTGTATTCCCAATCCCGTCTCTTGATCCTCATAGCTGAAGGCTCCGCCTATCTGTGCGACAAGGGCCTTGAGCAACGCAATCCCAAGGCGCTTTGCCTCGGAATTGGTCCCTCTTTTGGCAAAACTCGGACCGTTGTCGGTCAGCTCAAAGGTCAAGATTCCTTCTTTATCACCTTCGGAACCACTTCGGTATAGCCTCAGATATAAAAGTCCCGCCCCCCCGGGAAACGCATGTTCAAACGCATTACCAACGACCTCGTTTACAATGAGGGCAAAGGGAACGGCCAAATCCAAGTCAAGCATTCTCCCCGGACAGTCGAGATCCAGAGAAAGTTCGACCTGCTTTCCACGCCGGGCTTCCTCATACTGTTCGGTAACAAGACGAATAAGGTCGCAAAGATCGACTTCCGAAAATTCTTCACGCCGGAGAATTTCTTCATAGACACGTGCCATGGTATCGATTCGTTGCTTGGTACGGTAAAAGATCTCATGTTCATCCCCGTCCGAAAGCATATCCATCCCCAGATTGAGAAGGCTCGCAACAATTTGGAAATTATTTTTCACGCGGTGATGGACCTCACGTAAAAGCTTATCTTTCTCGTCGAGGAGCTGTTCGAGTTCTTCTTCCCGTTCCTCAAGGAGCCGGACAAGCTCCATAAGATGTTCCCGCTGTTCACGAAGATCCCTGATGGTCTCACGAAGCTGGGGGTAATAGCTTTTTCGAATGGATCGATCACCAAGCCCTATGATTTTGCTGCGTACCAGATCGATATTTCCATCGCTATAGGGCTCAGAAGATGCAGCCATATATACCTTCAATATCTTCCCGCTTCACGGGTCTGGGATTGGTCACCATGCAGACATCAGACATAGCTCGTTCCGAAAGCATCCTGATCATGGTAGCATCAACCTTTAGGACACCGAATGTTTCGCCCAAGTGCACACGGCGACGCAGGCGAACCAAGGCTCCGGTGAGAAGCTCCAACACCATATTCTGCGACTCTGTAGAAAGCGCTTTGCCGGTAAGCAGCGAAGCAATCACTCGATACCGATCCGGCACAGCCTCAAAATTGAAAGCTATCACATGTTCCAGAAGCAGGGCGTTGCAAAGGCCGTGAGGAAGATCAAATACTCCTCCAAGGGCATGGGCCATGCTGTGAACCAGCCCAAGACTGGCATTGGAAAAAGCGAGCCCGGCGAGAAGGCTTCCCATCATGACGCCGGCTCTGGCATGACTATCCTGCGGCTTTTGGATCACCGTCGGAAGGTAACGGCAGATATAGCGAATCGCCTCAAGGGCATGCATATCCGTCATGGCACTGGCGGCATTGGAAACGTAAGCCTCTATAGCATGGGTGAGGGCATCGAGTCCCGTTTCGGCGCTTAACGCCTGATCCATGGTATGGGTGGTCTCGGGATCTATCAAACTAATATCAGGTACCACCCCTTTACTGACAATAGCGATCTTCGAGGAGGTATCAGCATCGAGAATGATGGCAAATTGAGAAACATCAGCGGATGAACCTGCGGTGGTCGGAATACAAAGCAGGGGAGGCATGGGAATCGGCACATTATCCACCCCCTCAAAGTCAAGAATGTGGCGATGATTGGAAACGACAATGCCGATACCTTTCGCACAATCGATAGGGCTCCCACCGCCGACGGAAAGTAGCATATCGCACTTCGCCCGACTATAGTAGTCGGCGCCTTTCATCACCTCATCGGCACGAGGGTTGGGTGAAACATCAAGAAAAAGTTCGTAGACAACACCGGCCTCTTTGAGAGCCGCTTCAACCTTGCCGGTCCATCCTGCCTTGGCCACGCCATCGTCGCTTACAAGCAGAATTCGCTCAGCACCAAAATTCTTCACATATTCAGCGCATTTTTTGAGAGCAGAAGGGCCAAAAATAAATTCGGGAGCAACAAATTTCCTTAATGACGATACATGTTCCTCCATACTAAAAGCGTAACTATACGCCGCAGGAACTGCAAGGATCAGCCGATGCTTTGTGAAGGTATCAGCATGATGTCACCCATAGCACCGCCGCAATGGTGCGAAATCACTCTGCACTTAACCCGAAATAGCAGATAGATCATCCGTGGAGCGTCGTTGAGGGTCTCATAGTTCCCCTGCCCCTTGGCCACGACCATATCCGAGGAAAAAAAGCGCTCTAAAAATTCATCTGAACAGAGATCAAGAGGGGTCCCAGGTGCCGGGCTTCCGCTGGAGATCACCTCACACACATTATTGAGGCCGATCGCCTTTGCATCTTCAAGGGTAGCGTCATTGATGATCGGTTCATCTCTGACCGCTACGGTTATGGAGATATCAGGATAGAGAGCCGCAATGGCTTCGATAAGCAGCATATCAAATACGATCTCACCGGCATTGTCCGAGATAAAGAGCAGGCTTCGGGCATTCGAGAGCTCTTTTCGAAAGGCCTCCAGCATAAAGGTCGAATCGGACTGGCTTGCCAGTTTCGACTCTTCTCCGTTGATCAAATCCGTAAGCGTCTCATCGATATCAAGATGGTGATTTACTCCGAAATCGATGCTGTTTCCCGCAATAGCGTATTCCATCGCCCGCTTAAGGGAATCGGAAGCCGCTGCAATGTTGTCCCGTACCAGCCCCACCGCTTTAAGCGCAAGCTCATTGCATCGCTTTTTTTCATCGGCATAGGGGTCTGCAACCCCAGTCATGTTTCTAATAGTCTGATTTATGTTCAGGCTCATCACCGGAGGACGGGTCTCAAGGTCAAAAGAAGGAAACATCCGGGCAATCTCATTGAGAATGAGGCGCTGCTGTGCCTCATCGGCCCCTGAGCGTCTGGCAACATCAAGCCCCTGATCCATAAAGCAGCCGAAACAGTCAAGATATGATCGCATTTCATCCTCCATAAAGAGAGTACCCTTTTTGGAGCGTACAAATCAAGGAAGAGAAACCTTGGCGATACGGTTTCATTTTGCTATCTTTTTACATTAGTACGAACCTACCCCTTTTCGGAGGAATGCTCATGATTACCTTATCTTCGGTGAGCAAAGATTACGGCTCCTTCAGAGCCGTTGATAATCTTTCGCTCGAAATCAAGGAAGGGGAGATCACCGGCCTACTTGGACCAAATGGTGCGGGAAAAACCACCACCATGCGGATGATTACCGGATATTTTCGGCCTTCATCAGGCACCGTCTCTGTCAACGGCATCGATGTCTCCAAAGATCCAGAAACGATACGTTCGATTATCGGCTACCTTCCTGAGTCACCACCACTTTATGGAGAAATGTTGACCTACGATTACCTTCGTTACGTAACGGGAGTAAGAAAGATCACGGATGAGACAGCTATCAGGCGAACCGCCGAGATTTGCGGTATCACCGGGGTAATGCATAAACGCATCGATCAGCTGTCGAAGGGCTATAAGCAACGCGTGGGACTTGCTCAAGCCATCATCCATGATCCAAAGATTCTGATTTTGGATGAGCCAACAACAGGTCTTGACCCGAATCAGATCATCGAAGTCAGAAACCTTATCACCGAAATCGGAAAAACAAAAACCGTTATTCTCTCCACCCATATCCTTCAGGAAGTGGAGGCAATTGCCAACCGGGTGGTCATCATTAACAAGGGAGCCATCGTTAAAGACGACCATACCGACAATCTGAGGGCCGTTAAAAACGGCCATTACACGGTACGTCTGGCTCTTTCGGGCACGGATACAACAAAGGCCACAGAGTTTTTTTCCACCCTCCCGGGTATTCTGGAAGCGCACCAGGTGCCGGGTGAAGAGGGCCTCATTACGATCCTGGTAACCGCCGGGACGGAAGAAGATGTCAGACCAGCCCTCTTCCATACGGTAACACAAAAGGGTTGGACGCTTTTCGAAATGAGCAGGGAGAAACAATCCCTGGAAGCAATCTTTCGTGAGCTCACCACCGGAGGCGACCATGATTAGCATGACAAAACGCGAGCTCTACTCGCTCTTCGGAGGGCCGATAGCCTACATCGTTATTGCCCTCTTCCTTCTTTTCTCGGGAATGCTTTTTTTCCCCACCTTTTTTATCTACGATCAAGCCGAAATGCGAGGATTTTTCCAACTACTTCCCATCCTATTCAGTTTTTTTGTCCCCGCAATAACCATGAGGAGTTTTGCCGAAGAGCGAAGCACGGGGACCTTTGAGGCGCTGGTCAGTTTCCCGGTTTCAAGTGGAAAAATCGTTCTTTCAAAATTCTTCGCAGCAGTGATCTTCATAGCAGTAATGCTTGCACCGACCCTGCTATATGTGGTTCTTATCTCCCTTGTCGGGGATCCTGATCCAGGTCCGATTATCGGAGGATACGTTGGGGCACTGCTTTTGGGAGCCGCGTATGCCGCGGTGGGGCTCTTTGCCAGCAGCATGACCTCCAATCAAATCGTTGCCTTCATCGTCACCGCAGCCATCGCCCTTCTGTTCACTTTTTTTGATCAGATGCTTGTCCTCGTCCCCGCCGCTTTGGTAAACACATTGGAATTCCTCGGCACGCAATACCATTTCAGGACCATAGCAAGAGGCCTTCTTGACAGCCGGAGTCTCATCTATTTGATCTCGCTGACAGCGGTATTCCTCCTTTTTACCGTAAAAGCGGTAAGGGAAAGGAGGTAGATGATGAAATTCAAAGAACGCCTGCAACATGCCAAGCAGTGGCTTCTCGGGGATGCTTCCGATCTTTTCTTCTATCTGCTTATCATCGTGCTTGCCAACATCGCCGCCTCTCAGCTCTATATACGAAGCGATCTGACCAAAGGTGATGTCTACAGCCTCTCCCCAATCAGCAAAGAGCTGGTGCAGGGAATCGATGCACCACTTACCATCAAGGTCTTCTTCTCACACGACCTTCCTGCTCCATACAACAGTGTGGAACGATATCTGAAGGATATCCTCGAAGAGTATGACAGGGTTGGGGGAAAGGATTTTACCGTTGGCTACTACGATATGGATGATGCGGAGAGTAAAAGCAGTGCCTCCGACTACGGTATCGCTCCCGTTCAGATACAGGAGATTAAAAGCGACCAGTTTCAGAGCAGGAGTGCCTATCTCGGCCTGGCCGTTATTTACGGAGACAGCATCGAAGTCATCGACCAGATTACCAACTCATCCGGCCTTGAATATCGTCTGACCACAACCATGCAGAAGATGGTAGCAGCTGTTGATGCCCTTCACGGTATCACCGGGAAACCGTTGCTTACCCTCTATCTCTCGAAATCTCTCGGAGCCTTCGGCATCAAGGGCTTCGACGACCTTGAGCAAAACGTGAGAGACGCCGTAAAGCAATTGCCGCCATCCATAAGAGACAGGATCGATTTTCGTGTGGAAGATCCCGATGCGGGAGACATTAAGGAGCTTAGCGACCGTTACGGAATCCAGACCATCCGCTGGAGAGCTTCCACGGATCAGAATGGGAAACAGCTGCCTGCGGGTAACGGAGCCCTCGATCTGCTGCTTTCCTACGGTGATAAGTCACGCCTCATTCCCATAGGCCTTTCCCAGCGCCTTTTCAGTGGATATGCAATCAGCGGCGTCGATAATCTTGCCACCAGAATCGAAGAAACGATGAGAGCACTCCTCTCGAACAATCCTGCCGTCGCCTACCTCACGGGCCATGGCGAGCTTTCACTTGCAGACCAGCAGCAGGGTGCCGCTCCCTTACAACAGCTTCTTTCTGATATGTACGAACTGAAGGAGGTAAAAACAGGAGAGGATGGGAACCTAACAATACCCGATAATGTCAGTACATTAATCATAAACGGTCCCAAGACGGAAATTTCGGAGAACGAACGCTATACAATCGATCAGTTCCTTCTGAGGGGAGGCAATCTGGTCCTCTTCTTGGACCCATACCAGGTAAACCAGCCGACGGCCTATGGTCAACCTCCCAGCTATACCCCGATCGAGACAGGACTGGAGGAGCAGCTTTCGGCATACGGTATCGATTATAAACGTGGCTATGTTCTGGATGATGAGGCCTATAGTCAGCGAGATCCCCAGTATGGAGACATCAAGATATACTGGGCGCCATTACTGTCGGGCAAAAGTCTCAGCAAGGAAAGCACCATCACCCAAAACCTCGGTGAGATGATTACCTTGCAAAGCGGTACGTTTATTATCCCCAATGAAACAGAAAACAGCGATGATATCACCACCAAGGTGATCCTTTCATCGTCTCAAAAGTCATGGTTGATGGACAAAAACATCATGCTTAACCCCATGGGGATGGTTCCGCCGGGAGATGAAAAACTGCAAAGCTATCCCCTGGCCGTAAGCCTTGAGGGGAGTTTCTCAAGCGCCTTTCCGGCCCCTCCCAAAGAGGAGACCACGGAAGAAGAAAAACAGGCCCTTGATACGGCTTCTCAGATAAAGACGTCGATAGCAAAGGGACGAATCGCCGTGGCGGCAACCTCGCTGTTGACCACACCACAGCTCCTCGACCCATCCTCATCAAACAGCAATGCAGCCTTTGTTCACAATCTGGTCGATTGGAGTACCGGTAACGATCAGGTCATTCCCATGAGAACGAAGGGATTGGGAAGACACAAGCTGCTGCCGACCTCCCCGGAGGTACGAAACGTGATAAAGGGAATCGCCATGGGCCTTATACCGTTACTTGTCATTTTTGCCGGCTTGTTTGTATGGCGACTCCAGCGATCGCGGCGACGAGCCATAGAAGAACGCTTTTCCGGAGGTGAGCACCATGCCTAAAAAAAAGATGATACAATTTGCCGCCGTCGCAGTACTCCTTCTCCTCATTATTGTGACAAAGTTTACAGGAAACCGGGCAAGTTTCGCTCCGGTAGCTCCTTGGGAGGAAGAAGCCGACCGTATTGAGATAAACGCACCGGGAAAAGATCCGATCGTTGCGGTAAAAAAAGCTGATGGATGGCTTATTGGAGACAAAGAATACTCTGCAGACGAGGGAAAGATCACCCGCATGACCGATGCCCTCAACAGCCTCAAGGTCGGCCAGATGGTCAGCAGAGAGGGAGAGCTTGAACGCTATGAGCTCGAGGATGCCGACGCAATTACGGTCGCAGTCTACCATGCCAAGGATCTTCTCAGGTCTATCAGAATCGGCAAAGAAGCCGATAAGGGCAGCGGATGTTACATCACGCTCGCGGGGCGAGAAGGGATCTACCTTGTAGAAGGAGCCCTCAGATCTATCTTTGATGTGAGTTTGGATGAACTTCGCAATCGGCAGATCTTCTCTTTCACCTCTTCGGATATCATCTCCGTCGGAGTTACATCGGCAGAAGCACGTTTCTCTTTGAGAAAAAGCGGGGAGGAACAGGAGGCATGGCAATTTTCGGAAGCGCAGCAGGAACGCGTTGATCAAAACAAGATCACCGATTTTATCTCCCAGCTTGCAAGAATCAATGCAACCGCCTTTCTCTCTCCCGACACCATCGGAAGTGAAGAGGAAGCCTCCTGGAGTCTTACCTTTCAGAGTGAAAAGGAGGAGCATAGCCTCAGGATCTACGGAAAAGTGGAGGGTAACGACAATGCATACCGCTGTCTGGCCGATACAAATAAGGAACCTTTCAGCATAAATGCCTATAAGGCCGAACAGTTGATGAAACCGGCTTCCTGGTTCATCAGTGAAGAGAAGCCAAAAGAAGAAGGAAAGTAGAACTATCAAAAAGGGGGCTGCCTAAGACAGTCCCCTTTTTTTGGGCCTTTTGTGTAGTGTTCCGAATAGTGGTGATATTTCCCCACTTCCCTTCCACGGCCACTGCTTGCTATACCTCGCAGCTGTCTATCACCTCTCGTACCACTCCGGCCGAAAGAGTATCCGTCGTATTGATAAACTGCCGCCACAGGGCTCTTTCCTTCTCAATCTCTTCCAGAGCCTTGCCGCTGTCGATCAGTTTCTCGAAGTCGGCAAGAGAACGTAGCCCTTCGGAAAGCAAGAAAGAGGCATGATCACCCTTTCCCTCCATCAAAAACGCAGCCGCCCGATGGATCAAATGGAAAAAAGCCTGTGCTCTGGCAAGCCTGCTCGCAAAAACACCCGGCATGGGGTCGAGCTCCTCTTTTACTCCAAAATATTCGGCGAGAAAAGAAAATTGAACGAGGCGGTACATATCACCGGCCAGCCTTGTGGACTCGGTTTTATGTTCCGCTCCCGAAACGGCATTTTTGTAGTGTGCAATCCGCAGATTGGGATGAAAGATCCCTCTCACCCCTCCGGAAAGGGCGGAAAAATAGAATTGCTGGTCCTCTGCCCGTCCGACCTTCGACCAGGTAAAGGGAGCCGCTTGCCGAATACCATCATTGGTGATCCCGTAACCGCCGCCCTTAACCACGGGATGGCTAATAAGCTCTTCAAGATCATCAAATTCGTTGTACCAAGCCGTGGCATTTCCATGGGCAAAGCCTTTTTGGAAAAAGAGATCTCGCCCAGCATGTGAGGCAGGAAGCTTCACATCCGGAGTGCGCAGGGCTTCGGGGTAGCCAAGGGTATCAATGTCGTTGCTATTTACATACTCCCCTTCATTGACCCCGAGATAGACAGTCTGTCCTTTCGGATCTACAGCCTGAGCCCCCCAGAGAGGATGACACAAGGTTTCAAACCAACTTTTCCCCGTAGCCTCCTTCAGGTTGCGGCTGAGTATCCCCTCGTCCGTATCAAGCTTAAAACTTGCACGGATTCCCCAGCCGCGTTCAAAAAGGAGAGAGGAATACTTGAGAGCGGTAAAATGACGGCCATAGGCTCCGGCAACCCCGAATTGCGGCATACCGCCACCGAAAAGTTTTCGATCAATATACCTACACCGCTCTTCGGTAAGCAGATAGAGGCGAAAATGGTGATAAAGCCGCTTTCCAAGCAGATATGCTATCCAGGCACACACCACCTCATCCAGATGTTCGTGCGTAACCGAAACAGAAAGGAGGATGGGAACCTTGTGATGCACGGGAAGAAGACCAATCGATTTCTCATAGGCAATATCGTCTTCCAGACGGGCAAGACAAGATACGAGCTCGTGAGATTCGTCATCTTGAAAAAGCGGCACAGGATGGTCGTAGTCTGCAACCTTGGCCCCGGGATGAGCGAGGAGCCGTTTCCCAGCATCCTTCAGCTCGTCGGGAAGCTCATCGGGAATTGTTTCGGGAAGGGTATATAGGCCGTTGAGCTGAAGCAAGATCTCTGAAGCTTTGATAGGCTTTGGATTAGGTTCTGCCGAACGGAGTCTCCAGTGTTTCACAGCCTCCTGCTTTTCCCCCTTGATTTCCGGGGCCCAGAACTCCGCAACGGCCGTGGCGGCATCTGCCCTCTGATGCTGGTCAAAAGCGGCAATCAGGGAGGAGGTTTCGCTGTCGCTCAGCGATCCGTAGAAAAGATCAAGAGCCTTTCCAGCCTCTTCAAAGGCATATCCGGCGGCATCGGACCATCGGTGAGAGAGCATCGAACCCTGTTCGAAATTGCCATCGACCAATGCGTCTGCCAGCTGATTGAGGAACGTACAGGAGCGCCTTTCCTCTTCGCCTGCTTCCTGCCGAGGAATGACCGGTAGAGCCCCTGCGCCCAAAGGAGGACGACCGTCAAGGCCAAAAGCACGCCTGAACGATGCCGCAACCACACGTTTCACGTTTGTTTTCATACTATTCATCATAAGAAAAGCTGGAGAAAAAATCCTTATACAAGAGTATCTAATCTGGATTTTTTCTTCCAAATTCTCTATTTTTGAGTCATGCAACAGAATAGTATGCCCTTGTCCGAGATCATTGTCAGGGATAAGCGGATGGTATCGTTATTATACGAGCAGGAAATTCCTCTCATTTGCCGTCGTATTTCGGATGGAAAGTTGAAGAAGGTCAGCTTTCGAGCGCTCTACGACAACAATGAAGTATTCTGGAAACAGGATAAAGGATGGGCATTCTATGTTTCGGAAGAGCATGTTCAGGCCATGATCGATATGCTCAAGGAGCTTGACGGCAAAAAGGAGAAGCACTACATAGCCGAACACGAAGCTGAAGCGAAGAACGTGGGAGATCTTCTGAACTTCGGCGAGGCATATGAAAGTATTGCCTCCATGGATAGCGAAAAGCGTGTCTCCCTTATAAAACAGGACAGGGAGAAACTCGATACGCTGCTGATCGAGGCTCCGAAAGAAAACGAAAAGATTCTTGAAGCGCTTGCCGATACGGCAAGAGATGCGGCGTTGGCAAACCGTTCCACGATTTTGGAAGCAATTCACATGGGAGACGAAGCGGCGAGAGCATACACCCAGGGGATTGTTGATTCCACCCGGGCGATGGTAAAAAGCTCAACCGCATTGATCGACAATACCATCATGCAGGACGAGTTGATTACCTCTCTGGTACAACGTTCAAATGGAACGGTAGTCCAGCACATGACAAGGGTGTTTCTAAATGGGGTCGCTTTTCTCACCTACTATAATCGCAGGATGCTCACCTCAAGCCTTCCGAATAAGATCAGGATCAACTTTGATAAGCAGTATAAGTCATATTATCAGCGTCTGTTGCCGCACCTTCACCCGGAAGATATCACCCTGGAACGGGTTTTCCATACCGGGATGCAAGCGATAAGCGAAGCACAGCTCCATACCTTCGCAACAGGATTCTTGATTCATGACATCGGCAAGGCAAAAGATATAGAATATCATGAGGGAGAGGCCGCCTACGACCGGGATACCGTTGTCGACCATGTCAGGCAGGGGTATCTCGCCGTTATGCATAAAACAAATTACCCCCGGGAAGCAGGATTGATCACCGGCTACCACCATGAATACTACGGTTCTCCCGACGGATATGGTTTTTACCGTGCTCTGCTGGCAAACGCACGAAAAAACAATCCAAAGTTGAAGCAGGATTACTGCATGTCCTTTACCATGGAGCCCATGATAAAATTCAATGCGCTTGCCTATTTTCCTGCAAAGGTGATGGAGATCGTTGATGTCTTCGACGCTCTCACGGATCCGAATAGAAAATATCGCAAGCCGCTTTCAAGCGATGAGGCCCTCGATTTTATGCAGAGGCAGTTTATCGATGAAGAGCTGAAGCTCGATCCCATCCTTTTTGATCTCTTTCGGACCTTTACAAAAGGAAAACAGCCGGCCTCCTGAAACAGGAGAACCGGCCTTGTTGGATAAACCTTATTGGACAAAACGCCTACCCTTCCGCAGATAACGTGGCAACCATTTCCCGCAAGAGCTCTACAATCTGGTCTCCATCCGCTCGATTGATCACCCTATCACCAATATGGACCGTCGGCCCTTTGTCGCACTGTTCGCTGCAGAAGGTCGCTTGTACCTCATAAAAGCGATCCAGCTTTTCCTCTTCAACCGCATGTAAAAGTTTGGAAAGCACCTTTTGGCTTCCGCGTAGAAAGCAACTGGTCCCAACGCATACCTTTACCGGAATGCGGTCCGTTCGGGCCTCTGCGCCGGAAGGTCCGGTAAGACGGATATCCATTCCGTCGATACGCTTTCGACTATGATAGGTGGTATGAAAGAGGCGATGAGCCTCTCCCTCTCCCGGATCACAGCCAAGCATATGGGTATATACTTCACGAACGAAGGGGTTAACCCCAGCATGACGGACCCCCTCTGCAGGGGCTGCCGAACGGACAGCCTTCACCCTGGCGAGGCGTTTCTCTCCTGTCCGGTCTACAGGCTGACCGGCGCCGCCTGCGCAACCACCGGGGCAGGCCATCACCTCGATGAGGTCGAGGGATATCTCACCGGATTGGACCATCTTCGCAATGGCTGCAGCACTTTTGATTCCCTGGACAACGGCAACGCTAAACGCTTTTCCGCCGATGACGGCTGTGGTCTTTCTCACGCCGGAAAGATCCTCCACGGTTTCCCAATGTATCCGGCCGGAACAGCCTTCGGGATCAAGGTAGTTCAGTACAGCCTCGGCAACACCGCCGGAGGACCCGAAGCCCACTCCCAGGTGAGAGGCAAATCCAAAGGGAAGATCGAAATTATCTGCATCCAAACGATCAAGCATGATCCCCGATTCACGGATCATGGTGCCGAGCTCCCTGGTTGTAATGACATGGTCGACAAAGGGCAGTCCGTCCCGGGAAAGTTCCGGCCGCTTCTTTTCAAACTTTTTTGCGGTACAAGGCATGACCGAAACGATCTTCAGATGTTCAGGCTCAATGGAAAGCTCTTCGGGCAGGGCATGCCTCAGCAGCGAGCCCATCATGCTCTGCGGGCTCATGCAGGAAGAGAGATTCGGCAGCTGCCGGGGAAGGGACTGCTCCGCATACTTAACCCATGCAGGGCAGCAGCTGGTAAAAAGCGGCCCCTCGCCCGCCTCCGAGCGTTTTAAGAACTCTGCAGCCTCTTCCACAACGGTAAGATCGGCGGCAAAGGCAGTGTCGTAGATCCGGTCGAAGCCCATCATACGCAACGCACGAACCATCTTCCCGGTTACTACCTCGCCTGGGGGCAGGCCAAACATCTCGCCAAGGGCGACCCGGACCGCCGGTGCGATCTGGATGACTACTTTGCTCTTTTCATCCTGGAGATCATTCCATACCTCGTTGATTTCCGATTTGGGAATAATGGCACCGGTGGGACAGACCGCAGCACATTGACCGCAGTTGATACAATCGACCTCTCCGATACTTCGTCCGAAGGCAGGGGTAACCTGCACATGCTCGCCGCGGAAGGCAAAGTCGATGGCGCCGATGCCCTGAATCTCGTGACAATAGCGAACGCAGTCCCCACAAAGCACACACTTATTCGGATCCCGGACAAGGGCATCAGAAAGCGTGTCCAAAGGCCGCGGTTCCCGATTTTTCCTGAATCGAACCTTATCGATGCCGTAGCGGCTGGCAAGGTCGCGTAATACGCAGTCGGAAGAGCGCTCACAGGTGGGACACTCCCTGTCGTGATTGGCAAGGAGGAGCTCCAAGGTCATGCGCCGAGTCTCCCGTACCTCCGCCGTATTGGTTCGTACGACCATTCCTCCCCGGGGAGGCGTGGAGCAGCTGGCCTGAATTCCTTTTCCCTCAATATCGACGATACAGAGACGACAGGCCCCGTAGACACTTAACTCCGAATGATAACAAAAGGTGGGGATCTCGATTCCGGCCTTTCTGATAACCTGAAGCAGGTTTTCCTCACCCTCCAGAGGGACTTCAATACCATCTACCTTTATATACCCTTTCACGCCGCACCTCCTCTTCTGATCGCACCGAAGCGGCACGTGGCCATACAGGCGCCGCACCTGATACAGCGCTCAGTATCGATAGTGTGGGGAGCCTTTTTTTCTCCTGAAATCGCTCCAACGGGACACGCCTTTGCGCATGCGGTGCATCCTTTACATAATGATTCGTCGATGACAAAGTCGGACAGAGCCTTGCAGGCCCCCACCGGACAACGCTTATCAACAACATGGCTTTCATACTCCTGCCGAAAATAGCGGAGGGTAGAAAGAACCGGCGATGGGGCCGCTTTTCCAAGTCCGCACAGGCTTCCCCTGGCAACGGTTCTGCAGAGCGACTCGAGGAGGGGAATGGTGGATTCGTCCGCCCTCCCCTCGATAATGTCGTCGAGAAGATCCAGCATCTGCCTGGTACCTTCCCGACAGGGCACACATTTGCCGCAGCTCTCTGCCTGGGTAAATTGCATGAAAAATCGGGCAACCTGAACCATACAAGTCGAACGGTTCATCACCACAAGTCCGCCGCTTCCCACCATTGCACCAATACCTCCCAGAGAATCAAAATCAAGGGGGATGTCGAGATGTTCTCTGGTAAGACATCCGCCGGAGGGTCCCCCGATCTGAACAGCCTTGAAGGCATCATTGTCCACATTTCCTTTTTCATCGAGAACACCGCCACCGATTTCGAAGATGATCTCCCTGAGGGTCGTACCAAAGGGGACCTCGATGAGCCCGGTATTGGCAACATGGCCGGTAAGGGCAAAGGTTTTGGTCCCCGGACTCCCCGAGGTACCGACCGTTCGATAGCCCTTTGATCCTTTTCGAAGCACAAGAGGAACGGTTGCAAGGGTCTCCACATTGTTAACCACCGTCGGCTTGTCCCAAAGCCCTTTTTCCGCCGTTCTGGGAGGTTTTGGGCGGGGCATGCCCCTGCCCCCCATGATGCTTGCAACCATGGCGCTTGCCTCACCACAAACGAAGGCCCCTGCCCCCTCCATCACCTTGATGTCGAAACAGGCACCTGTTCCAAAGAGATCCTCTCCAAGCAGGCCGAGCTCTCTCGCGGCATCAATAGCCTTGCGAATTCGCTCTACCGCCAAGGGGTATTCGGCACGAACATAGACATACCCTGCCTCGGCACCGATGGCCCTGGCGGCTATCATCATCCCTTCGACCACCGAATGAGGATTCCCCTCAAGGATGGATCGGTCCATGAAGGCTCCGGGATCCCCCTCGTCGCCGTTGCAGATTAGATACTTTTTATCCGCTTGCTGGCGAAGGGTCAAAGCCCATTTTTTTCCGCTGGGAAAACCGCCGCCCCCGCGCCCTCTGAGACCTGAGTCGGTGAAAATCGTACACAACTCCTCGGGTGTATGGGCTGTGTAGGCCTCCATGGCGGCACGGTAACCACCACCGTAGATATATTCGCGAATATTTTCGGGGTCGATAAGCCCGCAGGAAGCAAGGACGCTCCTGGACTGGCGAACATAGAAGGGAATATCCGAGGGACCGCTACACCGCTTTCCATCGGCAGGATTGACATAGAGCAAGCGTTCCACTGTTTTCCCCGAAAGGATGGTTGTTTCAAAGATTTCAGGGACATCTTCGGCAGTAACTTTTGTATAGAGGATACCGGCCGGTTCGATGGTAACAAGGGGGCCTACCTGACAAAACCCCTGGCAGCCGCTTTTTGAAAGAAGAAACTCGGGATTATCTTCCTGCTTCAATTCAACATGAAGCGGAACCCCGTGTTTCTGGGCTTCCGCTTTAAAGGCATGGAATATATTCAAACTTCCCCCTGCCAGACAACCGGTACCGGCACAGATGATGATTCTCATCCGCAGTGAAGAAACAGTATGGTCGTAAGCGGTTCCGACCGCTTCAAGATTAAGCTTCAGCATCTTCTTCCTCCCGTATCTTCGTGATGAGAGCGCGAACCTTATCTGGAGTCATTTGTCCATGAACCGTATCATCTATCACAACCACAGGTGCTAAACCACACGCACCCAGGCAGGACACCGTCTCAAGGGTGAACAGCATGTCCGAAGTGGTTTTTATTCCCTTCTCAAGAGCAAGCATTGAACGAAGGGTTTCGATCAGCGCCCCGGAGCCCTTCACATGACAAGCGGTTCCGTCGCATACCTTGATTACATGCTTTCCCTTCGGCTCCAGAGAAAAATGGCTGTAAAAGGTAGCGATACCGTAAAGACGGGCCGGAGAAATTTCCAGACTCGTCGCCAAAAAAAGCAGCACCTCTTCGGGAAGGTAGCGATACTCCTCCTGTACCTTTTGAAGAATTGGTATGATCATTCCCGGATCCCGGTCGTAGAGATCAAGAATCCGACATACGACTCCAAAACTGGCTGCTTCGGTTCTATCTCCGGTTAGGGCGTTCATTAGTTCTCCTTTTATCGATAATTTATTATCTTATATACTCTCTCATTAAAACTGTCAACAGAGAGAAAGAGCTAATAAATATTCAAAACTATTGACATAATCTGTATAAATATGTATTAACTATTCAAAAAGGTAGATTCATGCTAAGGAGAGCTATATGAAACGAATAGCCACATTGCTCACGGCAATTGCCCTAGTTGCCCTTCTTTCGGTTCTAAGCGGTTGCCAAGAGAAAAACGAGTTGGTAATGGGCACAAATGCCGCATTCCCTCCCTTCGAATATATCGGCGGAGCCGACGGAAACGCGGTAGTCGGTTTTGATGTGGAAATCGCCAAAGCCATTGCGGAAAAAGCAGGAAAAACCCTGCGCATAGAGGATATGGAGTTCGACAGCCTACTCACCGCCTTGAATGCGGATAAAATCGATTTTGCCATCGCCGGTATGACCATTACCGATGAACGTGAAAAAAGCGTCGACTTTTCAGATCCCTACTACGAAGCGACCCAGGCGGTTATTGTGCGCAAAGCGGATAATCCGATCTCCACAAAAGATGACCTCAATGGGAAAAAGATCAGCGTGCAGCTGGGAACCACCGGGAATGAGATTGCAAAGGAGTTCACCGACGACTCGAATATTGTCGCCTTCAATACCGGCTTTGAAGCGATTATGGAACTGAAAAACGGCAAGGTTGATGCAATGATCATCGACGAACAGCCTGCACAGAATTTCATTCGTCAGAATTCCGATCTTGAGATTGTTTCTCTCGATTTTGACCCGGAGTACTACGGAATCGCCGTCAAAGAGGGGAAAAGCAGTGAAGAACTCCTGCCGATCATCAACGAAACCCTAAAGGAACTCAAAGCGAACGGCACCTACGACAAGCTTCTTAGCGAATATATGAAATAGCGGCAAGGTTTGATGGAAAGTATTAGAAGAACCCTTTTTCAGACCCTCTGGGAAGGGGGGCCGGATGGATTGCATCTGCTGCTGAACGGACTCAAGGTCACCATTGTGGTGACCTTGTTTGCCATTACAGCGGGTGTCATTCTCGGAACGCTCCTCGCTCTCATGCGACTAAGCAAAAACAAGGTCGCAAATATCATTAGCAAGCTCTACGTTGAAATCATCAGAGGAACACCGGTCCTGGTCCAGCTGTTGATTATCTACTTCGTCATTTTTCGGGCCCTTGATGTGGATAAGACGATGGCCAGTAGCCTGGCTTTCGGCATCAACAGCGGTGCCTATGTCGCTGAGATCATTCGAGCAGGGATACAGGCTGTTGACAAAGGGCAGATGGAAGCCGCCCGATCCTTAGGCTTGCCCCACAGACTGGCGATGAAAGAAATCATCCTGCCACAAGCTATTAAAAATATTTTACCGGCTCTGGGCAACGAGTTTATCGTCCTTCTCAAGGAGACCAGTATCATCGGTTTCATTGGGGGAAACGACCTGATGCGAGCGGGAAACAAAATCAGAAGTATCACCTATGAGGCAACAGTTCCTCTCTTTGCCACGGCGGTCATATACCTCATCATTACCCTTTCTCTTTCTCATCTCCTGAACCGTTACGAAAGGAGGCTGCACTCCAGTGATTAAAATCGTAAACCTCCACAAAAGCTTTGGACATCTTAAAGTATTGCGCGGCATCAATGAAGAGATCAAACCGGGAGAAGTGGTAAGCGTCATTGGGCCAAGCGGTTCCGGAAAAAGCACGTTTTTACGCTGCATCAACCTTCTGGAAGAGCCGACAGAAGGAGACATTTATATCGAAGGCGAAAAAATCAACGATCCGGGAAGCGACGTCAACAAACTGCGCCGCAAGGTTGGCATGGTATTTCAGCAGTTCAATCTTTTTCCCCACAAAGACGTGATGGAAAATATCTGCCTTGCCCCCGTCAAACTTGGTCTTACAAGCAAGCAGGAGGCGGAGAAAAAGGCAAGAGATCTGTTACTTGCAGTCGGCCTTCCCGATAAGGACCATGTCTATCCGGCCCAGCTTTCCGGTGGACAAAAACAAAGGGTGGCAATCGCTAGGGCCCTTGCCATGAATCCCGATGTCATGCTATTCGACGAACCCACAAGCGCCCTTGATCCGGAGATGGTAGGAGAAGTTCTGGATGTTATGAAGCATCTGGCCGAAGATGGCATGACCATGGTAGTTGTGACCCACGAGATGGGATTTGCCCGTGAAGTTAGCGACAGAGTCCTTTTCATGGACGAGGGTATTATCATGGAAAAGCGGCCTCCGGCGGAGTTGTTTGATAATCCACAGAATGAACGGACAAAACTTTTCCTGAGCAAGGTCCTATAGCTTTTTTGTCCTTAGTGTCCGGAATCCTGGTGATTACGCTCCCGTACAGAAAGGCAAATGACCTCTGCCCCTGGTAAGGGCGGAGGTCGTGCTGCTACGTTCTTACCTCACAGAAAAATATCTATGGTTTTCAAAGTGAGTCTTTCTCCAAGTATCAGCAGAAAAAGAAATTAAGAACAATGTACCACCAATATTCGTGACAGTAGAAACACCTTGCACTTTTACCTTTCTCGACACATCATTATAGACATGTGCAACTTCGTGGCTCGGATCATGCTGACCGTCCTTGTGTCAGCCTTTTTTTTCTTTACACCGTTGCCTCTGTTTAGTGATCATAGCCAAGCCTTTACCCAACCATTGATAGCCAGAGGTGATTATGATTATCCACCTTTTGAGTACCTCGATAAAAAAGGACATCCTACAGGCTTTAACATTGACCTCCTGAACGCCATTGCAGAAGAGATGAACCTCTCGGTAGTGATCGATCTCGGATTGTGGAGTCAGGTGCGAAACGAGCTTACCGCAGGTGAGGTCGATTTGATTACCGGCATGTATCAGACGGAGGCACGTCAAAAGGTTTTTGACTTTTCTTCCCCCCATAACGTAGTGAGCCATGCACTTTATGTAAAACGGGGAAGCTCAATTCAAACACTCGATGAACTTAAGGGATGTGTTGTCTACGTG
Source organism: Sediminispirochaeta smaragdinae DSM 11293 (assembly GCF_000143985.1). Classification (GTDB taxonomy): domain Bacteria; phylum Spirochaetota; class Spirochaetia; order DSM-16054; family Sediminispirochaetaceae; genus Sediminispirochaeta; species Sediminispirochaeta smaragdinae. Next base: position 358,646 of record NC_014364.1, on the reverse strand, counting down.
GAGTCCGGAGATGTCATGCATGACTATCTTCGAGAGCGGATACCAGAAGCCTTCATCGTTAAGGTAAAAAGCTATCGAGATGCACTTGTTGCGCTCAACAGCGATCTACAGGTTGATGCAGTCCTTACGAGTAGAATACAAGGCGAACGTATTAGAGAAGAAGAAAAGCTTAACAACATAATCACCGTCGGTCCGCCCTTCTATCCACGAAAGTACTGTTTTGCCGTACAAAAGGGAAACAGCAATCTCCTGGCCGTCCTCAACGACGGTATAACAATTCTCCGAGAGAACGGAACATACGACAGACTTTACGAAAAATGGTTCGGCAAGATTATCCCAGGTATGTCCAACACCGTAAGCCGTCGCATGATTCTCATCGTTGTTATCGCCATCGCAGTAGGTGGGGTAATTACTTTTACATGGATATGGAGTTTGAAAAGGAGCGTTCGTCAGAAAACGGCTCAACTGAAAAAGGAACTCACCGAAAGGAAGCGAATGGAATGGCGTTTTCGCAGCGTCTTTGAGGGGGTACCTGTTTCGATTTGGGAAGAGGATATATCCACCATACGAGAACGGATACGAATGCTACGAGAGGAAGGAATTAGTGATTTCAGCGTTTATGTGAACGAACACCCTGAAATAATCGACTGGATGGTGCAGAACATAAAGATCGTGGATGTAAATCCGGCAACACTTGCTATGCATAACGCCACATCAAAAGAGCAGTTGATCGGTTCCTTTGCCAAGGTTGAAACCCGCCATATAAAAAACTTTTTACGGACGGAATTTCTGGCAATTGCGGAAGGGCAAGAATATATCCGAGCGGAAACGAAAAGTGTCACCTTTTCGGGGGAAGAAAAGATATTTCTCACCACCATATTCATCCCCCGCACAGGCTCGGGGGCGTATTCCCATATGCTTGTCAGCATGGTGGATATCACCGAAATCAAAAAGACGGAGAAAAAGCTTGCAAAATCCCTTGAAGAAAAAGAGGTTTTGCTGAAAGAACTACATCACCGCGTCAAAAATAATATGCAGATGATGTCCAGCCTCATTAATCTCCAAAGCCGATCTGTCGAAGATAGAGCATTGTCTCAAGTGATCAGAGTCAGCGAAAACAGGATCAGGGCAATGGCCCTCGTCCACGAGCTGCTTTACCAAACCGACGACTTTACCTCCATCGAGCTTGGTTTTTATCTGAGAAGCCTGGTCAGAAACCTTATGGATTCTTTTCGCGACGAGCATAAGGGCAACATTAGGTTTGATTTTTCAGGGAGTGAGATAAACGTGACCATTGATACGGCAATCCCCTGCGGTCTTATTGTAAATGAGCTTGTCAGCAATTCACTGGAACACGCCTTTCCAAACGGGAGGACGGGAACAATCAAGCTGAAAACCCTCGCCACAGGTGGTTTTATCATGATAGAGATATCGGACGACGGCTGCGGTATTGCGGAAGGGCCTCGGAAAAAGAAAACAATGGGCCTGGACATAGTCCAGGCACTTGTTCAGCAGCTCAGAGGAACGATAGATAGGGTCTCATTCAAAGGTGGGGGAACAAAGCACACATTGAGGATCAGACCTCACGAAGATCAATGATACGTACGACGTAAGGAGCAATCGCCTTTTGCAACTCCTCTTTGCCGATTTCATCGACCTTGAAGGTACAGAGGCTATTGCTTACGTCCTCTCCAAGAAATGTTCCAAAAGAGATAATGTTGCCGCCCTTTTCTGAAATGGCTGCAGCCATTCCCGCTATTTCTCCGCGTTGTTCGGGAACCAAGGCGGTAACTCGTAAGCCCCTCTTCCTTGTGCCGAATAGCTCACTAAAGAGTTTAAAAATGTCGGATTCGGTGATGATGCCGACGAGAAGCCCATCTCGCATAACAGGAAGCCCGCCGACGTTCTTATCGACCATGATCCGGGCCGCATCCTCAATCAAAGTCTGTTCGGTAACGGTGATAACCTCCTTGGTCATCACCTTTTTTACCTTAAGCCGGGCCAAGAGTGCACTCATCTCATAGACGCTCAAGGTCGAGGCAGGCGAGGGAGAAGCGTAGAGCAGATCCTTTTCAGAAACGATCCCCACCAACTTTCGTTCTTTATCCAGGACGGGAAGTCGGTGAACCTTTTCTTTGTGAATAAGAGCCATTGCATCGGCTACAGCAGTATCATCACTAATAGTAAACGGATTGTGAGTCATTACTCTGGATACGGTCATACGCTCCTCCTTATCACTATACTTACTACATACCAAGATAAGCCTTACGAACCGCCTCGTTTTCCAGAAGGTTTTCACAAGAGTCCGCAAGGGTAATGGCACCGTTTTCCATCACGTATCCGCGATGGGCGGTCTTCAAAGCAAGATTTGCATTCTGTTCCACAAGAAAAATTGTAGTCTTATTTTCGGTATTAATCTTCTTAATAATATCGAAAATTTGAAGAACGATGAGAGGGGCCAAGCCCAAAGAAGGTTCGTCGAGCAAAAGCAACTTCGGCCTGGCCATGATTGCACGGCTTATGGCAAGCATTTGCTGTTCTCCGCCGCTCAGGGTACCGCCGGCCTGATTCCGCCGTTCCGCCAGAATCGGAAAAAGCTCGTAAATATACTCACGATCACGGGCAATTCCCTCCTGATCCTTGCGAAGAAAAGCCCCCATATCGAGGTTTTCTTGAACGGTTAAATAGGGAAAAATCCTGCGCCCTTCCGGTACCTGGCTGATCCCCATGGCGACAATCTCATCCGGCTCCTTATCAAGCAAAGAACTTCCGAGAAAGGTGATATTTCCAGAGCGAGGGGGGACAATACCGCAAATCGACATAAGGGTGGTCGTCTTTCCAGCACCATTCGCACCGATAAGAGTAATGACCTCACCCTCGTTTATCTCAATACTTATGCCTTTCAGTGCCTGGATGTTTCCGTAAAAGGTATTGACATCTTCAATCTTAAGCATCGATATCCTCCCCTAGGTACGCTTTCACGACCGCCGGGCTCTTTTTTATCTCCTGTGGGGTCCCGTCGGCTATCAGCTTACCGTAGTCCATCACAAACACCCGCTCGGAGATCGACATAACAAGGCTCATGTCGTGCTCAATCAGCAGGATTGCAATCTTCTCATTTTCCCTGAGCTGATAGATCAGCTTCATGAGATCCTTGGTCTCCTGTGGGTTCATACCGGCGGCAGGCTCATCCAGGAGAAGGATAAAGGGCTCGGTGGCCAGAGCACGGGCGATCTCAAGACGCCGCTGGGCACCATAGGGAAGGTTCTTCGCCAGTTCGTTTACATGCTCTTCCAGGCCAATCTTCTTAAGCACATGATAACTCTCTTCGATAACCCGCTTTTCTTCCTCACGGGTAGCCTTATTTCGAAAGATGGCGCCAAGAACCCCTGCCTTGAGACGGCAATGCCTGCCGATCATGACGTTCTCAAGAACCGTCATGTTCTGAAACAATCTGATGTTCTGAAAGGTACGGGCAAGACCCCGTTCGGTTACCTTATTCGGCTTCAACCCATTCAAACGAGAAGGCTCTTTCCCCGGAGGATTGGCCATGACATCACCACCGGTCGGTTTGTAAATCCCGGTCACACAGTTAAAAAACGTCGTCTTTCCTGCACCATTGGGGCCGATAAGTGCAGCAATCTGCTGGTCGGCCACCTGGAGATCCACAGAATCAACCGCACGCAAACCTCCGAACTCCATGGTTAGATTCCGGACATCAAGTACAGCTTCATTCATTTTTCAGCCTCACTTTTGTTCTCACCGTGTTCAAAGGTAAAAACGTGACGACGAGCTTGTATAAGACCTTCGGGCCGAAAAATCATCATGACAACAAGAACGGCACCAAAAAGCAGCATTCTGTATTCGGAGAAGGCACGAAGATACTCGGGAAGCAAAACAATGAGCAGTGCTCCGATAACAACCCCGCCGAGAGACCCCATGCCGCCGAGAACCACAATACAAAGCACAACGATCGATTCCCACATGGTAAAACTGGCGGGATTAATAAAGGTTGTCTTTGACGCAAACACAACACCGGCAAGCCCGGCCCAAAAGGCACCGAGGGCAAAGGCCGTCATCTTGGCCTTGGTGATATCGACCCCCATCGCTTCACAGGCAATATCATCCTCCCGCATCGCTTCCCACGCCCTGCCGAGCCTGGAGTTTTTTAATCTTGATACAATGAAGATGGTAAAAATAACCAGAGCAATAAGAATAAAATAGGTAAAAATCGATGCGTGCTGAATCGACAACTTCACCCCGAAAAATCCCGGTCGCGGTATATTGGCGATCCCGCTGGGTCCGAATGAAAATTCGTTCCAGTTCTCAAGGACTATCCTGATGATCTCTCCGAAACCAAGGGTTACGATGGCAAGGTAATCACCTTTCAAGCGTAAAACGGGAATACCGAGGAGAATACCGAAGATCATGCTGAATAAGCCGCCGAGGGGAAGGGCCACCCAAAAATTGACGCCGAAATGATAGTTCAGCAGGGCATAGGTGTAGGCTCCTACGGCATAAAAGGCTATGTAGCCAAGATGCAGCATCCCTCCCAAGCCAACTACGATATTCAATCCCATACCGAGCATCACGGAGAGCAAGGCGGTGGAAATAATATTGGTTTGGTACATTGAGGAAATAAAGGGAAGAATAATAATCGCAAGGGCAATGAAGAGTATGCCCGGGAGTGCAACCTTTTTCTGTGAAAAGAATGCCGCATCCAGCGTCGTATTAATTCCAAGCCTAGGTATCTTGAGAACCCGTGCCTTCGCTTCTCTTCTTGCCCCGGTTTTCTTTCGATAGAGCATGTAGCGATAGGCAGCGGAAAGGAAAAAGGCACCGATGCCGACAAACAATATCCGAATCCATCGCCACTCAACAATATCATCAATGGTATTGACCTTGATCACCATAATCGGAAAGGTGAGGATCACAAACCAAAGGGCTATAATAAGAGAGGTTTTCGCCTCTTTCCAGAGATTAATCTTTGTCATGTCCAAGCCTCCTTACACTTTCTGTTTTGTCGACCGTCCGAGCAGCCCCTCGGGACGGAAAATCAGGATCAGAATCAGAAAGACGAAAGCAAAAACATCTTCGTAGTCACTTGATACCAGTCCGGTTCCGAAGCTCTCGGTCATACCGAGCACAAAGCTACCGAGAACGGCCCCGGGAATGGAACCAATCCCTCCCAGTACGGCCGCCACAAAGGCCTTTATTCCGGCAATAAAACCGATATAGAAATTTATTTGTCCTATATGCGAGCTGATCAGAAGACCTCCAAGAGCCGCGGTGCCGGAACCGATAATAAAGGTGGTTGAGATCACCTTATTAACGTTTATACCGACAAGCATGGCCATGGTCTTATCCTGACTAGTTGCACGCATTGCCTTACCGGTCCTTGTGTACCTAATTAAGACCGTAAGCAGAACCATGACGATTGCCGTGGTTATCAGGATAAAAAGCTGGCTCGAACTGATAATCTTTCGATAGGGTTCGAGAAAGGCAAACTCGGGAATCAAAGCCGGAAAGGGCTGAAAGTCCGAAGTTTGTGCCAACAGCACATAATTTTGCAGAAACATCGACATTCCGATAGCGCTGATCAGAACGGAGAGACGAGGTGCCTGACGAAGCGGCTTATAAGCCATCTTCTCAATGGTGTAGCCGTAGCCCATTGCATAGACTACCGCTACAACCAAGGCAATCGCAAAAATTGCCAACGTCGGCATACCGCTGAGGGTAAGCACCCCTGCGACAATCAGGGCGGTAAAGGCCCCGATCATATATATTTCTCCGTGAGCGAAGTTGATCAGCTGGATGATACCGTATACCATGGTGTATCCGAGTGCGAGCAGAGCGTAAATACTGCCACGGGTGAGCCCTCCGAGGAGAAGCCCAAGAAAAAAATCCAGTTTCATGATTTCCAACCTTTCACTACGTTACTCAAACGCAGAATATGCTCCGGGTACAAAACGGGCGGACCGCAAGGTCCGCCCGTGTGGAAGAAAAGTTCTTCTTATTCGATCTCCACATAGGCGCCGTTTCGCACCTGATACATGGAAAACCCGATTCCGATTGCATCACCTTTTTCATCGAAACGGATCTTTCCAAGAGGCGTTTCCACCCACTCTGTCCGCAGGGCATTGGTAACGGCATCGTAATCGGTCGCCCCGGCAGCTTCGATGGCATTCAACACAGCCAAAGTTGCCGCATATGCATTCAGATAAAATGCTCCGGGATCTTCGCCATATGCATCCTGGTGCTCCTTGATCGCCTTCTTGGCAAGGGGGTTACTGGTGGTATCTTTGGGACCGGTTGCGTATACGCCCTCGGCATATTCACCGGCAACCTTGATGAAGGTATCATCCTTCACCCCATCATCGGAAATGAAGGCGATATCCATTCCGGCCTTTCGCATCTGAGCAACAATTTTGGATGCCTCGGGATGATACCCACCGAAAATGATGGCCTGGGCACCGGAGGCCTCAATCTTGTTGATAACCGCGGTGTAATCAACGGCACCAGGAGTCACACCTTCGTAGAGCACAACCTCAGCCCGGTCATCATTTTCGAGGAACCCCTTGGCAAACTCAGCAAGCCCCTTTCCGTAATCGCCCTTATCGTGCAACACAGCAATCTTTGTAAGGCCAAGGGTATCAAGAGCAAAATCTACCTCAAGGCGAGCCTGGGCATCGTCAGAAGCAATCGTTCTGAAAAAGTTGGGATAATCCCCGCTCTGGGTCAGCGGAGGATTTGTCGCCGACGGAGAGATGGCAAAAATATTTGAATCTTTGTAGATACCGAGAGCAGCTTTTGTTGCTCCTGAACAGATATGTCCGATAACACCAACAACTTTTTCACCAACCAGCTTACTTGCGGTGTTCGTCGCGACTTCGGGTTTACAAACATCATCCTCGACAACCAGTTCAACCTGGCGGCCAAGAATGCCTCCGTTTGCATTCGCATCTTTGACAACCAATTCGGCTGCCTTCACCGTGGGAAGACCATAAGAAGCAAGGTCGCCACTATGGGCACCAGCCACTCCGATCTTGATGGTATCACTGTCTTTCTTCTTACAGGAAACCATTCCCAACGTAAGAAATACGATCAGCAGGATAAGAAAAATTCTACCTCTACGCATTTCTTTCCTCCTTTTTTTTGACCAGATTATGACATCTGAGTATAGAGAAAAATGAGATCAAGTTTCAAGCATATAAAAGGAAAAAGCTGTATATTTATTCATTTCATCCCCACTCTACCCCCGTTATCGAATATTGATGCTTTCAGGAACCGGTTCCATTTGCTTCCAGCTTGTTCAGTTTCGGTGCGATGACCATCCGGCAATACGGGGCAAAGGAATTACGAGCATAATAATCCTGATGATACGCTTCCGCAGGATGGAATTGTGAAAGCGGCAGAAGCTCGGTTACGATGGGATTTTCGTAATGTCCAAGGTCGTGAAGTTCTTGCATGGATTCCCTCGCAATAATCTGCTGATGTGGTTCCGTAAAAAAAATGACGGATCGGTACTGGGAACCGATATCTGCTCCTTGGCGATCGCGGGTAGTAGGATCATGAGCCTTCCAGAAAAGCTCAAGAAGATCTTTCAGGGAAAGCCGATCGGCATCAAAACGGATCTCGACAACTTCGGCGTAGCCCGTGGTGCCGCTAGACACCTTTTCATAGGTCGGTTCAGGATCACGCCCTCCGGCGTAGCCGTTCGTAACACGAAGGACTCCCTCTACACGGCGAAAAATCGCTTCCATGCACCAAAAACAGCCGCCGCCAAGAACAATGACCTCTTCCCTCATATTTCTCCTCCTATAAATACCATACAAAAATACTAAGTTATATAGCTGTTGACAAATACCCGTCCCCTCTTCATGATCGAAGTCATGATCGAAAAACCTATTGTGGGAAAAACGTTATCGGAACATCTCAAACAACTTTCTAAGGATACCCTTGATATATTTCTTCTGGAAGAGGGCTCGCTTCGTGGAGCCATCGCACATGGCAGTATGATGGTGAATCAAATGCGGGCCAATCACGACCTTGGGGTTCTGGAAAGCTATGTACTCGGTCAAGCCTACCTTGCAGCAGGATTACTCTCCTCCGCAGTAAAGGGAAACGACAGGCTGATCCTTTCTATTGAATGCGGTGGTCCCATCAAGGGGCTAAGCGTAGAAACCGACGCAAAGGCACAAGTCAGGGGGTATCTGGCTCAGGTTCCCATTCCAGTGGAAAAACCCCTGGAAAATTTTGATCTATCACCCTTTTTCGGTCCTGGTTTTCTGAAAATCACGAAGCAGCTGGAACATGCAAAACGTCCTTTTCCGGGGCAGATCATGTTGCGAAGCGGGAACCTTGCCGAAGATTTGGCCTGGTACTATCTCGAATCGGAACAGACGAAAAGCTTCTTTTCATTGAGCATCCAGTTCGACAACAAAGGGGACATTATCGGCGCCGGAGGCCTTTTCCTTCAAGAACTTCCCGGAGCCAAAGCCGAAGCACTGGAAAAGGTACAGGAGACGGCTCTCGCCATGCCGTCGCTCGGAACCGCTTTTTCAAAGGGAGTAAGCGGTTCCGAGCTTGTCAATCGGACACTGGGAAAGCATTCGCCTCAAATCCTTGGCAGTCGTCCTCTCCGTTTTTTCTGTAGCTGCTCGAAAGAACGATTCGGAGCTTTTCTTGCCGGAATGCAGGGACTCCAGCAGGAAGAGATTCTTAAAGATTCTGATTTTCCCCTTCGGGTTGAATGCCATAACTGCGGTTCGGTCTATGAGTTCAGCAGAGTAGAATGTGAGGAACTGTTTTCGAATTAATTCGGGCCTTGAGTCTCTTTTCACATCCCAACATATTGCTATCTGTCAATATCCGCCGGAAGGATTGATCTCAAACAGTAAGGAGCGATCACGTAGATAGCGCCGCAGATTTTCAAAGGCCTGTTCAATATTGCGCGTTAGTGCCTGAGGAGTGAAACCGGCAATATGCGGTGAAAGAAGGACACTTTCCTGTTTGTAAAATGGCAATCGGGCAGGAGCACCAATTGTGCCATCCGTCGGGTAGCTGTACCAACAATCAATGGCAGCCCCGGCAAGGGTCCCCGCCTCAAGAGCATGGGATAATGCCGCCTCATCAACAATAGATCCCCTGCCAACATTAACCAAAAGTTTACCTTCCATCCGAGAAAGGCGCTTCTCATCAAAAAGTCCTATTGTAGCGTCTGTAGCAGGCAAAGCAATAACCACGGTATCGGCGGCATCGATCACCTCATCAAGATCATGGGAAATCCGTGAGAAACCGGGAATAGGGGCAGAGACAGGGCGGCGCTTGTAACCGATGGTTTCAACCTCCAGTGGCGCAAGGAGCCGGGCAAGATGAATGCCGATCTCTCCCGTTCCCAAGATTGCACAGCGGCTTCCCCGAATCGATTTCCAGGTATCGTCAAGGCCTCGCCCCACCCAGAAACCATGCCACTGTCCCCGGAGCAGATCATTGTGATATTCGACAATCTTTCCGTACCAGGCAAGGATCATCGCGAGGGTTCGTTCCGCCACATCAGGCGCATTACCGTGGCTGTTTGCAACCCGAATTCCTCTCTCCGCAATAAACTCCAGCGGAAGGTGATTGACACCGGCAAAGGGAACGATGACCAGTTTCAACCGCGGAGCAGCACTCAAAAATTCCTTCGTCGGCTTTCCTCCGACCACCACTTCGATCTCTTCCATATCCGGTTCGTCACTTTCGGTAAGGAATTGGACATGGGGGAATTCCGATCGTATCTTCTCCAAGTTCGAAGTCCATATGGAATTGAGTTTCTGATAAAAGAATATATTCATGCTGCTCTCCTCTGCTTACCGGTGTAAAGGTACAAAAGATAATAAGCTGTGGCAACGATCAAAGAGGCGCCGGCCACGAAGAGCCAGAAAGAAGAAAACAAGACGTGAGCAAGAAAAAATCCGGCCACCGGTGGCCCCAGCATATTGCCGATGCCGAAGGAGAGGTTCATGGTGCCGTTAAACCTCCCTCGATGAGTAAGCGGAGTGTTTGAGGCAACAAAGACCTGGTAGTTTGTAACGACTAAAATCTCTCCAACGGTCCAGATACATGTGGAAAGGAAAAAGAAACCAAAGGGAGTGAAAGCAGAAACAAAGGCAAGCATGCCAAAACCGGTGAGGTAGCAAAGCGCACCTAAACCCATGTTGAACGAAGCCGGAAACCGAGCCGTTGCCCCCAGCACAAGTGTCGTTGCCACCAGGACCGTCACCGCATTGAAACTCATAAGCAAGCCGAATTGAGCAGCCCCTGCACTGCCAAACAAAGAATCGAGATATAAGGGTAAAGCAAAAGAGTGCTGAGAATAGATGAGGTTGATACACACACCGAGCAAGGCAAAAACCAAGAGTTGCGGGCGCCGGAGCAAAATAGACAAAAAGGGACCACGTTCCGGCCGTTCAAGATCCTCCATATCCGGTGTATTGCCTGAGGAGGCATATCCAGCATGTGGTATTGTTTCCGGTACAAGGGAAAAAACAACTGCCATTGCAATAAGGGTACTTACGGCATCGCCGATAAAAATCCACCGAATATAGTGACGGAAAAGAAAACCGGCTATCATGGGTCCGACGGCCACCCCTATATTGGTTCCCAGGTATAAGAGACCATAGGCGCTTTGTCGTCTATCGGGCTCGGTAATATCGGCTACCACGGCGTTTACCGCAGGTCGAATCGCTCCCATAAAGAAGGTTCCGGCGATCAGAAGCCAAGGGATATAGGTGCCGGTCGGAAGAAAACCGCAGCTACCAATCAAAAGAGCCGAAGCGAGCTGAGAAGTCAAGATGATACGCCGACGGCCATGGCTATCCACAAAATGCCCTGCAGCAAAGGCCCCAACGGAAGAGGCCATTGCCGAAAGCATGACAAAGGTACCGGAGAGTGCAGTAGGCAGGCCAAGGATTCGAGTCAGATAGAGGGTAAGAAAGGTCCGCACGAAATCCCCCATCCTGTTGACTATCCTCGCACCAAAAAGGGCGTAGACTGAGCGCGGTAAGCCCCGGTATAGGTTTAGAAACATTGTTCATTATTGACAGATCTCCGGGGCTGTTACAAGCAGGAGACGATTGGTATACTGCCTTACATGAATGCACAATCAGCGGTTCGCCTTCTCGCAGTCGACCTCGACGATACGCTGTTACGAGAAGATTTAACCATCAGCAACGACAACAAACAAGCTCTTATTAAAGCTGAAGAGGCAGGAGTTACGGTGTTGCTTGCATCGGGCAGAGTATTCGAGGCAATGCATCACTATGCAGATGAATTGGGGATGACAGCCCGCCCCGGATATCTTATCAGCAACAACGGTGGAACCATCACCAGAAGTGATACGGGAGAATTGGTATCTCGCAAAACAATAGAACCCGTTCTTGCACAGCAAATCTATGAGGCTGTCAAAACAAGAAATTTTCCAACCGAAATTTACCGGGGCAGATCTGTCTATGTCGACAGAGATAACAGTTGGACAGACATCGACTGCTCCTTATCTGGTTTGACAAAAAAAATCGTACCGGATTTTGCAAAGACACTGGCCGAAGAGCCTCCGGTAAAGATGGTGGTTCCAGGAGATCCCAAAGTACTTGAAAAGGTACAGGCAGAGCTTACCGAGATGTTCGGTGATACCCTAACGATTTTCACTTCAAAACCCTTTTTCCTCGAAATGTTGCCAAAGGATGCGGATAAGGGCCAGGCACTTGCCTATCTTGCACAGAGTTTGGGAATTGCCAGGGAGGAGGTCATGGCCATTGGCGATTCGTGTAACGACCTGGCAATGATTCAATGGGCAGGCATCGGCGTTGTCATGGTGAATGGAAACGAGGCAGTGAAAGCAGAGGCCACCTACGTTACTCGAAAAACAAACGAAGAAAACGGGGTTGCCGAAGCAGTTGAACATTTTATTTTACACCGCCATCCGTAATCGTGACCACAGCGTATAATCACCACTATAGTAGTGATTATACGAAAAAAGGATTTCTTGACACCATCCCCGCTGAAATACTATAACTCAAGGCTAGGAGAACATCATGAAATCTGATATCGAAGAGACTCTTTCCTATTTCAAGGAGATGGGATTCACCGAATATGAAGCAAAAGTCTATCTTTCGCTGTTGGCAGAACATCCGGCAAGTGCCTATACCATCAGCCAGAATTCCGGTGTACCGCACAGCCGTGTCTACGATGTCACCCGCAGACTGATAAAGCAGGGACTTGCGGCAAGCAGCGGGACAAAGCCGGAACTCTTCAGCCCGCTCTCTCCCGGGGAACTTATTGAAAAGCTGCGGCGTGAGTATGAAGTGTTCACCGACGAGCTTGAAAAACGACTTACTTCGGGAAATTTCATTTCAGATTTCGATCCGGTCTGGAATCTTCCCAACCGATCAAAGGCAATAGAGCTTGCAAAGGATCTAATCGGTCGAGCAAAATCGACGATTTATATCGGTATCTGGCAGGAAGAACTGGGCGCCTTTGAAAGGGTATTACGAAAGGCGGAAAAACAGGGTGTTAAGGTTTACATGCTGCTGTATGGTGAAGAAAAACCGAGCTTTGGAGAGGTCTATCTCCACGAAACCGAAAACATGGATTCCTATTCGGAGCTGGGTCACACCCTCGATTGTACCGTCGACTCAACCTGGTGTATCACCGGCACGCTCGGAGGACAACTCCCCTGCCAGATTGTCTGGACGAAAAACAGGGGACTTGTTCAGTCGATCCAGAGTTATATCTCTCACGACTTCTACCTTGCGGAGCTACACCACCACTTCGGCGACCAGATCGACCGGCTTTTCGGAAAAAATCTTACCAGACTCAGGAAGAAATTTTCCTAATGCCTACTCCCGACGTTTTTTTCTCGCAAGAGAAAAGCCTCCGAATCCTCCAAGAATTGCCGCATAAAAGCCAAAATCATACCAGAAACCGGTATTGTTCGGCTCGTAGATGGCAATTCGATCCTTGAAAATCGAAATAACCAAGGAAATCGGGGCGATCCAACCGTGCCATATCCCTGAGAAAATACCTGCAGGCCTATCGGCACTATAACTTCCGTCTCCCGGCAAACAGCCGGTCAGTAACAGGGCCGCAATGGCAACAAGCAGGAAAAGCTTAATGGACCCCGTCGTCACACGCATCCTCAACCTCCCATGAACGAGCGCTCTCCGGATTCGAGGCCTTGATACACTCATCCAAAGGGATTTCTTTCATCGCTTTTCCACAGCATTCCGGAATCGCATTAACATCATCAACGATCACTTCATTACCGCAATCCTCACACTGATATGCCTTTTGTCCCATATAGACACCTCCCGACACATTGATATCTGTAGTAAAAATAGTAAAATAAAGCGGAGAAATCAAATATGATATCAGCAACGGCAGGAGGAGTGATGCGTATCATCGGCCGAATTGCAGCTATTTTCACCGCACTTGTCCTTATCAACGGGGCGACCATCATTTTGACAGAGTACGGTCATAAAGCCCCTCATCTTCCACCGCCACAGGAGAGGATGGCCCCTCCTGAAAGTATCACGCTCCTTTTCGCCGGGGACCTTATGGCACACAACGTCAATTTCAACATGGCAGATTACACCGACATCTATCAAGAAATGAAGCCGGCCATTGAACATGCCGATCTGGCCTTTATAAATCTCGAAACACCTGTGTATGAAAAAGCCCCCTATACAAGCTTTCCAAGGTTTAATGTTCACCAAGATTACGTGCAAGCGGCCGTAGATGCCGGTTTCGACATCTTTGCTCTAGCAAATAATCACAGTGCCGACCAGGAAGCCCCCGGTATAATCGCGACCCTCGAACTCATGCGAAAGTTGGCAGCGGAAGAGGGCATTGCCTACTCAGGCCTCAGGATGCATCAACGTTCACCCATCACCCCCACCACGGTCAAGGCTGGTAATTGGACCATCGGCTTTATCAGTATTACAAGCTTTATCAATGTATGGAGCGGTCACGAATTGATTTACCTGACCGATTATTATCGAAATGAGGCCCTAAGAAGAGCGTTCTCGGACTATATCCGTACCATCAGGCCCCTCTATCAAATTTTAGTCGTTGCTGTACACGATGGAGCCGAATACAGTAACACGCCTCTCGAACGAAAAAAGGTATTTTTCAGGGAGCTTGCCGAAGCGGGAGCGGATGTGGTCTGGGGCAACCACAGTCATGTGCTCCAACCCTGGGAGCGCTTTACGAAAAAAGATGGAACCACGGCAGTTCTCATCTATTCCATGGGTAATTTCATCAGCGGACAGACCTGGAATATCGACCCCGACGACTATAAAAATGAGAAAAATGCGACAGGTGATTCCTGTCTTCTGAATATCACCTTTACAAAAGAGCCGGGGAAGAAGGCAATTCCCCGGAGCATAACCCCGTATCTTGCCTTTAACTATCGGGATCCTGTAAAGGGTATGATAGTTCGTCCCTACGATAAGATCATCGGTGACGAAGGTGTTCCGAAAGCATGGAAAGATTTTTATCGGGAACGGAAGCGACTCCTCTCGTGGTTCCTTCGCCCTGATCAGCCCTCGTCGTGATACTGCTCGAAACGGCTTTCTTCTTCATCAAAATAGAGTGAACACATTCCGGGCAGGGCCTTTTCGAAAAATTCACCGGGTATCCGTCCGATATAACGAGGCGAGGCATCTGATATCTCATCACCGAACTCAAAGGTATCAATGTGATTCAGGAGAAAATCTCGCCGTCGGTTCACCAGCTTCTGCGCTTCGGCAAGGTCCGACGACATCTTGTCCACGAGTTCGGCTTTTATCTGACTAAGCTTGCATCGTCCTGTAAAACTTTCCCAGAAAAAGCGCCAGTAAAGCAAAAGCTCCTCGGGAGCCCCCTCTTCAAGGCTAAGAGATGCACGAATCCCGGCCCAGGCCTTGCGATACTTGCGGAAATGAGCGTCGTACAGCTCCTTTTCCAGGGGCTGTCTATAACCATAATGAAGACGAAAAAGGGTGCGATAATAAAAATTCAACTCATATTGATTAAATTGGTCGCACTGATAACTTTTCATCTCCCAGAAATCAATCAATTCGTTTCGGGCCCCCTCGGAAAGCGAGAGGAAAAAGCGCCACTCCTCCTGGGTAAATAGTCGATCATAACGATAGTGCCAACTGCTATGTCCATCTTCAAAAAAGGTGGCCCATCCATCTCCCTGCAAGCCAACGAGGGAAAAATGAACCGAGACAAAGGGGTGGGTAAGCTCCATTTTCTTCTCATCGGCAAAAGCAAAGACATCCTCCCATTCTGGGAGGGGATAATAGCCGGCATCGATACATTCGGGAAACAAAAGATTCTCATGATAGAATAGTTCGTCGTCGTTCAGCTGAACAGGGAAAATATTGCGCCGCTCCGATTCCCGGATGATGCGCATCGCCCAGGTCCTGTTCAACTCCTCGCTCTCAGCCTCGATAACGGCGATGGCAAATTCCTTTGCGCGGGGAAACTCTCCCAACTCCCTGTGAACCTCCGCAAGCATGAGCAGGTCCCGATTGGGGTCCAGAAGATCGGCCAGACGCTCCAAATTGTCGTGGCTTTCCACAGTAGCGGGATCTTTTCGGTAACGATCCTGCCGAAGCATATGGTTGTAGCCCCACATGAGACGAATACGCAAAAGGATCTCACGCTCTTTGGACCAGGATTGCTTTAGCACAGAGCGATAGGCTTCAACGTCGAGACTATCCGAGACAGGGATAACCTTATGCTCGCCAGGCTCTGTTCCAAAGGGCAGCTCAACAAGCGGTTCAGCATCCTCAATAAAAAACCAGGTATGGCACCATTCACACCAAGCCACAAGGGGAGGAATTGGCATCATGGGGGCATCGTTCCATCCATCAGACCAATAGCGGGCACCAAGACTATTTTCCGAACCAACGGAATTTCTGATGTAGATATTCCTACAGCCGGGACAACGAATAAGAAGATCGGGACCGAAGGTCATGACGACATCCCATCCTCAGATCCCGAAAGCATCCGGAGAACAGCATCACGTTCGGAAAAGCGTTTCTGCTCGCTGTAGAGGGCAAGCAATGTTATGCAAGCATCCCCCTCTCCAAAATCAATACCGATCGCACGATGGAGAAAACCTTCCGCAGCACGATAATCACCCATCATCCAAAAACAATAACCGATACGACAGAGTACGGATTCGTCATGCACCTCATCCATCGCCCGCTCATAAAGGTTAGCAGCATCCTGATAACGACCACATTTTTCACAGCTCAGGCCCCAAAAACGGTAGATATCGTCATATTCCACTCCGAAACGGTCCGCCTTAGCGTAGTCCTCCACCGCTTCTTCGTGGCGATCAAGATACGCAAGGGTATTGGCACGGGCGTAATAGGCCAATCCGTAGTCGAAACGAAGACGGAGCGCCTGATCGTAGTATTCAAGCGACTCATCGTTTCGTTCCAGAGCATTGAGAACAAGTCCCGTATTGAAAAAAAGCTTCTCGTCTTCCGTATCGTATTCAAGGGCCCTGAGATCATCTTCAAGCGCCTTCTCATACTGGCCAAGGCTGTGATATGCGGCTCCCCGATTCATGAGGGCACCTACATGCTCGAAATCGATACGCAGGACATCACTGTACCGTCTCACCGCCATATCGAATTCACCCTTATCGAAAGCCTCGTCGGCCTCTTCCAGCAGCGCATCGATCTCCGGTCTATCTTCCCGAAAATCCATTTCCACCGCTACATCATGACCTCAGTGAAGGCGGGCGTCAATACCGCTGCGGCTGATATATTTCCCCATTCCTGCGGCGCCGACAAAGCTTCCGTTATCAACAACAGTACGCCCCCGAAGGAGGGTGCTTTCGACCTTTCCAACCAGTTTCATTCCCTCATACGGGGTCCATCCACAGCGCTCATGAAGGGTTTCTGCCGTCAGGTAATGCTCTTTCTCAGGATCGAAGATTACGATATCGGCATCTTTCCCCGGAGCAATATCGCCTTTTCGGTCAAAGCCGTGGAGCCGGGCCGGAGTGGTACAGCACACATCGATCCATTGTTCAGGTGATATGTGCCCGCTACGAACCCCCTCACTATAGAGAGCAGACAGCCGCATTTCGATGGATGGAACCCCTCCGGGGATCTTCTGAAAGCCGGTTTCCAATCCCTTCTCTTTCTCTTCAGCCAAGAAGGGACAGTGATCGGTCGATACAATCTGCAACGCGCCTGAAGATAAAGCGTCCCACATGGCGGTGCGGTCGGCCTCCGGGCGTATCGGAGGAGAACAAACGGGATATGCCCCTTCGACGCCCTCACGGTCAAAGGCATCGGTGGTGAGAAAAAGATATTGCGGGCAGGTCTCTCCGAATAGGGGGATATTTTTTTTACGGGCATCCTCAATGGTCTTGGAAACAGCACGATTTCCGACATGAAAGATTTCCGCAGGAAAGGAGAGGTAAGCGGCAATCGCCGCAACCTTCGAGACTGCCTCAGCTTCAAAGGAAGAAGGACGACACGTTTCATGCCAACGGGGATGGTGTTCACCGGCATGTACCGCACGTTCGACCAAAAAGGAAATCAAGTCCCAATTTTCGGCATGAACTACCGACAGCCCTCCTGCACGGCCGACAGCCTCCATTGCCTGAAAGAGTTGGCTGTCGGAGAGCCGATAACCATAGGCCATATAAAGTTTGAAGGTGACGATACCAAGAGATTTTACTCGATTAACTGCCGCTTGGAGACCTCCCAGTTCTTTGAAAGCATCGGGGCCGATGTTCATGTGCCAGCCATAATCGACAACGACATCCCCCTCAGCCTCATTCTGCCGTCTGCGAAAAGCCGATTCCATAGTCTCCCCAGACTCCGGATGAACAAAGGGAACAACCGTAGTGGTACCGCCGAAGGCTGCCGCACGGGTACCGGTGAAAAAGTCATCGGAAGAAATCAGGCCTCCCCCGAGATCGAGTGAGAGATGAACATGGGTATCCACCGCACCGGGGATAACCAATTTACCACCGGCATCAATTTCCCGTTTGCCGGAAAGGCCGAGACCAACGGCGACGATCGTCTCGGAAGAGACGGCGACATCGGCCTCGATCATACCCCAGCTATTAACAACCGTGCCATTTTTGATTACCACATCATACATACGTACCCCCCAATAACTTTAAGACATCAGGACTTATCGGACGAAAGAAGATTTCCGGAAGCAAGGCACTCCTGAACCCCGGTAATCGCCCTGTACCAAAGAAGGGCGGAGGCTCGGCTACTAACAAAATTGAGACGAAAGAGCATTCCTTTATGGTAAAATTCGAGTTTTTCCTTGTCCTGTACATTGACGGCTTCAAGTTCATTAACGGGAAAGGAAAACCCCTCACGTAGGGTAGTCCGAAAATAGAGTGTATCTCTGGAAAAGAGAGCACGACCCGTTTTGAGCTTTTTCAAACGCTGTGCCCGATAGCCGGTGAGAAGCATGGCAGGCCCCTCTTCCATAAAAATTTGTTCACCGTCGGGAAGTTCACATATTCGTTCGATGAGCCTTTTCTGTTGCCAATCGTTCCAATCACCCAATTCCGAAAAACGAAGAGGACCGGTGACAGGTCCAAGCTCTCCTGTTTCGTCATAGGTAAAGGCATAGCCACAGGAAGAACATTCGACGGTATTATCATGGGAAACAAGGGTAGCAACCCCTTCACAGGAGGGGCAGAGGTATAAGAGTTTTTCAACATATTCCGCACGCCGTTTACCAACAAACCGGAGTTCTTTTTCTCTAGCCCAGGCAACATCGTCATGGAAAAGTTGTTTTTCCATAAGCTGTTTTACCTCTTCCCAACCAAGGCCCTTCAACTCTTCACCAGAAAAGAGAGAAAAGTATTCCAACTCAACGAGCCCTTTGCTTCTTTTTCTCGCCCATCGGGGACGGGCGAGAAAAGCACCCTTGACTCTTACCCCTACGACAGGGATGGCCAATCGCTGAATCAGTTTGGAAACCTGAGGAACATGCTCAAGGCTACGACCATCCCAAGTTCTACGTCCCTCGGGAAAGATACCGATCACGCCCCCGCCTTTGATGATCCTCACGATTTGGGCTACAGTTGCCGCATCACTCATAAATTTCGACTTCGGGATGGAACCGAACAGCTTCATGATAACCCCAAAAAGGCGTGTGCGAAAGATGTTATCCGAAGTAACGAACTGGGGCACCTCTTTGATATAGAGCCCCAGCAGGAAGGGATCCCAGAAATTTACATGATTTCCGACAATGATATAGGGGGGATGGATCGCGTTCAACTCCTTCGAACGGATAACCTGGATGGTATAAAGCCTCGGAAGAAGCCAATGAAGAAAAGGCTTTATGACTTTGATAAAAAAGGGACTTGGCGTGATAGTTTTATGTCTTTGTTTCTTATTGATGTTAGGCATCTATGATCCTTACGGAAGAGATACTCACATTGTAAAAAAGAAGCAGCAGGGTCGCAACTACTTTCAATCGCACCTTGACCGATGAAATCGTCCATGGTTGAATGGCTCATGAACAAAAAAAACCTGAAGACGATCATCATCGCCATACCCGTCCTTGTTATTGTAATTGGTCTGAAACTTCTGCAGGGAGACGGTCGTTTTCTTTATATGTCATCTGACAGACCTGCGACCATGGAGGCGCGATTTTATCGCTTCTCCGACGAAAAAGAACGCAAAGTGGGATTATTGCCTGGCGACGAACTGATGATTCGATGGGAAGAGACGGAAAAAGCAGGAACCTTGCGTCTTGAAATTTTCGATCCAGAAGGTAAACTTATCAAACGTATCGACAACGGTCCGGCCGAATACCGATGTATAGCGACACAAAAAGGTAATTATCGACTTTTGGTTGTCGGAGAAAAGGCTCGGGGCTCTTTTTCCGTTTCCTGGGACTATATTCAAGCCCTTGACAGATAGAAGTAGGATCACTATTATTCATAGTAGTAACGATTATGAATAAGGCGCTATATCGAAACAGCAAACAACGCAACGCCCTTTATCAGTATCTGCTCTCGACTGATACGCATCCTACGGCCCAAGAACTGTATGAAGCGCTACGTCCCGATTTCCCTAATCTCAGTTTCGGTACCGTTTACAGAAATCTCGGTATATTGGAACAGCAGGGGATGGTCCGAAGGCTGGGACGGGGAAGCACTTTCGACCGATTTGATGCGACGGTAGAACCCCATTATCATTTTATCTGTGACAAATGCGGAAGGATTTACGATTTGCCTCTTAACGTTGATCTTTCGCTTGAAGAAAAGGTGGCACAAGCGACGGGGCATACCGTTACCGCACACGAATTGGATTTTCATGGTATCTGCATGCATTGTAAGGAAGCCGAACGGCAAGGAGAGAAAGATCTTGTACAAAAGGCTTGACAATTCTTTTATTTCGGTTATTATTAGTAATCGTTCCGATTATTATTTAAACTTTGGAGGTAATTAGTATGGAGCATTCATTTCCCCTCATTGGCGAGGCTTTTCCCGAACTTGAAGTTCAGACAACGCACGGCAGGAAATCCCTTCCGGGCGACTACAAGGGGCGATGGTTTGTCTTGTTCAGCCATCCCGCGGATTTTACTCCGGTTTGTACGACGGAATTCGTTGCCTTTGCAAAACGGGCCGACCAATTTGCAAAGCTCGATTGTGATCTTATAGGGCTTTCGATCGACCAGGTATTCAGCCACATCAAATGGATTCAGTGGATCAATGAAAAACTTGAGGTAAAAATTCCCTTCCCCGTCATTGCCGACGACAGAGGGCTTGTTGCACAGCAATTGGGCATGATCCATCCCGGGAAAGGAACCAACACCGTCCGAGCGGTATTTATCGTCGATCCCAAAGGAATCGTCCGACTGGTTCTCTACTACCCTCAGGAAATCGGTAGAAATATGGACGAGGTACTCCGTGCAGTCCGAGCACTCCAGGTTGCGGATAAAAATAATGTAGCCATACCAGCAGGTTGGCCCGAGAACGAACTGATCGGAGATCGAGTCATTATTCACCCCCCTGCCGATGAAAAGAGTGCGGAGACACGACTTTCAGAACACGAAGGCTTTGATTGGTGGTTCTGCCATAAGAAGCTTTAACGCCATTCCCATGGCTGCCGAACGAAGCGTATATCTTCGTTCGGCTTTTTTTATATTTCTTCACAAAGCTATCATGACACTCAGCTGTTTTTTTCACGACAACAATCTATAGTAGAGTCTATGAGACTATTAGCAACCATTTCACTCGGATTATGCCTCTTTGTTACAGCCCTTAGTCCACTGTTTTCCTACAACGAAGGAGAAACAGTGTTTCCCCAAAGCAAAGAACCTCTTACCGTCAGATCCATTACCATCACAGGCCTTGAAAAAACCCGTCGTTCAGCTATTCTGCCCTTGATAAGTATCCGCCTCGGAGATCCTTTGCGTAAGGAAGATGTGGAGCAATCGCAGCAGCGGCTCAAGCAAACCAATCTTTTCTCGAAAATTCAGTTTCACTACAACCAGGAGGGACCAGAGGTCGACATAGAACTGGTGGTTGAAGAAAAGCTCTCTGTTGTCGCCATCCCCGTGGTTGCCTCAAATGGCGACTCGCTGATGTTCGGCGCAACGCTGTTTGAAGCAAATTTCCTCGGCTTACGGCGTCAATTCATCGGCGCGGCCTTTTATACGCTAAACGAAAGTCTGAATGCCACTATCGGGTATATCGATCCGTCACTGTCGGATGGAACGTCGACGCTGATCTTCTTTGCCGGAGGTGGAAAAACCGAAAGGGAAGACCTACTTCAAGACAAGACCAGCATCCGTTCTTTTACCAGTCAGGGGTTTCGTATAAACGGCGGGCTGGAAACACGAACCGACGCACGCTTGCAGCCCGGAATTCAGGTGAAGTACGACAGTACATTTGTCGAAGATGGTGACGTGGACTCGGCCCAGATGATCGGTATTGGCCTCTCGCTGAGCTGGAAGGATCTTTATTATTTAGAATTTTTCGAAAAGGGACTTTGGGCAAACGTCTCTTTCGATGTCGGCTATGATTTTTATGAAAATGGATCACCTTTATTCACCGAAACAGAGCTAAATATTGCCTATACCCTCCCTTTTGCGGGGAAGCATCTGCTTAAATTCGAAGCGAGAGGGGGGGACTCCACCGCTCCGACCGCACTGTTGAACACCTTGAATGGGGATGGCTTCAGGGTCCTTCCGTCGGGAGACAGCGTGGGCTGGCAATACATGGCAGGTTCCGTTACAGCTGAATTCTCGCTTCTCTCTTTTCCATGGGGAACAGGAACCATGGCATTCTTCTTTGACGGCGGAACCTACACTCCACAGGAGCGGAATCATTACACACGCTTCTACGGGCCGGGAGGTGGAATTCGACTCTACCTGAACAAAATTGTCTTCCCTGCTCTTCAGTTTAATATCGGCTGGAATATTCCGGAAGATGTTTCTTTCTTCTCTTTTTCCATCGGTATGGGACGATAAAAGCTGGCGATAAGAGCTATCTTGACATGATAGATTGTTCCGGCTATGCTTTTGTCATCTCTGGGGGTGTAGCTCAGTTGGCTAGAGCGCGTGAATGGCATTCACGAGGTCATGGGTTCGATTCCCACCACCTCCATAACCTTCTTTTTTTATCAGGAAAATGTTTTGAGTGATAACATTTTTTCGGGAGACATCGACCCAGAAATTGCGGAACTCATGGGGATGGAGCCCCAGGGCTCTTCCGATACCACTCCGGATTTTTCCGATCTCTTCGACGAAGGTCAAATAAGCGAACAGACGGTTGAGGTAGAACAGGTTGATCTCAATAAGACGACCTTCACGCCCATAACAAAATTTCAATCAGATAAACCGCTTCCTTACTTTTCGGAGGCATCGTTCTATAAGATCGTCCTATCCGGCGAAGGGGAGGATGCTAAGCGCCTTCATTCCCTTCTTTCTAAATTCCTTAATGCAACGGACGTCAAAGATAAATCACTCTATCGGCAAAAGTTGATCCCCGCCTATTGGAATGTTGCCGCTTCGATTGCGGCAAGAATACATGGCCATCTCCCCGAGCAAAAGAAGTACATGTTTCGGTACGGTTTTTTAATACCTACCATTGTTTCGAAAGAACAGCGGGAGATGATTGCCAGAATCATCCCCGAAAACCAGACCAATGAACCAGTCTATTATATCGACGAATGGCTCAAAAAGATCGCCATCGGAGCCATTTCGGCCTCGGCGACCGACGAGGTAAAGGCAAAACAGCAAAATCAGGGGCAGCGCCTCACCGGTCAAATTGAAAAAGCCCGAGGCCACAAAGAAGTCCAGATTGGCTTGATTCGGTCGAAAATGATAGAAATCGAAAGTGCCGAGAAACTCATCCTTGCAAAAATGAACGATGTCATGCACCATCCTCAGCATGAACGATTTCCGCAGGTCAAACTCCCTTACGAGGCAAGTCAGAGAAGCTGCCTCGGAGAAATCATGCAAACGGTTCGAAGGCTCCAGGCAATGGACAAAGAGATATCCCTCTTTTTCCGTGATCTGGAAACTGCGGATAATCAGCTGGAAGAGCTTTTGTCAAAAGCCGGAAAGTCAGGGAACTTTTCCGCTGTCGACAGCAGAACACTGCAGGAAGAGTTTAACACCGTTCGTCAAATGGCGAAGATGTGTGTGGGGCGGCAGGGTAACCATTTTCCCATACTTATGAAACAGTATCTTAAGCCCTCTATTCGTGAGATAGGTACCAGAGAAAATATCATTGCCGAAATGACCTCGATCGAACACCTTGATCCCGGTGTTTTTCTCAGGACCTTTAAACGACAGACAAACCGAATCGTACCCTATATCGTCCTCGTTCCCTGTTATGGGGACAAGGGAATTTGCTGGGAACCTTTCGACCGTTACAACCGTGCGACAAGCCGCGGAAGAATTGCTCTCCCCATGTACCCTAAGGATCTCAGAACGGCGGTGCTCAGCGCCATTGCCGATCTACGTTGGCAGGTTGCAAAGGAAAAAGCCCAGCATTATTGGATGGAAGAGGGGCTTACCGGTCATTACTACCAATGGTTTATTGCGCAGAAAATTCGCGGAGATGTGAAGGAATATTTCATACAGGATTATATCCTCTGGATTACCAAAGAGAGCGAAGGAACCCAGAAACTCGACCGGGAGGTTCGCGGCATTTTCTGGCGCAATATGCCTTTCCCTCAGGAACTTAAAGAAGAACTTCGTAAACGCGGCTATGTTTACAACGAACTATACAAAAAAGATATAAACCGCTCCATCTCAGACGGCTATTGATCCCAAAAGCTAGCGCTTACGGCTCCGAAAGATGGGATGGAAATATTTTTCCATATCTATTTTTTTCGAGATAAAACCGACCAACTTGTGGTAGATAAAAAAACTCCCGCCCACCGACGCAGCAAAAATAAGGAGAAAAATAAACTGTCCAAGACCGGCACCAGTATCGGCAGGTAAAAGTAAAGAAGCAAGGGCAAAAAGCCCCAGCATGAGAACAATCATAATGACAATATTGAGAAATGATGCGGCGAGTATAAAAATCACGGTATTGGCTTTCTTGTTCATTGCTTTCTTTCCTCCAGAAAAAACGAGATAAGAAGGGCGATGCCTGCTACCACAACCGTAGAATCTGCGACATTAAAGGTAGGCCAACGATCGAGCCCGAAAAGTCCATAAAATTTAACATCGATAAAATCGACAACCCCCTCGGGACGAAAAATCCTATCAATGATATTCCCCGCCCCCCCGCCGACAATAGCGGCAAGCACCCAACGCTGGAAAGAGGAAAGGTCCCGACCTTTCACAAGATAGACGGAAATTGCAACAAGGGCGATGAGAGGCACCAAAATAAATAAGAAAAGCTTGACCGGCTGTGGAAATCCGTTTCCAAGACTAAAGGCCACCGCAAGATTACGCGTATGAATGATACGCAAAAAATCTCCGCCGAAACTCCGTGCAACGGTATGATAGGGAACAAGAGAAACAATCAACCATTTTGTGAGCTGATCCAGCAGAATGATGGCCGCGGTGAGAAAAAATGGGCGATACGGCTTCTCCATTACAGCCCCGTCGGAAGATCGATAAAGCAGGTTTCAATCCCGGTATCCGCTTCCAACTTGCCCGCCATCAATTGAACACCATACACCTCGGTTCGATAATGACCGGCAGCAATGAGATTGATACCCGATTCCTGGCACAAATGATAAACCTGATGGCTCAGCTCTCCTGTGAGATAGAGATCGACACCCTTTTCAATCGCCTGCTCTACATCTTTGTCCGCACCACCCGAAATAATGGCCACAGAAGAAATCTTTTCAGGGCCAAAAGCGAGAACTCCCAGGAGCTCTTCCCTATCCATTTCCAACAGGGCAAGAACATCATCGATGGTTTGGGGTGTTTCAAAACGACCGGCACAGCCGATTCGAACTCTTCGAAACACACCAAAGGGTTCTATATCTTTCAAACCAAGCTGTTTGGCAAGGCCCGCATTATTGCCGTATGTTTCGTGCATGTCGAGAGGCAAATGTGCCGCATACAGGGCAATATCATTCTCGATCAAAGCGGCAATGCGGCGATAATGAGAACCGGTTATACTCTGTTCCTTTCCCCAAAAAAGGCCGTGATGTACGAAGAGCATCTGCGCGCCGATATCTTTTGTCCGGAGGATACTCTCTTCGCAGGCATCAACGGCAAAGGCGACCTTTCGCACCGGCATGTCGAAGCGTCCGACCTGCAGACCATTGAGGGAGTAATCGACTCCGGCAAGATCATCGATAGCAAGAATCGAGCGAAAATAGGCATCAAGTTCACTGACTGTCATGCATCTATTATACGCCTCGCCCCTCTCGCTTGACAACCCGAGAGGGGGCTAACTATAGTGGGGAACTGGAGTCTTCATGAGTAAACAAGAATTGAATGCCGAGTCCCTTGAACTTATCATTACCGAAAGCGAAATCTCCGAATTCGGAGCTCACATCGACAGTCCCGATATTATTGGCCAGCCCCGAGCCATCCGGGCCCTGAAAATGGGAACGGAAATGAGAGGACGAGGATATAATGTCTTCGTCACCGGTCTTCCAGGCACAGGGAGAACAAGTGCCATACGAAAAATTCTTGCAGCGCTTAAGCCCAAGCAGGGCTCCCCGTTGGAAGATGTGGTGTACGTCTACAATTTTGATGATCCCGACGCCCCGAAAGTGCTTTACCTTGAAAAAGGAAAGGGACGTCTCTTTAAACGTGAAATTCACGACCTTGTCGAGAAACTCAAGACAGCCCTGCGAACAAGGATAGAAAGCGACGAAGTAAAAGAGCGACGGAACGGATTGGTGAGGACGGTGGAAGAGCAGGAAAATCTTGTTATCACCGATCTCGAGGCCCGTTTTCGGAAAGAGGGATTCCAAATCATACAGATCCGTGAGCAAGAGAAAGAAACCACCGATCTTAAGCCCATTATAGAGGGAAAAGCCATTGATTTCGACGAGCTCCAGGAACAGGCGGCAAGGGGCGACATCACGGACCAACAGTGGGAAAAGCTTCGCGAAGCCTATTTTCGGCTTATGGATGAATTGAAAAAACAGTTTGAAGAGCTCCACAGCGGCCGCATTGCCTTAGATAAAGAGATAGAGACCCTCAAAGCAGAGGTTCTCCAACCAGTAATCGATGAGGCAATCGACAACATAGCGACCGATTACCGCTCTGCATCGGTTGAAGCCTATCTGGACAGCCTTCGAAACGATCTACGCTCCCATACCTACCTTTTCTTAAGAGAACGTGGCGAAGAGGATGATGGACCGTTTCCCGCACTCATTCGTTATGGAGTAAATGTAATCGTAGATAATGGCACCACAGAGACCGTGCCTGTTATTTTTGAAAATCACCCTACCTACTCCAACCTCTTCGGAGTCATCGAATCACGCTTTGATCTCGGCGGAGAGGGGGGCACAACCTTCATGATGATAAAATCAGGCTCTCTCATTCGTGCAAGGGGAGGTTTTATTGTCCTCAACGCCCACGATCTTCTCCAGGAAGAAGGGGTATGGGAACACCTGAAACGGGCATTGCAAACCGGAGAAGTGGAAATACAGGGACCGGAAGGGGGAATCACGCTTCAGCATACGGTTCTTAAACCCAAGGCCATATCCATCGATACCAAGGTTATCCTTACCGGCACAGAAAATCTTTACGATCTGCTCTACGGCCAGGATATGGACTTCGCAAAACATTTTAAGATAACCGCGGAATTCGATTCGGTTATGGAGCGGACGGCCGAAAATTGTGGCCGTTATATTGGTTTTGCAAACATGATCTGTGATGATGAATCGTTACGGGAAATCGCCCGATCAGGAATGGCCGCAATCATCGAATACGGAATCAAATTATCAGAACAACGTGACCGTCTATCCACTCGCTTCTCCCTTATTGCCGACCTAATCAGGGAGGCGGACTACTGGAGCGGTAAACTGGGAAAGAAAGATATCGACAGAGAAGCTGTTGCCCGGGCTCTTGAGGAACGGAAATTTCTATGGAATCTTCCGGAAGAAAAGATGACCGAGATGATTCTTAGCGGAGAGATGCTGTTACAACTTGAAGGGAATGCGGTAGGGAAGGTCAACGGCCTTGCCGTCCACGACCGAGGCTATTACGCCTATGGTCTTCCTACCGTTATATCTGCGAGTGCCGCCCCCGGCAGTGAGGGAATCATTAATATTGAACGGGAAGTCGGCCTTTCCGGAGAAATCCACGACAAGTGGCTTCTTATTATCGAAGGATTTCTCCGACGCACCTACGCAAGAGAAATTCCCCTTTCAATCTATGCAAATATTTGTTTTGAACAAAGCTACAGCGAAATAGACGGCGATTCGGCAAGCTCAACCGAGGTCTATGCCCTTCTTTCGGCCATAGGAGAAATTCCACTTAGACAAGACATTGCCGTTACCGGATCGGTAAATCAACTCGGACAACTCCAGCCCGTCGGAGGGATCAGCGAAAAAATTGAAGGCTTTTTCAATATCTGCCGCCAAACAGGGCTTTCGGGTAGTCAAGGAGTCATTATACCCGCAATAAACCAAAACAACCTGATGTTGTCCGATGAAGTCTGCGATGTGGTGCGAAACGGAAGCTTTCACGTCTGGTCGGTCGATACCGTAGGAGAGGGAATGGAACTCCTCACAGGCCTGGAAGAGGGAAAACGGAACAAAAAAGGGATCTACCCCCCTGAAAGTATCAACGGGAAAGTAGCGAGAAGGCTGAAAGAGATGGCCGACCTCGTAAAAAACTATTCAAGCTAATACTTGACAGCATCGACTTACTGCCTAATCATTAATATCGTTTGCAAGCATATTGTTAGGCAGGTAATAGTTTCATGGCACCGGAAGTAAATGTAGTACAAATCCAGAAGGCGGCACGTAACGCCGTTCCTATTGCAATTAAAACCTATACTCTTCCACGAGAGACCGAAGTATATCTAGAAGATGTACTCGGTATTTTTCTTTCCGAGTTTGGGCAGGAACATCTCAAGGACCGCATCGCTTACTGTTTGAAAGAGCTTTCGGTAAACGCAAAAAAGGCCAACACAAAGCGGGTTTACTTTAAAGAAAAAGAACTGGACATCAATAATGCAAGAGACTATTCAGAGGGTATGAAACATTTCAAAGAGGAAACTCTTTCCAATATTGGCCATTTTCTTGAATTGCAAAAGCAAGCAGGCTTGTATATTAAGGTTGTTTTTCAGGCAAGAGGGAAAACCTTTACACTGAGTGTCAAAAATAATGTGGAGATAAGCAAAAAGGAACAAATCAGAGTCTACGACCGCATAGCTCGTTCCCGAGCCTTTGAAACAATGGAAGAGGCCCTATCCACGGTCCTTGATGACTCGGAAGGGGCGGGTCTTGGTATCGTCATCCTTGTGCTGATGCTGAAAAAGCTGGGGCTTGATGAGGATGCTTTCGACATCGATACCGTAGACGGAGAAACCGTAGCAAGGATAACCATCCCCTTTTCGGATGTTCACATCGAGAATCTTGACAAACTTTCGGAAGAAGTAGTTTCGGAAATCAACGAACTTCCTCAATTTCCCGACAACATCGTTTTTTTGCAGAAGCTCATCAATGATCCCGACTCGGAAATAACCGATATCGCAAGACAGATCAGCACAGACCCCTCGTTAACCGCCGATCTTCTTAAGGTTGTTAACTCGGCGCAATTCATGCTGCCTAAACGGGTTGATAACATAGTGGAAGCGGTCAAGTTGGTAGGCCTACGTGGATTAAAGAACCTTCTTTACAGCTACGGGACCCAGAAAATTCTCTCCCAGGACCAAAAATGGCTTTGGGATCACTCCTATCGCACGGCTTTTTACGCCTATTCCCTTGCCAGAAGCTTCAAGAAAAAGAAGGACCTTCTCGACGATGCCTATGTCGGAGGAATCCTCCACGATATGGGAAAGATTGTCTTTGCCCATGTCCACCCAAAACTTCTCGATAGAATCAGCAATTTCTGTACAGAACGTGAAATCGACAGAGATCTTTTTGAAGACCTATCCGCCGGCCTCAATCATGCGGAAATCGGTGGTCGTATCGCAGAAAAGTGGAACTTCCCTGCAACCCTCGTAGAAGCAATCAGATTCCACCATGAACCTTCCGAATGTGATCCAGAATATCGGGATGTTGTAGAAACCGTTTATCTTGCAAACGCGCTGGCAAATCTGGAAAACGGTGAAATTACCTTTGAGCAGATCGATCCAAAGGTACTTGCAGGGTTTCATATCCGTTCGGAAGAGCAAGGGAATGCCATTTTGCAAAGGCTTTCCGACGCCTTTTCTAAAGACACCGACAATAGAGAGTAACTACTGTTCGGAATCCCGGTGGTACATGAATAAAATCTCCTTTTCTCATAGCTGCATCTTATCAGGGCCTTGCCTTTTCGGTTTCCCTCATATGCCTGGGGACAGAAACCACCAGGATTCCTAACACTAATGACAACAATTGACATTCATATTGTTATATAGTATTATCTATATATAAAATCCTAAAGGGGTGTATCCATGGCTATAACAATCTATACGACTCCGTCATGCGGCTACTGTGTAAAAGCAAAAGAGTATTTTCGTGGCCGCGGCGTCAATTTTACCGAATACAATGTGGCTCAGAATATGCAAAAGGCGGAAGAAATGGTTAAGAAGTCCGGGCAAATGGGCGTTCCGGTTATTGACATCAACGGTAGAATCATCATCGGATTTAATCAGTCGGAGATAGAACGGGCTCTCCATCGCTAATGGTTGTTTCGTGCCGTCGGACTCCAGGTTCGACGGCACGAAACTGCGAAAACCAGGCATGAAGGACGATGCCGGTGGCTACCGATACATTAAGAGAGCCTTTGCGTCCCCCCGTTTCTATAGAAACAGCCCCGCCGCTCCGACTTGCCTGTTCCATTAAGGCAGGTGAGACTCCCAGTTCTTCCGAACCGATAACAAGTATTCCACCTGCCGGAAAGTGAAATTCATGTAACGGACAACCTCCCGTTTCAAGGGCAACAATCTTATTCGAAGTGGTGTGGGTTTGCATCTCTTCAAAAGAAGAGCGACACCAAGGAACGATATCAACACATCCCATGGCACTTCTCTGCGCCCGGGGATGTCGCGGGTCCGCACTACCAGGGGAGAGAAAAATTTTTCGGACGCCAAAAGACTCGGCAGCCCGAAAGATGCTTCCGACATTAAAGGGTGAACGGATATCGTCGAGATAAAGATCAAGCTCAATGATTTTTCGCACCTGTTCACAGCCTCCCTCCTCTAAAGGTTTTGGAGGCAAGAGGTCCCAATCGGCGGGGGAAGCGCCTAGTTGTTCAAGAAGAAGATGCCGCAATCCATTACAGGAGCGCAGTACGTCATTTTTGTCTATACACTGCAGATTAAGAATCGACACTTTCTCACGAACAGCACTAGTAACGAAGGGATCCCCAGCGATCAGGGAAAACAAATCCCGTAAGTACGTAGTATCGATAGGCACATCATTTCGGAGGCTTTCTTCAAAAAACCGCATGAGCCTCGGATATTTTCGTATACGTGTCGAAGCAGGAAGTCCCGCCAATTTTTTTATGGTGATCATGCAGCAGCACTACCACGCTTGTTGAAGCAGTTGCATCAGATCATCATAGGAAAGAGGCCCCGGTAAATCAGCGATGAAAGGAAGCTCCCTCGCTTTTCCAACAACTTCGGGGAAAGCATCACGTTCAAGGTCCAGCTCTGAAAGGCGACCGGGAAATTCATGAGATCCGATGGAAGAACGCAGCCGCTCGACCGTCCTATCTGCGGCAGCAACCACTGAAAGGCCCTTTAAATTTTCACCTAGGATATTTCCCATCCTGGCAACCTTCTCCGGCGCTGACCTCAACCCATATTCAAGGATATAGGGGAGCAAGATGGTAGAGGCAACGGCTTTAGGTACGGATCGATGAGCACTTATGCTCCAGGAGAGGGCAGTACCGGCTCCAGGGGAACCAGAAACGGTTCCGAGCGCGTTGAAGAAGGCGGCCTGAGCGGCAAAGAGTCCGGCACGTTCAACCTTACCTACCTCCATCCCGGCCACTGCATCAACAGCAAGTGCAACCGCTTTTAGAAAAGCCGTCTCAGAAAAGAATGTATTCCGACCTGAAAGATAGCCCTCCACGGAAAGAAGGAGGGTATCAAGCAATAGAGCCACCCGATACTTTGGCGATAAGCCCCCGCTCAATTCGGGATCGATCACAGCGGCAAAGGGAAAAAAGCCCTCGGCATTGACCAATCGAGGGGTTCGATTTCTGGCATCGACAATGAAAAACCTATCGCTACACATGAAGGGGCTACGAAGCGTCCCGGGAATCTCTATATAAGGGAGCGGAGGAGCAGAAACGGTAGATCCAGAGAGAATATCATCGACACGTTTATCGGAGTTGGCTGCAAGTGCCGTCATTCTGGCAATACCAAGGGCCCTTAGCCCCCCGAAGCCGATAACGGCATGCAACCTACTTACCTTTGCAAGCTCGGAGGCAGCCTCCGCACTACGACTGTCCGCCCGGGCAGGAAGATCGGTAAAAATCATGACCTCACCGCCTTCCCGTTCTATAAGCGATCGTATCCGATCAACCTCCTCACGCTCTGAAAGAGCACGTTCCGTGACAAGGAGAAAGCGGTTTCCAAGCAATCCAATAGTCTCTGCCAGCCGTAGCAGAGAACCAGCAGAACAAAATATCCTCGTCGGCATGTAAAGGGATAAATCCTGCATTGGCAAACCTCCTCACAAAATCCTTATATCACTATTACAGGAGATACCGAGCTATGCAAGGGGAGTAATAAAAAAAGACCACCCGGTAGGGTGGTCGGAATAGTACTATCGACGGCATAACTCAGGAGATGCCGAACATATCCATGATTGAATCGGCGACATCACCAAGCAGCTTATCATTTATGTAGGAAGGATCCTCCAATTTTCGGCGGACCTCTTCGACACGGTCGGCCCTGATATCGGGAGACGCCTTAACCGTTTCAACGGCCTTATACACCTCAGCCATGGTTTTTGCATCATTGGATATGGAAATTGAGTCCTTTTCTCCGGGCTTTATCGGTTTAGAGGTTTTGTTGGTCTTCCCAAGCTTGTTTACCGGATCAACCGGTCCTAATCTCTCAATATTCATTTCCAACCCTGCCTTTCATCCTATATATCGGATGGAATACTCTTAATATTAACGTTTTTTCTTTCCGGATACAAGGACGGAAAACTCTCCTTTAATAGATTCCCTACCGGAAAAATCATTAAGAAGCTCCTGAGCGCTGCCCTGCAGATACTCTTCATGGAATTTGGTCATTTCTCTCCCAATGAGAACCAATCGCTCAGGATCAACATCGGCAATATCGGTCAAAAGCTTGATAATCCGATGAGGAGATTCATATAAAACGAAACTTTCACCCCGTTCCAACAACTCTTCAAGCCGCTTTTTCCGCTTCCCGGCCTTTGGACTTAAAAAACCGTCAAAAAGAACACTACGACCGGGAAATGATCCCACGCTCATTAATGCAGCAAAAGCAGATACCCCGGGTATCGGAACAGCTTCGAAACCGGCTTCACGAACCGCATGTACCAAGGCCCCTCCGGGATCACTCAAGCCGGGGGTTCCGGCATCACTGACATAGGCAACGGTTTTATCTTCCTGGAGAAGCTCAATAATACGATCTGCAGCAATGCTTTCATTGTGCGACCGACAGCTCACCAGAGGCTTTTGTATCTCATAGTGATTAAGAAGCTTAAGGGTTTGCCGAGTATCTTCACAGGCTATAACATCGGCTTCCTTTAGCGTTTTTAGTGCCCGAAAGGTGATATCGGCGAGATTGCCAATAGGAGTTGCAACAATATAGAGTGTTCCCATTCCTTTATCCTAACCGGAATCGGGGCACCTGCCAATAGAAAAGATACTTGCACTTTCTCAAGGAAGAGGGTACACAAATTATATGGTTGAATTGGCAATCGGTGCAGTTTCGGCGGTAGTGGTGGCGGCTTTGGTTATTCTGCTCTTAGGAAGCGGCAAAGGAGGGCATAGTAAAAAAACGCAAACAAAGCTTACACATCCACAACCAAAGCGAGAACGACAGTGTCCTCTTTGTTCGGCGGACCTGGCAAAAGGGCAAAACATAAAATCGGTCCTGTACCCAAAATCACCAGGTGCACCTGACAGACTGATGGAAATTAAAGGATGTCCCTATTGCTACCCTGCCCCAGGCAAGCGAAAAAGGATATGTCCGGTCTGCGGAAAAGAAGTTCCCTATGATGGGGATATCATTGCACGAGTTTTCGACTCAGGAGAGAGACGGCATGTACATGTGCTCGGGTGCAGTGACTGCTACCGGCGAAAAAAGGATGCCGAAAAGAATTAATACAATGCCCTGTCCCACCACGAAAATTCGGAACACCATATAGAGGTTGAAACAACCTCTATTCAGGGATCTCCACGGTCTCACCGAGAAATCTTGGACCGGTATGGAAGAAGTGTAAATCCAACAGAGCCTTCACCCTGGCAAAGTATTCCCTTCCCCGTATCCGCCGACCCGAATAGCCTCCGACATCTTTTGCGTTAAAAGCCACGGCGTCGATCCCAAAATGACGGGCAATGTACAGAGCTCGTTCGTTGTGAAAGCGCTGACTTACAATAATAAAATGGTCTTGCCCAAAAACCTCCTGGCAGCGAACAACCGAATCCAGTGTTCGAAACCCGGCATAGTCGAGAACAATCCGATCAATAGGGACCCCCATTTCAACCAAAGCCTGGCGCATCTCCACAGGTTCATTGTAGGATTTTCGAGCATTATCCCCACTTACCAAGAGATATCTGACCTTTCCCGCATCAAACAAGGCCTTTGCAGCCTCGATACGGTAGCGAAAGTAGAGATTGGTCTTTCCGCCCGGACGATAACGGCTGGTTCCTAAGACCAGAGCCGTTTTTACAGAAGGGACCTCTGATATGCTATCGTAAAGACGCTCTCGAGCCACGACACTTATGGAGCGATCGATAAAGAGCATTAGAATCAATAATAGAAAAAATACACATATAATAGCTATACCAACCACGATAAAACTCTTTCGTTTCATAAACCGGAATATAAGTATAGCCTGAACTTCGAGTCTCTGACAATGACAGCTTGAAAAGGGAACGTTCATCATGTAGAGTCATCTTTATGGAAAATATGAAACGAACCGCTACGTGTGGAGAACTAAACAGTTCAAGGGTCGGAGAAACCGTTACCCTCAATGGATGGGTCCATAGGAATAGGGACCACGGCGGCATCCTTTTTATCAATCTCCGGGACCGCTACGGCATCACGCAGGTCGTAATCGATGAAGATGCCTCCGCTCCATTAAAAGAGAAGGCCAAAGAGCTCAAATTTGAATACTGCATCGCTGTCGTCGGTATCGTCCGTCGCCGACCCGACGAAATGGTCAATAAGGATATGAACACAGGAGAGATCGAGGTGGCGGCCTCGCAGATTGAAATACTCACGAAATGTGATGTTCTCCCTTTCATGATCGACGAGAAAAGCGACGCAAAGGAAGACCTTCGGTTGAAATACCGCTATCTCGACCTGCGATCCTTCTCTATGCAGCGTAAGATACGGCTGAGAACCGATGTAACCTTCGCAGCAAGAGAGTTTCTCATCGGTAAGGGGTTTATGGAGATCGAAACTCCAACCATGATCAAATCAACCCCCGAAGGAGCACGGGATTTTCTTGTACCAAGCCGCATACACGCCGGAAAATTTTACGCTCTTCCTCAAAGCCCTCAGCTCTACAAACAGATCTTGATGGTTTCCGGCTTCGATCGCTATTTTCAAATTGCCCATTGCTTTAGGGACGAAGATGCTCGAGGCGACCGACAGCCGGAACACACCCAGATCGATATGGAAATGAGTTTCGTCAGCAAAGACGATGTATTTGAAGTCGTCGAGGGGATGATGAGCCACATCTTCGACAAAACCCTTGGGGTAAAACTCGAAATACCTTTCCAGCGCTTGCCCTATGACGATGCCCTTAACCGTTTCGGAAGCGATAAACCGGACCTCCGTTTCGGTTTGGAAATGAAAACCGTCGACGAACTTGCCTCAAAAAGCGGTTTTAACGCCTTCAAGTCAGTCATTGCCGAAGGAGGTTGCGTCAAGGCCCTGGTGGCGAGCGGCTGTGCAGGCTACTCCAGAAAGCAGATCTCCGAGCTTGAGGATGCGGCAAAGGTCTACGGAGCAAAGGGCCTTGCCTGGATGAAAGTCGGAGAATCGGGCATCGAAGGTGGTGTTTCGAAATTCTTCGACGGGATTGCCGATGAGCTGCTTGCAAGCCTTGAAGCACAAGAGGGAGATCTAATCCTGATGGTCGGGGACAAATGGAACGTCGCCTGCACCAGTCTTGGCGCGGTTCGCAGCAAACTCGGAAAAGACCTCGGCCTGATCGAAGCGGGGACCTTCCGATTCTGCTGGATCGTGGACTTCCCTCTCTTTGAGTACAATGAAGAAGAACAGCGCTGGGAAGCTGCCCATCACATGTTTACCATGCCCCAGGAGCAGTACCTCGACACCCTGGAGGAAAACCCCGGTGCGGTAAAGGGAGACCTCTACGATCTTGTCTGTAACGGCTTTGAACTGGCATCCGGTTCTATCAGGATCCACGATCCCGAAATTCAGAAGCGCATCTTCAACATTGTCGGATTTTCCAGCGAAGAAGCGGAAAACCGTTTCGGATTTCTCCTCAACGCCTTCCGCTACGGGCCGCCTCCCCACGGCGGAATAGCTCCGGGCCTCGATCGGCTGGTCATGATCATGGCAGGAGAGAACTCGATCAAAGAGGTGATTGCCTTCCCGAAGAACAACCAGGCATACAGCCCTATGGACGATTCTCCGAGTCTCGTCGATGAAGACCAGCTCAAGATGCTTCACATTAAACTGGATATGCCGGAGAAAGAGGAAGAATCCTAAAGGCTCCGCTGCTTTTTCCAGTTGGAATAGTTATATACGGCTCCGGATTGGCCATACAAGCTTCCCGGAGTTGTATAAAACTCCTGATGCAATCTGTAATTAGGAATTAGGCAATAATCACGTCTACACCCATATGTTTAAACTTCTCAAGTGTTTCAGAGGGAGCAGATTTATCGGTGATAAGAATATCAATTTCGTTCAGTGCAGTTGAAACAAAATTTGAAACGCGCCCAATTTTAGAGTGATCAGCCAAAACAACCACCTTGCCATTCGTATTCTCGATCATTGCCTGGTTGATACTACATTCCTGATGAACAGCTGTAGTCAGACCTTTTTCGAGACTGATTCCGTTCGTTCCGAGAAAAGTGATATTGCTGTTGATGTTCTTTATTGCTTCCAGGGTCATGATACCAATAAACGATCTCGATTGTTCCCTGTATTCTCCCCCTAAAATCATCAGCTCAAGCTCTGGGCCTTTCTTGCAAGATACCGCCCAAGCATTATTCGTAAACACCCTCACTCGAGCATCTCGGAGAGCCTCTAAAAAATGGAGTGTCGTCGAACCACTGTTCAGGAAAATGATATCATTGTCATGTACAAGCTCGAGGGCTTTTTTGGCTATGGCCTTCTTTTCTTCGGTATTGATCAGGCCTTTTTCCATGAAATCTCTTTCGGGAAGGGAGTTTAATGGAGAAGAGGCTATGCGAGCCCCTCCATGCCTCCGTTCAAGAAGGCCCTTTTGTGAAAGATACTCCAAGTCACGCCGTATCGTTCCCTGCGAAACATTAAGGTGCATGCTCAATTGATCGACACGCACAAACCCCTTTCGATTGAGAATATCCAACAATTTCAGATGTCGGTTTGCCACGATGGAACTTTCAGACATGGGAATGACCTCTTGCTTTCTTTTGTATCACTATTATCCACCATTATGCCCGCTTTTGGCAAAAGTTTCGAGGCCGTTCGTCCCTGTGTTCACCTCCCTCAATAGATTCCAGACTCCCGGACGGCTTCGAACATTGCCACAATATTCTCGGGTGGAACATCTTTTTGGATAATATGCACCTGACTAAAAATAAACCCGCCACCGGGTGCAAGGATATCGATTTGACGTCTCACCTCCTCTTTTACCTGGGAGGGCGAAGCATTGGGGAGAATCGACTGAGTATCAATCCCGCCACCCCAAAAGGTAATATCTTTCCCAAATTCTTTTTTTAACAAAACAGGATCAATACCGGGCACTGTGTATTGAACAGGATTGAGGCAGTCGATTCCCGCCTCGATCAAATCGGGAATGACAGGTAGGATTGCACCATCTGAATGCATAATAATTTTAGCCCGCCCCCGAGAAGCTGTTTTAATTCCGGCAAACAGTTTTTTGTGCCGGGGCAGAACAAGATTCCGATACATTTCGGGTGAGATCAGCATCGAATCCTGAGCACCAAGATCATCGCCTATGCGGATCAACGACAAATCGGGAATGCTCTGAAATGCCTGAGTCCACCAGGCAAGCTGCTGTTCAAGCTGCCGGTCCATTATGTACTCCGCCGCCTTTGGATCCAGGGCAAGCATCATATAGAAATTTGCAGAACCACATAGATTGAATCCTGCGTCGAAAAGCTCAAGTCCAAGTGGAAGGTCGAGAATGGGTACCTTCTCTTCTTTACAGATCGTCCGGGCACGGTGAGCAAGTCCGGCAAGTCTGGAAGGCTTCGAATAATCCGGCCAGTGAACGTCTCGAAGCATTTCCTCGTCCGGCATCTCGGAAAAACGCGGTGTTCGGCATTCAAAATAATCACCATCGTCTTTTTGCCGTTCCCAACCCACCCCCCATTCATCACGATACGTTTCCCTGGAACCATCGTCCGACCATACAAGTTGGGGAACCGGGGGAACTAGGGGACGAAAATCGGTATGGAAAAGTTGATGGACAGCTTCATCGATAACGGCGGTCCTCTGACGATATCGCTCAATCCGAAGCTGGTCAAAACGCATGCCGAGGTATTCAAGAAGCTTGCGATAGGCATCGATATGAATACCGGAGATAAGATGACCGCCAAAATCGACAGGCACGCGGTCGGCCTCTTTATGATCAAGCGCCAGAAAAGTCCGTTCAGTTGAGTTCATATTGCTTCCTGTTATCCCTTCACGGCACCGGCCGTCATTCCCATGATCAGCTTTTTTGCCGCGGTAAATGTAAAAATAAAAGCAGGTATGGCGGTAATGGTTGCAATAGCCGTGATTTTTCCCCATTCCGTCCCGGCATCGGTAAGAAAAAGCGAAACAGCTACCGGCAGTGTTCTGGTAAAACGGTTGGTCAATACAAGGCTCAGGATATATTCATTCCAGGCAATTCGGAAGGTAAAAATTCCGGCAACAGAAAGGCCCGGTGCAATAAGGGGAAGAATGATCCTAGAAAAAACCATCCAGTCGGAACAGCCGTCTATGGTTGCCGACTCGTCAAGCGACCTTGGAATTTCGGAGATAAAGGTTTTCAGGACCCAGATATTGAAAGGCAAATTGAGACCAATATAAACAAGGACCAGGCCGATTCTGGTATTTGCAAGCCCCAGGGAATTCCAGATAACGAAAACGGGAATTACCAGGATAACAGGAGGAATCATGCGGAGCAGGAGCGTAAAGACGATAAGCAGCTTTTTCCCTTTATATTTGAAACGGGAAAATGAATAGCCAGCAAGGGCACCCGTACAGACACTGAAAAAGGTCGTTGAAAGCGCAACAATAACGCTGTTGAAAAAATAACGTCCGAAGCCGTTACTTAAAAGTACATTCCGGTAGTTTTCAAATGTCGGCCGGAATATCCATTTCGGAGGAAGGGAAAAGGCGTCCACCTCATATTTTAATGATGTCGAAACCATTTCGTAAATGGGAAACAGGCAAATTACCATTCCCACCAGAACTATCATGAGAACAATAAACCGATTCAGTCGTTTTCTATTCTTAAAAGTCATTATGCCCCTGCCTTTTATGTTTCATCTTTCATATTTTTGGTAATAAAAATTATGGAAAGCAGCGTTATGATACCAAGCAAAATAACAGCCACGGCAGAGGCCTTACCCAGGCGCTGATCGGTGAAGGCTGTTTTGTAAAGATGAAGGGAAAGAATTTCGGTCGACACTCCCGGACCGCCGTTGGTCATGATAAACATGACAACCAGCCCCCGAAAGGCATCAATGAGCCGAAGCACGGCGGTAATGCCGATGACACCGGAGATACAGGGCAATTTGATATGAATTAAATTCTGAAGATAGTTGGCTCCGTCGACCCGGGCCGCATCACTGAGATCAGAGGGAATTCCCTGAAGTCCGGCAAGCAAAAGCAGGAACACAAAGGGAGTCCATTGCCAGATATCGGTTATGATAATAGAGATGAGCGCCATGTGGGGGTCCGAGAGCCATCCGACCTCTTTCAATCCCAGAACCGAAAGAAAGTAGTTTATCTTCCCATACGAGGGGTTGTAAAGAAATTTCCAGATGACACCGACAACAACGGGAGCAATCATGACGGGCAAAATGAAAACAGTACGAAAAAAACGAAGTCCGGGGAGACCATCCTCCAGTAAAAGAGCGAGAACCAATCCAACGAACAACTCCAGACAAACCACACTAATGGTAAATACCAATGTGACACGAATACTGGTCTGAAAGTTCTCGCTTCCGAACAAGTCAATAAAATTCCGCAGTCCGACAAACACCGGTTCCTTTCTGATATCCCGCAAAAACCATTCAAAAAAACTCAGCCTGATACCCGAGACGACAGGTACCACCATAACCAGTAACAGAACGGCAATTGCCGGCAATGCAAAAAGATATGGGCTTTTATTCCGTTTCATGACACCATTGTTGAACAAATCCGGACCTCCTGAATCACGGACGTATCAGCAATGCTTGCAAGATACGTCCGGCACACTATTGCTTCTGTTTACTTAATATATCCGGCTCGAACCATGATCTCCCGAATAGGTGCCATGATACCATCCATGGCCTCCTGGGGCTCTTTCTCTCCGGTCAATACCTGATTGACCGCAATGCCCATGATATTGTCGATCTCCCCCCATTCAGGGATGATGGGCCGCCAATCTGGATTTACGTGTGGCAACTGCAGAGCAAGAGCCTTGAATTCCGGATACTCATCCTGAAGAATGGGATCGTTTACCGAAGAAGTACGGAAAGGGGCTCCGCCATTCTCTATAACCTTCCGTTCGGTCTCCTTGCTTGTGATCCACTGAAGGAACAGGAATGCGGCCTCCGGATGGCTCGCATTTGCCGGTATCGCCAGGCCGAATCCTCCTGACTCACTCAATCTGTTTTCCTGCTTCGGATGCATTGCATAACCGAGTTTATCATAGACCTTCGACTGCTTCGGATCTCTGGCCTTACCGGCAAAAACGCTTGCATCGAGGTACATGGCAACATCTCCCTGCAAAAAGGCCTGAAATTCGCCGTCCTGGGCAAAACTGGTCATTCCCGGAGGTCCATAGCTGAACATCTTTTTCATCCACTCAAGTGTTTTGATAGATTCAGGGGAATTAACCACCGGTTCCCAATTCTCGTCAAAGACTCTTGCTCCAAAAGGTGATGCATGCAGAAGGTAAGCGGCATTCGCCTGGTGCCCGGAAGCACCCCGGCTTGTCATCCCATACATACCATCAACATTTTCATAGATGAATTTGGCAGTCTCGAGTACCTCATCATAGGTCTCAGGCACCTTAAGATTATATTTGTCGAAGATATCTTTTCGATATATCAATATGCTGGTCTCGGCACCAAAAGGGACACCGTAAAGTTTGGCCCCCGGACCGCCGAGATAGATTTTTTTGCCTCCTACATAGCCGGTGTTTTCCACATAGGCAGGGACAAGATCGTCAAAGTCGTAATCCGGATACGCCAGGGACGGATCATTGAAGAAGGGCTCGAGTTCCTTCAACATACCGGCGGCGGCATACTCACTTTTCCACATGCACACCATTGAAATGAGATCATAATCGCCGGAAGGCTTACTCATCTCCAATACCTGTTTATCGTGCATCTTCATGTACTGGAGCAGATCGACCTCCACCTTGATACCGGTAAGCTCCTCGAACTCGGGAATCAGGGGCATCAACGCGTTATACGTCACATGGTTCGGAAAGCATGTAACAATGGTCTCTCCCTCACATTGTCTCCAGTTAAACTCACCTGACACACTCTTCGGAGAGCTTCCGGCAGCATCCTGCTGTCCATTGGAAAAGACAAAACTTGAAGTAAAGATCAACAGGAGCACAACCACAAATCTTCTCATGTAATCCTCCATTTTCCCTTCACGATAAACGCGAAGGTAGTCAATTGATTTTAAGGATTCAAGCGAATCCGGAATCGCAAATTTCTGACGCAGTTTTACAGCAGGGATTTGAAAGGCAAATCGGGCTCTATGGAAAAGGCATCATCAAATCCCCGGGGATAATGGTATTCAAGCAGTTCTTTATCATCCGGATAGACGAACTTTCCACCGACCTGCCAGATGAAGGGCTTGAACCGATATTGCAGGCGATCTTTCCGCATATTCCACAGAACCAGAATTTCCATGGGATCGGCCTGAAAATTGGTCCAGATATCATGGTGAAAAGGAATCACTACCTTGGTTCTCAAAGATTCCGCCATTCGCAGGATATCGACAGAAGTCATCTTATCGGTCATTCCCCGGGGATTCTCGCCATATGAGCCCAGTGCAACATCGATTTCATGATCATTGCCGTGCTTTGCATAATAGTTGGAATAATGGGAATCGCCACTATGATAGATTGTTCCTCCGGGAGTCTTGATCAAGTAATTAACGGCGAGACGATCCATATCCTGGGGCATCTTTCCCTTCAGGACGACTCCCTTGGGTGCGGTAACCAGCTCGGTCCTATCAAAAGAATCAAGAACAATAATCTGAACATCACCGATCTGCAGGGAATCCCCCGGCCTAACAACCCGACAACGTTCCTTCGGTACGCCCCAACTTGTCCAGAGATCGACACAGGCCTGCGGTCCGACAAACGGTACTTCTGCGGAAATATTCTGCAACACCGCTGCTGCAACATTTTCATCGATATGATCACCATGATCATGTGTCGCCAGAATAGCTTCGACCTTTCGAATAGCAAAAGGGTCGATTACGCAGGGAACATTTCTGAGATTGGGTTGGAGTTTTCGACATCCAATCATCCGCTGGTGCTGATGCTGTTCCTTCATCAGGGGGTTCTGCTTTGTGCGTTTCCCGCTTTTTGTCCAGAGATCGATACAGATATTTGTATTCCCTTCCGATTTCACCCAGATGCCGGTACATCCAAGCCACCACATGGCGAACGTCCCCGGCCTGACGTTTTCTTCGTCAATCTCCTCATTCAACCAGGTCCCCCATTCGGGAAACGTACTGAGAATCCATGATTCCCGTGTAATGGTATCTATCTTACTCATGCAAACTCCAATCTGCTGTGGATAGTTAATCTTCACATCGTTGTGTTCATATGTCAATAAAAAAATTGATTTTTTGATCACAATAAATGTAAGCCTTATAACTCGACATATAGATAATCAATATTTTATCATTTAATTATATATATAATATATAATTAATATTCATTATCAAATCACACCAATATATTTCTTCATTCAAAAATACAAAAACAAACTTGACAATATGTTTATTTTGATCATTAAATGATCTATACAAACATATCGGAGTAACTATGAACAGACCATTACTACAAATTGCCCTGGACCACACAGATTTGAAGGCAGCTCTTGAATCGGCAGGAAAGGTTGCAGAAGAAGTAGACGTTATTGAAGCAGGAACGATCCTTTGCTATGCCGAAGGGGCTAAAGCAGTAAAACAGATACACGGTGCATATCCCGATCATACCATCGTTGCCGACCTGAAGGCGGCGGATGCCGGAGAAGTGGTAGCAAATTTGGTGTTTTCCCGGGGAGCAAACTGGATGACATGCATCTGCAATGCTCCACTGGCCACAATGGAGGCGGCCAAAAAAGTTGCGGACACATACAGCGGCGAGATACAGGTGGAGCTATACGGAGCGTGGTCATTCGATCTGGCCGCAAAATGGCTCGATATCGGCATCCACCAGGCGATCTACCACCGGGGGCGCGACGCTGCGGCGGCCGGACAAAACTGGAGCGATGAGGATATACAGAAGATCCGGCATCTGGGAAAAATGGGTTTTGCAGTTTCGGTTACAGGAGGACTTGCACCGCAGGATCTATCACTGTTTCGGGGGATTCCGGTGAAATGCTTTATTTCGGGTCGATCGCTTTACGAGGCGAAAGATCCCATAGCCGCGGCCCGTGCCTTCAAACAGGCGATTCGGGATAATTGGAACCAGGAATGACCCTCCAGGACGTGAAATTCGGTATCTACGAAAAAGCCTTGCCCGAAACGGCATCCTGGCCGGAAAAACTGGATCTGGCGAAACGCCTTGACTTTTCCTTTGTGGAAATGTCCATCGACGAATCAGACAGACGACTGGCCCG
Source organism: Sediminispirochaeta smaragdinae DSM 11293 (assembly GCF_000143985.1). Lineage (GTDB taxonomy): Bacteria > Spirochaetota > Spirochaetia > DSM-16054 > Sediminispirochaetaceae > Sediminispirochaeta > Sediminispirochaeta smaragdinae. The sequence continues at coordinate 314,594 of NC_014364.1, read as the reverse complement.
TCTCGAGTGGACAAGGGACGAACGGAAGGCTTTCATGAATTGTGTCTTTGATTCGGGAATTTCCGTACCATCCATCTGCCTTAGCGGGCACAGGCGGTTTCCTCTCGGCAGCCATAATCCCGATATCAGAGCAAGGGCTCGGAAAATACTTCATGACGCTATCAACTTTTCCGCCGAGGTCGGAATCAGAACCATCCAGCTTGCCGGCTATGATGTGTATTATGAAGCGGGAGACGACGACACCTGGCGATGGTTCATAGACGGTCTGAATGAGGGAGTTCAGACGGCGGCAAAGGAACACGTTATGCTATCCATGGAGATCATGGACACACATCGCATGAGCTCGATTGTACGTTTCATGAATCTCAAGCGAATGATCATGAATCCCTGGTTTACGGTATATCCCGATCTGGGAAACCTGACCGCCTGGGGCAACGATGTCGTGCAAGAATTGGAGCTTGGGAAGAATCTCATTACGGCAATCCATCTTAAGGATACACTGGCGGTGACAAAAACATTTCCCGGTCAATTTCGTGATGTACCGTTCGGTGACGGCTGCGTCGATTTCGTCGCAGCGTTTCGAGCCTTGAAAAGGCTACACTTTACCGGCCCATTTCTCATGGAGATGTGGTCGGGGAAAGGAAACGACCCGGTCAAAGAAATAGAGGAAGCCAGGAAATGGATCATTGCAAGAATGAAAGAAGGCGCTTACATCAATGAGTAAACATATAGATACCCTTATCGAAGCGGTTTTCAAGGCGAACCTCGAACTTCCTGTTCGGGGCTTGGTAACCTTCACCTGGGGAAACGTCAGTGCCGTCGACAGGAAGCAAGGGTGGATTGTGATCAAACCAAGCGGCGTTCCCTATGAAAAATTACAAGTCGAAGATATGGTCGTCACCGATATGGATGGAAACATCGTGCACGGAACAAAACGCCCATCCAGTGACCTGGCAACCCACATCGCGTTGTACAAGGGATTTCCCGGCTGCGGGTCAATTGTTCATACCCACGCAAGAAACAGTACGGCATGGGCCCAATCCTGCACGGACCTGCCCCCTCTGGGCACCACTCATGCAGATTATTTTTTCGGCGCCGTTCCCTGTACCAGAAAAATGACCGACGACGAGATTCAGGAAAACTACGAACTGGAAACAGGCAATGTCATCGTAGAGACGTTCAGGACACGGGCTATCGACCCGGAAGCGGTTCCAGCCGCCCTTGTGGCCGCTCATGGCCCCTTTTCCTGGGGAAAAACACCCGAAGAAGCACTCTATCACGCAGTAGTTCTTGAAGAAATTGCCTACATGGCGATGGCGACCATGTCGATACGGCCAGCTATTTCTCACATGCAACAAACCTTGCTGGATAAACATTTCCTACGAAAACATGGAAAAAACGCCTATTATGGACAATGAGCGTGTATAGATGATACTTATTATTGATGCAGGAACCACCAGTATCCGCGGAATTCTTTACGACGAGGAAGGGAACGCCGCTTTTATCTCTCAGCACCACTCCTCACCTCAATTCTTGACCGACGGCCGTGTCGAGCAAAATCCGCTTATCTGGAAGCGGCTTCTGGAAACGGCCCTCAAGGAAGCTGTTGCGCATCTTGATCAACACCACCTCCCCCTTGAGGCAATCGGGTTAACGGCATTCAGATCCCCTGTCTTTCCTATCGATAAAAATGGCAAGCCGCTTCTTCCGGCAATCATGTGGCAGGATAAAAGGACCGACTGCCTGCTGGAGAGGTTTAGCTCCCACAATCTGGATATTTATCTGCGTTCGGGGCTTCCTGTTTCTTCGGTCTTTTCCGCCATCAAAATGTACTGGATCCAACAATACAAACCGGAAGAATACAAGCAATCATGGAAGCTTATCGGCATCTATGAATATCTTCTCTTCCTGCTGACGGGACGAATGGTCACCGATCATTCCGTGGCCAGCAGAACAAATCTCTTCAACCTGCAGGCCAAGGATTGGGACGACACACTCATATCATATTTTGGTATTGATAAAGCCAAACTGGCAGAACTTGTTTCTCCAGGCTCTGTCTGCGGAGAACTATGCAAAGAGATCCGAAAAGAGCTTTCGATAAGCGGATCGATTCCGGTCGTTGCGGCGGGCGGTGATCAGCAATGCTCGGTTTTGGGATTCGGGATCACCACCCCCGGAACCATCACGGTAAATACCGGTACAGGTGCTTACGTCCTTACCATATCGCCAAGGCCTGTTAGAAACGAGGCATGTTCAATATATTCCAATGTGGCCGCAGCGGGAGCCTACCTCATCGAATCTTCACTATCGACCGCAGGAACAGTATATCGCTGGTTCGCGGAGCTCAGTATAGAAACGACCACAACGGAAAAAAAGAAATTCTCCCTGCTTGACAGGGAAATCGCACAATCGCCTCCAGGTGCAAACGGCGTTATGCTTATTCCCCGTTTCAAAGGTCCATCCGATTCGACTGGTCAGACCTTTTCAAAGGGAGCATTCCTCAATCTTGATCTCTCAACAAAACGAGGAGATATGGCCCGGGCAATACTTGAAGGCATAGCCTTCGAACTACATGACAGAATCATCGAGATAGAATCACAAACCAACACTCATAATCGAATTTTTGCATCAGGAGGCATGACAAGATTCCCCCTATACAATCAGATCCTTGCCGATATATTTCAAAGGCCCGTAACAAGCATGAAAAACGGGGAAGCAACTGCATTCGGGGCATGGCTGAATACAAACCGGGCATTCACGGCGTCTCAAACAGGTGTAAAATTTTCTGACAGCATGAAAGCAGCGGAAGCCGACATCTACCTCCCTCATAAAAAGCACTCCGCGTTATACCGCAGCATATTGGAAAGGCGTAAACAAACAATGAAAGCCCTTGGTTACTCCTGAAACAGAAGAACGCCTTCAGAGGAAGATACAAGGATAGTTTTTTCAAGTCGGGGCAAAAAGAATGCAAGCTCCCCCAAATCTCTAACCCCCTCTTCCAAATATTCAAAAAGCTGGGAGGGTGAAAAGTAGAAAAATCCCGATAGTTCCGACACATTGCCTGAAGCGGCTTCATCTATGCGATCCCAGAGGGCAAAAATTTCAATAATATCATGAACGATCTCGCCTTCTGCCTGTAATCCCCTGTCAATAAAAAGCTTTAAAAGGTATATCTGCTGAACCTCGCTCATTGCCTGATCAGGCTCATCTGATATTCTGCCTTCCAGCCAGAGAGAAAAATCAAGAAAAAATCGGGAAGGGGTGATTCCAAGTCTTTCGATAATAATGTCAAACCACGGAACAGCATTTCCCTGGTTGTAGAACAGATCAATTGCAGAAGCGATACGTGAAGCAACAGCCATATCTTCGGAATGAAAGCCGGATGATGAGCGGACAAGATAGGGATCATCGCTATCTCGGACAAGACCGAAAGAGTCAGCGTTATCGAATAGTACGGTTCCCGGAAGAACAGCAAGAGGAAAGATATCGATATGGTTCGGTACCATGGAGAAGGCAAAGTCAATGCTTGCAAGAAACCCCTCAAGGGAATCCCCGGGTAAACCGTAGATGAGATCAAAACCATACACGACTTCGGCTTCGTGCAGGAAGAGTACTTTTCGGCGGAAATCATCCTGTTTGATGCTTCGATTGATGTTACGGAGTACCTTTGGATCGGCACTCTGCAGCCCAATTTGGAGGGAACAGGAGAGGCAGGAAAAGAGTTCGGCGAGTTCCTGATCAAGAAATTCACTTCTGACTTCAATGTTGTAATGAATATCGGGCGCAACTTCTTGCATCAAGCGCAGTAGTTTCTTTGCCCTTGTACGATTGTGATTAAAGGTAGGGTCGAGAATAAAAAGTTCCCGGACTCCGGAACGGGCGAAGAGCTCAAGTTCACGAGTAATCCGCTCCATGGAGAAATATCTGACCTGTTCGGAGCCCTTGGATTCAAAACAAAAATGGCAACGGAAGGGACAGCCCCTGGAGAGTTCCCACAGCAAACCGGTATAAGCAGCCGGATCCAGCATCCCGTCCAAATAAGGAGAAGGAAGAACGGTAAGATCAACGCTCTGCGGGAAAAGGACTGAGGTACTGGGTCTACCGGCAAGAAGCATATCCAGTCCCTGAAGAATCGATCCCTCACCTTCTCCGGGGAGGAAAAGATCAAAACAGCCCGGGTATGTTTCACCGAGGCGATGCCAATCAGCCGTTACCTCCGGTCCTCCCGCAAAGATCGGAAGATCGGGCAGTTCCTTTTTTATCTGCCGAGCGATTTCAATACTTTTCCGCCTATTCCAGAGGTATATGGAAAAAGCAAGGATATCGGGCC